>NZ_VCKY01000001.1 GCF_005889735.1 Nonomuraea turkmeniaca
CCTGGTCCCCGACTCCCTCCCCCTGCCATCCGTCCTGGACAGGATGCGCACGGCCAGGGACGACATCGCCCTGGTCATCGACGAGTACGGCGGCCTGGCAGGCGTGATCACCATTGAGGACCTGGCCGAGGAGCTGGTCGGCGAGCTGCTGGACGAGAACGACCCCGAGCCCGCGGGCGCCGTGGAACGCGAGTCCGGCGTCTGGGAGGTGCCCGGCTGGCTGCGCCTGGACGAGGTGGAGCGCGCCACCGGCATCTCGCTCCCCGAGAGCGACGACTACGACACCCTCGCCGGTCTGGTCCTGGCCAGACTGGGCCGGATGCCGGACCCCGGCGACGAGGTGACGGTTCCCGTCAGCCCACCCACCGACGACCCGTTCACGGACAACGAAGCCGACCACGTGGCGCACTTGACGGTCATGTCCCTGAACCGCCGCGTGCCCGAATGGGTCCGCCTCGTCCCCGAACCGCTCACCGAGCCGGCGGAGGCGACCCGATGACGATGCTCCTCATCAGTCTCGCCCTCCTGGCCTTCAACGCGCTGTTCGTAGCAGCGGAGTTCGCCTTCGTCTCGGCCAGACGCCACCGCCTGGAAGAGATGGCCACAGGCAGCAACCGCCTGGTGAGATTCGCCGCCAAGTCCGCCGTGGCAGGCGGCAGACAACTCTCCCTCATGCTGGCCGGCGCCCAACTGGGCATCACTCTGTGCACCCTGGGACTGGGCCAGGTCTCGGAGCCGGCACTGGAACACGCGCTGGAGCCGGTTTTCGCCGCGATAGCGATCCCGGAGTCCTTCCGCCTCCCCATCTCACTGACGATCGCCCTGGCCCTGGTGACCTTCCTCCACATGGTGATCGGCGAAATGGCCCCGAAGTCCTGGGCCCTGACCCACCCGGAACGAGCGGCCCTCCTGCTGACCCTGCCGTTCCGCGCCTTCACCCACGTGATGCGCCCCCTGCTCACGACCCTGAACGGCCTCACCAACGCCATCCTCCGCCTCTTCGGCGTCCAGCCGAGAGACGAACTGGCCACGACCCGCACCCCCCGGCAACTGGCGATGCTGGTAGGCGAATCAGGCCGAATGGGCCTCCTGGACCGAGAAGAACACGACCTTTTGACAAGGGCCCTACGCCTACAGGCAGAAGGCATAGAACGCCTCATGGTCCCGATAACAGAGGCAATCATGGTTCCATCAACGGCAACAGCAGCAGAGATCAGAGCGACCGCGGCAGAATGCGGTCACCTGCGACTCCTGGTAGGCACCCCGAACGCCGTAGAGGGAACCCTGCACGCAAGAGACGCCCTCCTGAACCCGAGCAGCAAGGCAAGGGACCTGACGCACCCCCTCCCCGAACTGGCCTGCGTAACGCAGGTCCCAGAGGCGGTGACAGCACTGCAAGAGGCGAGATCCCACCTGGCCCTGGTAACGAACCAATCAGGATCGGTCATCGGAATGGTGAGCCTCACCGACCTCTTGGGCGAACTGCTAGACACGAACGTGTGACGTAAAACACAGCAAGCAGCACGAAAGCGCCCTGCAACCACCCTGACGTACCGTCCGAAGGCGACCACGACCGCAACCAAGAAAAGAGGCCCCACCTCTTGCGATCCGCCGATGACTTCGTCAGGGTGGGGACCGGCAACAACGGCGGCCACCACGCAAGAACGGCGGCCAACCCAAGAACGATGGGCAACCCAAACAGCGGCGGGCAACCACCGCAGACAAAGGGGGGCCCGGGGGGCAAAGCGCCCCGAAAACGCTGGGGGTCCGGGGGTTACCCCCCGGAAAACACGACGAGGGGACCCGCGGAAGGAAGCAAAGCTTCCGACCAGGGGTCCCCAGTCACCGAGTGGGCGAGGAGGGATTTGAACCCTCACGTCCTTTCGGACACACGGACCTGAACCGTGCGCGTCTGCCGTTCCGCCACCCGCCCTTTTTTGGGTGCGGAGAAACAGTAGCACGGAACAGCCACTGGTACTGAACCCGGATACGATCGCATAAGACACGGGAGCGGAGGAGCTGGGCGCTACAGCCGACGGGGCGCCGGGACCGCCGCGACGTGGAAACGAGCGGAAACCGGGCGCCGTACGCGTCGGGGAAACGCGATCATATGCACGGAGGAAGGGAGGTACCCGGTGGGAGTCCTTCAGCGCTTCGAGCGAAGGCTCGAAGGCTTGGTTGAGGGGGCCTTTGCGCGGGCGTTCAAATCTGACCTTCAGCCGGTCGAGGTCGCCAGCGCGGTTCAGCGGGAGATGGATGAGCGTGCGGCGATCGTCGCTCAAGGTCGCACGCTCGTGCCCAACGACTTCGTGGTTGAGCTGTCCACGACCGACAGCGAACGGCTAGAGGTCTACGCCGACAGCATCAGTCACGAGCTGGCCAACCTCGCCAGGGAGTACGCCAAGGAACAGGGCTACTCTTTCGTAGGACCGGTCCGGGTGCGCTTCGAGACCGCCGGCGATCTGGCTGTGGGCCTGTTCCGCATCAGGTCCGGCGTCATTCGCGGCGCGACGGTCGAACAGGACGAGATCCGCCAGCCGGCGAGCGACCTGCCTCCGTCCCGGCCGCATGCGTTCAACGGGCGGCCCAGGCTGCTCGTCTCCACCCAGGATGACCCGCAGGGCGACCGCTCTTACGAGCTCACCACTCCGGTGACCTTGCTAGGCAGGGGCACCGACTGCGATCTTCGTCTAGTCGATCCCGGCGTTTCGCGGCACCACGCGGAGCTGCGTGTCGAGGGCCAGACTGTGGTCCTCGTCGATTTGGGATCGACGAACGGCACTTTCGTCAACGGCCAGCCGGTACGCAGGATCGAGCTCCAGAACGGCACGCGAGTGACCCTGGGGCGTACGACTCTGGTGTTCCGGCGCGATTAGGGGTAGACAAACGGTCCATGTCCGAGCTCACGCTGCTGCTGATCCGGCTCGCCTTCCTGGCGGTGCTGTGGTTCTTCGTCATTGCCGCAGTCGGCGTGATCCGGACTGACTTGTTCGGTTCACGCACGGCTCCCGCGGGTCCACGCAAAGCCGCCAAACCCGCCAAGGCCGTGGCGAAGCCCAAGAGCAAAAAGGGCGAGCCACGCCAGCTCATCGTCACAGGTGGCCCGCTGCAAGGCACCACCATCGATCTCACGGAGACGCCCATCACCATTGGCCGGGCGAACGACGCCACGCTGGTAGTCACCGACGACTACGCATCCAGCCGGCATGCCCGGCTCTTCCCTCAGGACGGTCAGTGGATCGTGGAAGACCTCGGGTCGACCAACGGCACGTATCTCGACCGCTCGAAAGTCACCCGCCCGACCCCGGTGCCGCTCGGTGTTCCGATCCGCGTCGGCAAGACAGTCATTGAATTGCGCAAATGACCATCGCACTCCGCTACGCCGCCCGCTCGGACGTCGGCCTCCTCCGCGAAGGAAACGAGGACTCGGCGTACGCTAGCGGCCGCCTGCTCGCCGTCGCCGACGGCATGGGCGGGCACGCACACGGCGAGGTGGCGAGCTCAGTCGCCATCGCCGCCATGGCCTCGCTCGAAGAGGCCCAACAGGGGGGTGACCTGCTCAACACCATCGAGGCAGCGGTACGCGACGCCAATCGCAAGCTGCACGAGATGGTCGGGCGGGATCCCAGCCTCAAAGGCATGGGCACGACTCTCACAGCCATGCTCTGGCACGGCACCCAGGTCGCCCTCGTGCACGTCGGCGACTCGCGCGCCTACCTGCTCAGGCGCGGGGAGCTCTACCAGATCACCCACGACCACACGCTGGTGCAGCAGCTCGTCGACGACGGGCGCATCACGCCGGAAGAGGCCGCCACGCATCCGCAGCGCTCGATCCTGCTGCGGGCGCTCGACGGCAGCGGCGAGGTCGATCCCGACCTCACGCTCCGGGAGGCGCAGGTGGGCGACCGCTACCTGCTGTGCTCCGACGGGTTGTCCGGTGTGGTGAGCGCGGAGACGCTGCACGCCACACTCACCAACATCGACGACCCGGAAGAGGTCGTCCGCCAGCTCATCGACCTGGCGAACAGGGGAGGCGGGCCGGACAACATCACGTGTGTGCTGGCCGACGTCCTGGAGATCACCGATGGGCAGCAGGTGCCTGCCGAGGCCGCCATCGTAGGCGCCGCGGGCATGACCAGGCTGCGCGGAAATCCGCAGGACACCTCGCCGGGGCGACCTGGCTCGGTGACCGCACCCCAGCCGGCGATCACCGACGACGACTTCGACGAGCCGATCGCGCAGGCGTCCCGGCGGTCGGGCAGGCGTCGTCGTCTGTGGCCCGTGCTGGTCACCGTGCTCGGCATTGGCATCGCGGCCGTCGGCGCCGGCGGCTACTTTGGATATCAGTGGACCCAGGACCAGTTCTTCGTCGGTGCCAGGGGCGACGAAGTGGTCGTGTTCCAGGGCGTCCAGAAGGAGCTGGGTCCGCTCCAGCTTTTCAGCGTCTCCAAGCCCACGGGACGGAAGCTCTCCCAGCTGTCCGAGGCCGACCAGGCACTGATCAAGAGCGGAATACCCGTCCTTTCCGTCGACGAAGGCCTCACGAAAATCAACGCGTTGAAGTTCTCCGGAGATCAGCCGAGCGAAACGACCGCGACGACTAGTGCGTCTCCCACGCCATCCGCGAGCCCGACAAAGACGAAACAGCAGTAAATGAGCGAAGTCGCCGAAGCCCCCGTCCCGATGCCGGCCAAGCGCCGCGTGGCCCAGCTGGTCATGCTCGCGCTGGCGGTGGTCATCGTCATGGGCGCGTACGCCAACGTCGGCCTGGCGATCGACGACCAGATCCCGGCGGGCATGCTGACGTACGGTCTGGGTCTGGGCGGCCTGATGCTGATCGCCTACATCGTGCTGGCCAAGTTCGCCCCATG
Organism: Nonomuraea turkmeniaca; assembly: GCF_005889735.1. Lineage (GTDB taxonomy): Bacteria > Actinomycetota > Actinomycetes > Streptosporangiales > Streptosporangiaceae > Nonomuraea > Nonomuraea turkmeniaca. The sequence goes on from NZ_VCKY01000001.1 coordinate 4,872, forward strand.
GGCGGATCCGCTGATCCTGCCGCTGGTGACCGTGATCAACGGTCTCGGCCTGGTGATGATCTACCGGCTCGAGTCGGCGAAGATGCCCGGCGCGTCAGCCGCCAACCAGATCATGTGGACGGCCGTCGGCGTCGTCATGTTCGCGGCCACACTGCTCGTGATCCGCGATCATCGTATGCTCCAGCGCCTCACCTACACCGCCGGCGCCATCGGCCTGGTCCTGCTCGCGATCCCCGCGGTGCTGCCCAGCTCGCTGAGCGAGGTGCAGGGCGCCAAGATCTGGATCCGCATCGGCGGTTTCTCCATCCAGCCGGGCGAGTTCGCCAAGCTGGCGCTGGTGGTCTTCTTCGCCGGTTACCTCGTGGCCAAGCGGGACGTGCTGGCGCTGGCCGGGCGGCGGCTGCTCCTCATCGACCTGCCGCGGGCCAGAGACCTCGGCCCGGTCCTCGTCACGTGGGCGCTCAGCCTGCTCGTCCTGGTCTTCGAGAAGGACCTGGGCACGTCGCTGTTGCTGTTCGGCACGTTCATCGCGATGCTCTACATCGCCACCCAGCGCACGTCGTGGGTGCTGATCGGCGTGCTGCTCTTCGCCGGTGGCGCTTTCCTCGCGGGCATGGTCTTCGACCACGTCGGCGACCGGTTCCAGATCTGGCTCAACCCGAGCTCCGACGAGTTCTACAACCGGGAGATCGGCGGCAGTTTCCAGATCATGCAGAGCCTGTTCGGGCTGGGCGCGGGCGGCATTCTGGGCACCGGGCTCGGGCAGGGCAATCCCGACCTGATCCCGCTGTCGTTCTCCGACTTCATCTTCGCCGCGGTCGGCGAGGAGCTCGGCCTGACCGGCCTGATGGCGCTGCTCATGCTCTACGCGCTGCTGGTCGAGCGGGGCCTGCGCACGTCGCTCGCGGCTCGCGAGCCGTTCTCGAAGCTGCTGGCGGGCGGCCTGTCGTTCATCCTGGCCTGGCAGGTGTTCATCATCGTCGGCGGTGTGACGAACCTCATTCCCCTGACCGGCCTGGTCACCCCGTTCATGTCCCAGGGTGGCTCGGCGTTGCTGGCTAACTGGATCCTTATCGCGCTTTTGGTACGAATGTCAGATTCGGCGCGAAAGCCCCCGCCTCAGGCGATCCAGAACGAAGGACTGACGCAGGTGTTCCAGCGATGAACAAGACCCTGAAGCGCGCGGCCGTGGCCTGCCTGGTCATGTTCGCGCTCCTGATGATCAACGTGAACATCCTGCAGGCGGTCCGCGCGGAGGAGCTGAGCGGCGACTCCCGCAACACCCGCAACTACTACGCGCGTTACGCCATCGAGCGGGGACGCATCGTCGCGGGCGGCAAGGTGATCGCGCAGTCCGTCGAGACCGAGAGCAAGAAGTTCAGGTTCGCCAGGGAATACCCGGACGCCAAGCTGTACGCGCACGTCACCGGCTTCTTCTCGCCCGAGAGCGAGAGCGCGATCGAGAGGTCCGAGAACGACCTGCTCGACGGCTCCAGCGCGGATCTGCTGCTGCGGCGGAGCATCGACCTGTTCACCGGCGAGCCGACCAAGGGCGCCAACGTCGAGGTCACGATCAATCCCAAGGCGCAGAAGGCGGCCTACGACGCGCTGCGCAACAGCGGCAAGCGCGGCGCCGTCGTCGCGCTCGACCCGAAGACCGGCGCGATCCTGGCGATGGTCTCGCTGCCGACCTACGACCCCACCGAGCTGTCGGGCACCGAAAAGGGCAAGGTCTTCACGCGCTACGACGTGCTGGCCAAGGACAAGAGCCAGCCGCTGCTCAACCGCACCATCGGGCAGACGTACCCGCCGGGTTCGACCTTCAAGGTGGTGACGATGGCCGCCTATCTCGAGGACGACTCCTCACGCGGGCCGGACACCACCATCGAGGCGCCACAGCAGCTGCCGCTGCCCAACACGAACATCAGCCTGCCCAACTACGGCGGCGCGGCGTGCGGCTCTGGCCAGGTGACGCTGAAGTTCGCTCTGGAGAGGTCCTGCAACACGCCTTTCGGCAAGATGGGCTTGGAGCTGGGCTACGACAAGATGAAGGAGCAGACCGAGAAGTTCGGCATGGGCGAGCAGATCGCCGTGCCGATGTCGGTCGCCCAGAGCGACTTCGGCGAGAAGGAGGACCAGGCGGCCGTGGCGATGGCCTCGATCGGGCAGCGCAGCAACCGGATGACGCCGCTGCAGATGGCCATGATCGCGGCGGGGATCGGCAATAACGGCACGGTGATGAAGCCGTACCTCGTCAACAAGATCACCGACGCCAAGGGCGACTCGGTCGACGAGGCCAAGCCTGAGGAGCTGTCGCAGGCGGTGAGCCCCGAGACCGCGGGCAAGCTGAGCGAGATGATGGTGAGCGTCGTCAACAACGGCACGGCAAACCTCGCGCAGGTTCCAGGCGTCCAAGTAGCGGGAAAGACAGGCACCGCGGAGTCCGGCGACCGCGCCGCGCCGCACGCCTGGTTCATCTCCTTCGCGCCCGCGGAGGACCCGAAAGTGGCGCTGGCGGTCATCGTCGAGTCCGGCGCCGCGAACGTCGGCGCGGAGGCGACAGGCGGTCACACGGCCGCGCCGATCGCAAAGGCCGTGCTGGAGGCGGTGCTGAACAAGTGAGTGACGGTAACCTGCTGGACCATGCGGCTCCGTAACCGCTACTTCCTGGTCTCCCGCATCGCCACGGGCGGTATGGGAGAGGTGTGGCGTGCCCGCGACGAGCTCCTCGGCCGCGAGGTGGCGGTCAAGATCCTGCGTAGCCACATTTACGCCGACCTCACCTTCCGCGAGCGTTTCCGCAACGAGGCCAGGCTCACGGCGTCCCTGGCCGATCCAGGGATCGCGCAGATCTTCGACTACGGCGAGCAGAGCGACCTCGCCTACCTGGTGATGGAGCTGGTCCACGGGGAGCCGCTGTCGGCCATCCTGGCCCGCAACGGCGCCATCGGGGCCGAGGTGGCGCTGGACGTGGTGCACCAGACCGCCAAGGCACTGCACGCGGCGCACTCCGCCGGGATCATCCACCGCGACATCAAGCCGGGCAACCTGCTCGTCACCCCCGAGGGCATCATCAAGGTGACGGACTTCGGCATCGCGCGGGCCCTGGAGGCGGCGCCGGTGACGCAGACGGGGACGGTGCTGGGCACCGCCCAATACGTCAGCCCCGAGCAGGCGCAGGGTTTCCCGCTCACACCCGCGACCGACCTCTACTCGCTGGGCGTGGTGGCGTACGAGTGCCTGGCGGGGCGCACGCCGTTCCGCGGGGACAGCCAGGTGGCGATCGCGCTGCTGCACCTCAACGAGGCGCCCCCGCCGCTCGGCGTGGACGTGCCCGCGCCGCTGCGTGAGCTGGTCCTGGCGCTGCTGGCCAAGGATCCCGCGCAGCGCCCGGCCACGGCGCTGGAGGTGGCCGACCGAGCCTACGTGCTGCGCGAGTCGCTGGCCGGCGCCGAGCCCGGCGCCGATCTGAGCATGCTCACCGACCCGTCCGGCTTCCGCGTACGCGAGCCGTCGCCCGAGGACCAGCGGGACACCGACGACCTCGCCCCGGCGACGGCGCTGGAACAGCGCACGGGCGGGAAAGGCAAACGGCGCAAGGGCGCCAGGACGCTGGCCGCGGTGGCCACGGCCGGGTGCGTGGCCGCGGTGGGGCTCAGCGCCATCTCCCTCGCCGGCCGTCCGGCGGTGGAGACGGCGCCCGACGTGGTGGATCCCACAGAATCGGCGGTTTTGACACCGGAGCAGGCGCGCCCGAGCAAGACCAAAACGCGCAGCCGGCGCCCGGCGGTGGTTCCGGTCAAGTCACCGAGGCCTATACCCTCACGGTCAGCTACGGTAAGCAAGTCGGCAACTCCCACCAAGAAGCCGACGCCGAAGCCGACACCGACCACCCGGACCCCGACACCCACTCCCACCCCAACGCCCACCAGGACACCGACGGCTTCGACACCGACCGCTTCGCCAGACCCGGGTGAGACGAACCCGCCCAAGGAGGAGACGTGACGCGCCAGGGGGTCGATGATGGACACCGGCGGCCCCCCGAGCAGGCCGGCACCCAAGATGAACGGTAAGGGACAGTGCAGGAAATGACTCAGCCTCGGCTACTCGGAGGTCGTTACGAGCTCGACGGTGTCGTCGGGCGCGGCGGCATGGCCGAGGTCTATCGCGCCCGAGACATCCGGCTGGACCGCATAGTCGCGATCAAGACCCTCCGCTCCGATCTGGCGCGTGACCACACTTTCCAGGCCCGGTTCCGCCGTGAGGCGCAGTCGGCGGCCTCACTGAACCACCCGGCCGTCGTCGCGGTTTACGACACCGGCGAAGACGCCACCGACGGCACGCCCGTGCCGTACATCGTGATGGAGTACGTCGACGGCCGGACGCTGCGCGACCTGCTGCGCCAGGACCGGCGGCTGATGCCCGAGCGGGCGGTCGAGCTGGTCGACGGCATCCTGCGGGCGCTGGACTACAGCCACCGCGGCGGCATCGTGCACCGCGACATCAAGCCGGCCAACGTGATGATCACCCGCGCGGGCGACGTCAAGGTGATGGACTTCGGCATCGCGCGGGCGATGGCCGACTCCGCGGCCACGATGACACAGACCGCGCAGGTGATCGGCACCGCGCAATACCTGTCGCCGGAGCAGGCGCGGGGCGAGCGGGTCGACGCGCGCAGCGACATCTACTCCACCGGCTGCCTGCTCTACGAGCTGCTGACCGGGCAGCCGCCGTTCACCGGCGACTCGCCGGTCGCGATCGCCTACCAGCACGTCCGCGAGGAGCCGATCCCGCCGTCGCAGATCGACCGCGACATCCCGCCGTGGGCCGACGCCATCGTGCTCAAGGCCATGGCCAAGGACCCGGCCCAGCGTTACCAGAGCGCGGCCGAGATGCGGGCCGACATCCAGCGGGCCATGTCCGGCATGCCGACCGACGCCCAGACGATGGCGATGACGAGCAACTACGGCCAGGGCACGCGCATGATGACGGCCACGCAGGCCGGCTCCGGCCCTGGCACGCAGCGCACCAGCGCGATCCCGCCGTACGACTACGGTGATGGCGACGGCGGCGGGCGTGGCGGGCGGCGCCGGGCCTCCGGCGGCGGTGGCAACGGCGTCAAGACCGCGTTGTGGATCATCATTCCGCTGCTGATCATCGGCGCGTTCGTCACGGCCGGCTATCTGATATTCGGCGCGGGCAACACGGCGTCGGACACGACGGTGGCCATTCCGTCCCTCGCCTCGCAGGAGCAGAAGTTCGCCGAGAGCCAGCTCACGGGCCTGGGACTCAAGGTCGAGGTCGTCAAGGAGCCCAGCTCCGACGTCGACAAGAACACCGTCATCAGGACGGATCCCGCCCAGGGCACCAAGGTCGAGAAGGGCTCGTCCGTCAAGCTGTTCGTGTCCACGGGGCCGAAGAAGGTCAAGGTGCCGGACGGCCTCGTCGGCATGCAGCAGGCGGAGGCCATGCAGGCACTGGAGACCGCCGGCCTGCAGGGCACGGTCAAGACCAGGGTCTCCAGCAAGCCACAGGGCACCGTCGTCGCCACCAGCCCCAAGTCCGGGGAGGAGATCCAGGAGGGCGGCACCGTCACCCTCTGGGTGCCCAAGGAGCTCGGCGAGGTGCCTGACGTGCAGCAGCTCACGGTGGAGGACGCCACCGCCCAGCTCAAGGCCGCGGGCTTCCGCGTCAAGGTCACGGAGCAGCCCGACGAGCAGGCCGCGGGCACGGTCATCCAGCAGAACCCGGGCCCGGGCACCAAGCTGGCGCCGAACACGACCGTGACGATCGTGGTGTCGACAGGTCCGCAGCAGCAGCCGACTGAGCAGCCGAGCGACCCGTTCCCCACCGAGCAGCCCACCGACCCGTCGGACGAGCCGACCGAGGACAACCCGATCGAGGACAACCCGATCGACGACGACCCCGGCGGCCTCGGCGGCTGAGGCAGCTCGCACAGGCGGAAAGGGCCGCCCGTTCCCCGCGTGGGACGGGCGGCCCTTTGTTCGCTCATGACATGAAAGAACGCCCCCGCCGCTCGGGGGCAACGGCGGGGACGCTCACTAGGTAGTCGCCGGGCGCGCGACGTTCGTTACACGGTTCCGCGGAGCCAATTCTCAAGCAATGTGTAGCCATGTTCGGACAAGACCGACTCCGGGTGGAACTGGATGCCCTCGATGGGCGCCCTACGGTGCCGCAGGCCCATGACCACGCCGTCCGTCGTACGCGCGGTCACGTCGAGCACGTCGGGGACGGTCTCGGGCAACACGGCGAGCGAGTGGTAGCGGGTCATCCGCACCGGAGAGGGCAGCGTCTCGAACACGCCCTTGCCGTCGTGAACGATGTCGCTGGTCTGGCCGTGGAAGAGCTCGGGCGCGCGGGACACCGTGGCGCCGAAGGCGATGGCGATGGCCTGGTGGCCGAGGCAGACGCCGAGCAGCGGCTGCTCGCGCACGGCCGCGTGGCGGACGAGGGGAACGCTGACGCCGGCCGCCTCAGGCGTGCCCGGTCCCGGGCTGATGAGCACGCCGTCGAAGCCGTCGGCGTCGCTCACGCGTACGTGGTCGCGTGGCCGCACGTCGCAGTCCGCGCCCAGCACACGCAGGTACTGGACGATCGTGTGGACGAAGCTGTCGTGGTTGTCCACGACCAGCACGCGGCTCATTTCCTTACCGTCACCTCGTCGGGCGTCACCAAGGGCTCAAAAAGTGGAAAGACGACATACCAGAGTACGGCCACCGCGGCCTCTTCGGCTCGTCTCCCCCCACGACCTGCGGCGCAGCCCGCCTTCGAGCAGGTTGTCCGGGGATCGGGGGCGGCAGGGATCGCCATGACGTGTGCGTGGCGACTATTCTGGACCCCGCTTCAACTAGGCTAAACAAAGAGCCTGCGGACGATCCGGATGCCCCAGGCCCTCAGCAGGAGTTATCCAGTGCCCAAGTCCAAGGCTCGCAAGAAGGCGGTCTACACGCCGCCGCAGAGGTCTCAGCAGGTCAAGGTCAGCCCCCGCTGGCTGGCGCCGACGATGGTCGTCGCGTGGATCATCGGTATCCTCTGGATCGCGGTGTATTACGTCGCGCCGCAGACGCCCTTCATCGGTGACCTCCAGAACTGGAACCTGTTGATCGGGTTTGTTTTCATCATCTTCGGTGTGGTTCTTTCCACCCGCTGGCGGTAGTTCTTTCCACAGCTTTTTCCACACCCTGTGGGGGGTCAGACGGCGGCCAGGATGGCCGACGCCCGCACCACCACAAGGACGGCCAGCAATGCCAGCGCTCCCGTGATCGCCAGGACCTGCCACAGGGTCTTGTTGTTCTTGGGGGCGTAGGCTATTGCTCCCGCCAGCAGCGAGCCGGTGATCAGACCGCCGATGTGGCCGGTCCAGCTGATGCCCGAGACCACAAAGGTGATCACCAGGTTGATCGCGATGAGCACGGCGATGCCGCGCACGTCCATGTTGAGCTTGCGGCCCACCACGAACACCGCGCCGAACAGGCCGAAGATGGCCCCGGACGCGCCGACCGTGGGCTGGTTGAGCGGGTCGAGCCAGAGACCGAGCACCGAGCCGCCGAGTGCGCTGATCAAGTAGAGCGCCACGTAGCGCACGTGGCCGAAGGCGCGCTCCAGGTATGGGCCGACGACGTAGAGCGCCCAGCAGTTGAACAGGATGTGGAAGACGCCGCCGTGCACGAACGCGGCGGTGATCAGCCGGTAGTACTGGTCGAGCACGGCCACGCCGGCGGGCCACATGGCCAACTCCCCCGTGACCTCGTTGCCGGCGAGGTATTGGGCGCCGAAGACCAGGACGTTGATGACCAGGATGGTGTACGTCACGAACGGCGTGCGTACGACGCTGCCGCCGAACGTGGACTTGGCCTGGCGGACCCCGCGGTTGCCCTCGGCCACGCACTCGGGGCACTGGAAGCCGACCGCCGCGTCGCGCATGCAGTCAGGGCAGATGGGACGGTCGCAGCGCTGGCAGCGAACCCAGGTTTCCTTGTCGGGGTGCCGGTAGCACGTGGGCACGGCCTCAGCCGGCTGCTCGGGCTGAGGGGGTGGGCTGGGCGGCTGGCTGGTCATGACCGAAAGCCTATGGCTTGCACGGGCTTGCCGCGTGCCCGTACACCGCGCCCGGCCACCTGACGACCACGTACGCATCTGACGCCGCAGGAACCCCACCCGGCCAAGAACCAGGCGATGACCACATGGCGCCGCGCTCGTGTGAGCGCCGCGCGGTGACAGCGTGGGATGCGTGGCGGCGTGTCGGGCATCGGGCCCTCCGAGCGGAGGGCCCGTCCCGTCAGGGCCCCGTCAGGCCTGGACGCGGTCGATGGTGACCGACTCCAGGACCACGTCCTCCACCGGGCGGTCACGGCGGTCGACGCGGGTCTTGGCGATGGCGTCCACGATCTCCTGGCCCTCGATCACCTCACCGAAGATGGTGTGCTTGCCGTTGAGGTGCGGCGTGGGCACGACGGTGATGAAGAACTGCGAGCCGTTGGTGCCCTTGCCGAAGCGGATGCCCGCGTTGGCCATGGCCAGCAGGTACGGCCGGTTGAACCACAGCTCCGGGTGGATCTCGTCGTCGAACTCGTAGCCGGGGCCGCCGATGCCCTGCCCTAGCGGGTCACCGCCCTGGATCATGAATCCGGAGATGACCCGGTGGAAGATCGTGCCGTCGTAGTAGCGGCCGGTGCTCTTCTCACCGGTGCCCGGGTGCGTCCATTCGCGGCCGCCTTCCGCCAGCTCCACGAAGTTGCGTACCGTTTTCGGGGCCTTGGTGGGGAAGAGTTCTACCTTGATATTGCCGCGATTGGTCTGCAGGTTAGCGATCAGCTTCTCAGCCACGAGACAGCTGCCCCCCTCTATGCACAGGGTTGGTTTGTAGTGTTTTGAGGACTATGGCCGTACGGCCTTCAGAGCCATCCTCCCATGGACGGCCATGATTGAGCGGCCCTGCCCAGGGAAGGTCAGGCTCGGGGCTCCAACGACAGGGGAGGTTGTCGTGTCCCTGACAATGAGAAGACGCCGCGTGGTCATCGAAGTACCAGCCACGTGGATGGGCCGCGTAAGGGCCCAGGCCGTGCGAACCGGCCACCGCATGGCACCGATGGCGGACCAGGCCAAGGTGGCCGCCGCCCATCGAATCGAAGACGCCCGCTACTGGGCGGCGCCGCGGATTGAGTCCGTGGCGCACGGGTTCGAGGACCAGGTCGCCCCCAGGGTCAGCCACATGCTGACCACGGCGGCCAGGAAGATCGACCCGACGCCCACGCGGTCGCGGCAGTGGCCGTTGCTCGTTCTCTTGACCGGGATTGCCATAGGAGCCATGGGTTACATGGTCTACCGGCGCAATGCCCAGCAGTGGACCGAGCACATGAAGGAATCCGCCTCCGATGCCTCACGATGGGTCAACGAGAAGGCGGAACGGACCGCCGAGTCCGCGGACCGGATCGCGGCCAACGTGTCGAACAAGGCGGACGAGACATCCCGCAAGATGTCCTGATCTCGCCAGGAAGCGCGCCCTCGCCTTGTACGGGGGCGCGCTTCCCTTGTGCCCGCGTCCGTTGACTGTGCCCTCGTCCGTTGACGTTCCACCAAGCGCTTGCTACAACCGCGGTCATGGCGCTGTCACCGCTCGACGACTACCCCATCCACCAGGCGGCCCAGGTCATGCGGCACGTGGCCACCTCCGACCGCAACTTCTACGACCGCTACTACTTCAACTGCCACGCCGGCACCGATGAGCTCATGCTGATCGTCGGCCTCGGCCAGTACCCCAACCTGGGCGTCACCGACGCCTTCGCCTGCGTACGGCACCGTGACCTGCACCGCGTCGTCCGGGCCTCGCGCGAGCTCGGCGCCGACCGGATGGACACCGGGATCGGCCCCTTCCGCGTGGAGGTCGTCGAAGGGCTCAAGCGGCTCAGGGTGGTCCTGGAGCCGAACGAACATGGCCTGTCCTTCGACCTGCTCTGGGAAGGGACGATCCCGGCGACCCTCGAACCCCGGCACTTCCTGCGGTGGCAGGAGCGTGTGATGTTCGACTCGGTACGCCTGGCGCAGACCGGCCGCTGGTCCGGAAATATCAGGATCGGTGGGGAGGACATCCCGGTCACCCCCGACCGCTGGCAGGGCACCAGAGACCGGTCCTGGGGCATCCGGCCGGTCGGCGAGGCGGAGCCGCCCGGCATCCAGGCCAAGAACCCCGGCACGTTCTACTGGCTCTACGCGCCGATGCAGTTCGACGACCACGCCATCCTCTGCATCGTGCAGGAGGACGAGCGCGGCCGCCGGCTGCTGGAGGAGGCCGTGCGCGTCTGGCCGGACGGGCGGGAGGAGGAGTATCTCGGCCGGCCGGACTACCGCCCCGTCTATGCCCCCGGCACCCGGGACGTCGTCGAGGCCGTGATCACCTTCTCGCCGCCCGGCGGCAAGCCGTTCGACGTGCTCTGCACCCCGATCCTGCCGGTGCACCTCATGGTGGGCACCGGCTACGGGCTGGAGCCGGACTGGCGGCACGGCATGTACCAGGGGCCCGGGCCCGTGGTGCAGGGCGTGACGTACCGGCTGCCCCACGACGCCGCCAGGATGTGGGGCCTGGTGGACGCCGTCGGGCGCTTCGAGTACGACGGGCTCGTCGGCCACGGCCTCTTCGAGTACTGGGCGCTGGGGCCGCACCCGTCGTTCGCCGAGTGACTACTCGGGCTTCTTGCAGACGATGGTGACCGCCTTGCCATGGCCGCCCTCGGGGGCCTTGCCGGCCTCCGGGGGCACGGGCAGACCCTCGGCGGGCTTGGCGGGAACGGCGGCCACCGCGTCGCCCTCGGCGAGCTCGACCTTCTTCACCATCACGGGCGGCTCGGCCCCTTCGGGCAGCTTCTCCGCGGGAACGGCACGCAGCTTCACCATTTCGCCCGGATCGACCTTCTTCGCCTCCCCGTCGGGGGCGACCACGACGCCCATCGCCTTGGCCGGCTCGGCCGCGGACAGCTCGATGGTCTTGCCGTCGCTGGTCGTGCACGTCACCTTGGCGCCCGCGGTGGATGGCGGCTCGTCGGCCAGGGCGGACCCGGCCAGGCCGGTGAGCGCGAGCGCGCAGACCGCGCCGAGCACCGCGAGACGTCTCTTGAACATGGGTTCTCCTCACTGGGATCGGTCGAACGTTCCCGAGACTGGCCTGCCGTACCTGAAGCGACACTGAAGAGCCCCTAAATGATCTTCAGGCTGGCTTTAGGTGACCTGAGAGAACCTGGACGGTGTGCGAGTCTTACTGGTGGAGGACGAGGAGCGGCTGGCCGACCTGATCAAGGGCGGCCTGGCGGGCGAGGGCTTCGCCGTGGACGTGGCCCACGACGGGCGCGACGGGCTGTGGATGGCCACCGAGAACACGTACGACGTGATCGTCCTGGACGTCATGTTGCCGCGGATGAACGGGTACGCGGTCTGCGCCCGGCTGCGCGAGGCGGGCGACTGGACGCCGATCATGATGCTCACGGCCAAGGACGGCATCTACGACGAGGCCGAGGCGCTCGACAACGGCGCCGACGACTACCTGGCCAAGCCGTTCTCGTACGTGGTGCTGCTGGCCCGGCTGCGCGCGCTGGTGCGGCGGGGCGGGCGCGAGCGGCCGGTGGCGATCAGCGTGGGAGACCTGGTGATCGATCCGGCCGGGTTGCGGTGCCGCAGGGGCGAGGTGGGGATCGGGCTGACGCCGAAGGAGTTCGCGGTGCTGCACGCGCTCGCGCGGCGGCCCGGCGAGGTGGTCTCCAAGAGCGAGCTGCTGGCCCAGGCCTGGGACTTCTCCTATGACGGCGACCCGAACATCGTCGAGGTCTACATCAGCGCCCTGCGCAGGAAGATCGATGTGCCGTTCGGCCGGACGACGCTCATGACGGTTCGCGGGGCCGGCTATCGGCTGGAGGCGGTGTGATCGGACTCGGGAGGTGGCGACGTGCGGCCGTGGTCCTCGGGTCCGGGTGGCGGCGGGTTGTCGTGGCGTCCAGGTGGCGGCGGAGTGCCGTGGGCCTCTCGTCCGTGCGGCTGCAGGCGACCGCGGCGGCGACGCTCGTCGTGGCGCTCACCCTGGGGATCGTGGCCCTGCTGCTGGTGATCGTGTTGCGCGGCAGCCTGGAGACCAGCGCGGGAGCCGAGGCGACGAGGAAGGCCGAGGCCGCGGTGCCGCTCGCCCGGACGATCGAGATGGCGCCCGGCACTCCGATCAGGGTGCCCGCCGCGAAGGCAGGCGCGGTGCATCTGAAGGACGGCACGGTCGCCACGGTCGCCGACCCGGATGTCGTGCTGACCGCCGAGAAGGGCGACGTGATCAAGGAGTGGGCCGAGCCTGGCGAGTATGCCGTCGCCGGGATGAAGGTGACGACCCAGACCGGCCCCGCCATGTTGTGGTCGAGGGCCTCGCTGGCCGGCGCCACGGACGCCCTGCGGACGTTGTACGGCGCGTTGTTGCCCGGCGTGCCCGCCGTGCTGCTCGTGGTGGCCGCCATGACCTGGTTCTCGGTGGGCCGTGCGCTGGCGCCGGTGGCCGCGATCAGGGCCAAGGTCGCCCACATCACCGCCCGCGACCTCCACCAGCGTGTCCCCGTACCGCGGTCGAAAGACGAGATCGCCGCGCTCGCCACCACCGTGAACGGCACGCTCGACCGGCTGGAGACGGCCGTGGAGACGCACAAGCGGTTCGTCGCCGACGCCGCGCACGAGCTCCGCAGCCCCATCGCGACCCTGCGCGCCCGGCTTGAGCTGGCCGAGCCCAGCGAGCTGACCAGGGAGGCCCTGGCCGACATCGAACGCCTGCAGTCCCTGGCCGCCGACCTGCTCATGCTGGCCAAGCTGGACGCGGGCGAGCCGCTGCGGACCGCCGAGCTGGACCTCGGCCAGGTGGCGGCCGAGGAGTCGCTGCGGGTCAGGCGGCGGCCCGAAGTGCGGGTGGAGCTGGACATCGAGCCGGACGTGGTGATGAAGGGCTCCCGTGCGCACCTCGACCGCCTGGTGACGAACCTGACCGACAACGCGGTACGCCACGCCGCCTCGACGGTGTGCGTACGCGTGCACGCCGAGACGGACGAGGCCGTCCTCGAGGTGCTCGACGACGGGCCCGGGATCCCGTTCGAGCAGCGCGAGGCGGTGTTCGACCGCTTCACCAGGCTGGATGAGGCCCGTGCGAGGGACGCGGGCGGCGCCGGGCTCGGGCTGCCGATCGCCCGGGACATCGCGACCCTGCACCAGGGCAGTCTGGTGTACGCCGGCGGTGGGTTCGTCGCCAGATTTCCCTTGTGTCACACATGAACCATCGGTGATCTGCGAACGTGAGGACGGTTGAAGGAGGCAATCATGCTCACACGCCGCGCATTGATCATCCGAGGTGGCGCCGCGAGCGCGGAGTCGTCTTCCTGTGGCCCGGCCGGGCCGAGGCGGCGGCGGGTCCTGTGCTCGCCACGACCAAGAGCATCCCGGTCGGCGGCGGCAGGATCATCAAGGGCAAGTACGTGATCACGCAGCCGGAGAAGGGCGTCTACCGGTGTTTCAGCGCCAAGTGCACCCACCAGGGCTGCGCGGTGGCGAGCGTGAGCCGTGGCACGATCAACTGCCCGTGCCACGGCAGCAAGTTCAGCGCCTCGACCGGGGCCGTGCTGAACGGTCCTGCCACGCGGCCGCTCCCGCGTAAGAAGATCAAGGTGGCGAAGGGCAAGATCCGGCTGGCGTGATCAGCACGCTCACCCCTGACCCGGGGGCCGCCTTCGGCTTCCTTCCGGGTCAGGGGTGAAGCCTAGGCGAGCCGCGCGGTGCATCCCAGTTGGTCGGCGATGCGGGAGATGCCTTCGGCGAACGACCGGCGCGTACGCTCGGCGAAGCCGACGAAAAGCTGGTTGGCCAGCGCCACGGCCCAGTACGGGCCGGCCACGCTGTAGACGCGGTGGTCCACCCGCGCGCCCTCGGGGTGACGGGTGACCGACCATTCGCCGCGGTACCACCAGCCGCCCTGCTAGGCGACGGTGTGCTCGCCGACCTCGGTCTTCATCTCGTAGGCGGGCCGGTCGCCGAGCAGCGCCTGCCACACCTGCTCGACCGGTGCGGTCACCACGCCGGCGACCTCGGTGATGAGCCGTTTCGTCATGGTCGCCTACCGGGTGTCCGCGCGAGCAGGCGGACGATCTCTGTGGACATGGCACTGCTCCAATGGTCGCGGCGCCTATCCTGTGCATGCGCGTTCGGGCAGGGCAGGCGCCTTGTTCGGATGTCCGGCCGCCGGGGTGTTGGCGCACCCCGGCGGCCTCCTTCACCTGGAGGCCCAGTCGAGCTCCCCCTTGTCGAGCCGGCCGAGCAGGTCCTTGATCCAGTCCAGCTCGGCTTGCTGCAACGCTTGCTCGTACTCGACTTCGAGCATGAGCACGGCGGGCAGGCCGCTGTCGGCCATGGCCCGCCGGTGGGCGTCCATCCCGGCCAGGGCGCCCTCGATGGTGGCCGCCCGGCCGCGGAGCGCGCGCTGGGCGTCCGGCAGCGGCAGGCAGCCGATGAGCGAGACGGCCGCCACGAACGTGCACCGGTCGGGGTCGGGCCGCTCCAGCAGCTGCTTCAGCCGGGCGGCGAGCTCCGCGCGGCCTTCTTCGGTGATCTCGTAGACCGTGCGCTCCGGCCTGCGGCCCTCGCGATCGGTCTTGGCGGGCACGATCAACTCGTCCTTGGCCAGCCGCTCGACCGCGTGGTAGAGGCTGCGCGGCAGGCCGGTGATGTAGTCCTTGTGCGTCTCGACGATGAACCGGTGCAGCTCGTAGGGGTGGGCGGCGCGCACCGTGAGCAGGGCCAGCACGGTCAGGCCGACCAGGTCGTGGCGTCGCGCCATGATGCCTCCCTCTATATTGCAAAATGCAATATAGCCTGGCAATCCTCAGGCGTCGATCTGCAGGAAGGCGCGGTCGATGGCCTGCCTGACCACGTCCTCGGGATAGGGGAAGTGCTTGATCAGGTCGCGCAGGCCCTCCACGTGCGCCCGCTTGGCCAGCTCGGCGACGAGCGCCAGCTCGGCCTGCTGGGCCTGCGCGAACGCCCGTTCCACCACCGCGCCGTGCCCCGGCACGACCACCTGCTCGGGCATCTCGTCCAGCATCGCGGCGACGGTGGCCGGCCAGTCCAGCGGGTACGAGTCGCCGAACGCCGGAGGCGCGCCCTCCTCCACCAGGTCGCCGGCGAAGACCACACCGGCGTCGGGAACGTGGACCACCACGTCGTTGCTGCTGTGCCCGAGCCCGAAGTACCGCAGATGCACGATGCGCCCGCCGATGTCCAGGCTCGCCGCGGCCGTGAACGTCTGGTTCGGCGGCACGATCGTGACCTCCTCCAGCTCCTCCCGCCGCTCGGGCAGGCGCCCGATCACGCCGGCGCGATGTTGCTCGCCGTCCCGCTCGATCTCCTCGGCGCACCTGGCGTGCCCCCAGATCTCCGCGGGCCGGAACAGCGCGTTGCCGAAGTAGTGGTCGAAGTGGGAGTGGCTGTTGACGACCGTCCACGGTCCCGGGGTGATCCTTCTGACCGCCTCGATGAGGTCCGCCGCCTCCCGGTGCGAGGTACGCGTGTCGAGCACCAGGCAGTGCCCGTCGTCACCGACGATCAGACCCGTGTTCATGTCGAACGACCGGTGACGCCGGACATAAACCCGGTCGCCGACCTCCTGCCACTGCTCGTTCATGCCAACAAACCCTACTTTTAGGATCGGATCGACGCATCCCGCGCCTGATCAGCCCTGTCTCAGGTACGCCAGCACCGCCAGCACCCTCCGGTGCCCGTCGGCGGCCGGCGGGAGGTCGAGCTTGGCGAAGATGTTCGCGATGTGCTTGGCCACGGCCGCCTCCGTGACGAACAACTCCTTGGCGATCGAGGCGTTCGTGCGGCCCTCCGCGATCAGCCCCAGCACCTCCTGCTCGCGTGGCGTGAGCCGGTCCAGGGGGTCGCGCCGCCGCCGCAACAGCTGCCGCACCACTTCGGGGTCCACGACCGTGCCGCCCGCGGCCACCCGGTCGAGCGCGTCGACGAACTCCCGCACGTCGCCGATGCGGTCCTTCAGCAGGTAGCCGACGCCGGCACCGTCGCCGGAGTCGAGCAGCTCGGCGGCGTACGTCTGCTCGACGTACTGGCTGAGCACCAGCACGGCCAGCTCGGGGTGCCGGCCGCGGAGCTGCAGCGCGGCCCGCAGCCCCTCGTCGGTGAATCCGGGCGGCATCCGCACGTCGGTCACCACGGCCTCGGGCCAGTGCTCGGCGACGGCGGCGAGCAGGCCGGGCGCGTCGCCGACCGAGGCGACCACGGTGTGGCCGAAACGTTCGAGCAGCCCGGCCAGGCCCTCCCTGAGCAGGACGGCGTCTTCGGCGATCACTACGCGCACGGGATCTCCACTCGCAGCAGGGTCGGTCCGCCGATCGGGCTGGACAGTGACAATCTGCCCTCGACCACGGCCAGCCGGTCGGCCAGGCCGGTCAGCCCGGTGCCCTTGGCCGGGTCGGCGCCCCCGACCCCGTCGTCGCGGACCTCGACGACCAGGATGCCACGCTGGATCCGGCCGATGACGACGCCCTCGGTGGCCCGGCTGTGCTTGGCCAGGTTCGCCAGGGCCTCGCTGATCACGTAGTACGCGGTGACCTCCACAGGCGCGGGCAACCGGCCCACCTCGACGTCGACACTGACGGGCACCGGGGACCGCCCGGCCACGTCGCGTACCGCGGCCGCCAGCCCCCGGTCGGTGAGTATCGGCGAGTGCACGCCGCGGATCAGCTCGCGCAACTCGGCCAGCGCCTGCTTGGCCTCGCCATGGGCGAGGCCGAGCAGGCGGCCCGCCTCGGAGTCCTCGGGCAGGTCGAGCCTGGCCATGCCGAGCGTCATGGACAGCGCTACCAGCCGCTGCTGGGCGCCGTCGTGCAGGTCCCGCTCGATCCTGCGCCGCTCCATCTCGAACGCGTCCACCAGCCGCGCCCGCGACCGCAGCACCTCGCTCAGCTCCGACCCCTGGGGCGCCAGAATCGCCCTGGCCATGGCGCCCCTGGCGCCGCCCCAGGCCGTGACCGTGTACGCGGCCACCGGCAACAGCAGCACTCCTGCCACGCTCGCCATGACGCCGACCGTCGGCGCGACCTCCGGCTGCACGACCGGCGTCAGGATGAGCAACGCCGGCCCCGCGACGGTGAACGCCACCATGATCAGGTCGATCCACCACATCGCGAGCAGCGTCATGACGGCCAGCCCCGCCTCCCGCCTGCGCCGGTCCGGCACCTCCGGCAGGGGAACGCCGTCGACGAGCCGCAACCGCAGCCGCTCGAACCGGGCGAGGGGAAAGAGGGACAACACCAGGACGCCCGGCCCGGCGACGTAGACAAGCGGCTCGGGGAGGACCTGCGCGACCGCGGCGACAAGCCCGATGACCGCACCGGGGACGACGCTGGCCATCAGGTAGGCCGCGCACCGCCACGGCCAGGCGGACCCGAGGAACGGCAGCGGCCGCCGGGTGAGCGCCTCCAACGCTGTCCTGTTCAGCACTCTGTGACCGTATCCACTGTCGGGATGTCAGGCAGTAGTGCTGGGTTTACCTTCAAGAAGGCACCGGATGCCTCATTGGTGACGCGCGTCGTTGAGCTGGACAATCGCCTTGATGGTGGCCGAGGACCACGGGCTCGTGTGTCATTTCGCCGCTCGCGCGCTCGTGGTGTCCGTGACCACGCACGGCGGAGTCACGGGCGGAACTCGAGTCCTTCGAAGGTGTTCGACGACCGCCACCGATCGATGTAGGCGAAGTACGCCGTCGCCCCCAGCGGATACCCCACGTTGAGCCAGCCGCGCAGCCCGAGATCCTGTCCCTCGTTGTTGTAGTAGCCCGGCGTGCAGTCCGGTCCGCCCAGCAGCGTGCCCGGACCCGACAGCAGCAGTTCGATCCACGCGTCCTGGGCCTCCTTGGTCACCTCGACCTCCGCGAAGCCGTGGTCGAGGGCGTGCTTGACGATCAGCGCGATCGTCCGGCCGGCCTCGGTGAGGTTGTGCGGGATGTTGGAGAGCAGGTTCGCGCCCTGCGTGTGCTGCACCAGGAAGGCGTTCGGGAAGCCGTGCACGTGGATGCCGTGCATCGTGCGCATGCCGTCGGCCCAGCGTTCCGACAGCCGGACCCCGTCGCGGCCGGTCAGGTCGTATCCGGCGCGGCGGGTGTAGTCGGTGCCGACCTCGAAGCCGGAGGCGTAGATGACGCAGTCGACGTCGTACTCCCTGCCCGCGGCCACGACGCCCGTCTCGGTGACGCGCTCGACGCCCTTGCCGTCGGTGTCGACGAGGTGCGTGCCGGGGAGGTTGAAGGCCTGCAGGTATTCGTCGTGGAAGCAGGGGCGCTTGCAGAGCTGGCGGTACCACGCCTTGAGCTTCCGCGCGGTCTCCGGGTCCGCCACGATGGCGTCGACGCGGGCGCGGATCTCCTCCATCTTCTCGAAGTCGGAGTCCTCGAACGCGGCCCGCATCGTCTCCGGGGTGAGCTCGTCCAGCCGGCTGATCCTGGCGCGGACCCGGCGGGCGATGTCGGTCCAGCCGTCCATCACCAGGTCCTCCTCGGCCGCCGCGCCGGTCTGCATGGCCGTGAAGTTCTCCAGCCAGCGCTGCTGCCAGCCAGGTGTGGCGATACCGGCGAACCAGCCGGGGTCGGTCGGGTGGTTGCCGCGGACGTCCACGGACGACGGGGTGCGCTGGAACACGTACAGCTCCTTGCACGCCCGCGCCAGGTGCGGGACGCACTGCACGGCCGTCGCGCCGGTGCCGATGACGGCCACCCGCCGGTCGGCCAGCCGGTCCATGGGCGCGCCTGACGGGTCGCCGCCGGTGTAGGCGTAGTCCCAGCGGCTGGTGTGGAAGGAATGGCCCCGGAAGTCGTCGATTCCCGGGATGCCGGGCAGTTTCGGCACGTGGAGCGGGCCGATGCCCATGGCGACGAACTGGGCGGTGAACGCGTCGCCCCGGTTCGTGCGGACGAGCCAGCGCCCTCCGATCCACTCCAGGTCCACGACCTGGGTGTGGAACAGCGCGTGGTCGTACAGGCCATAGTGTTCGCCGATGCGGCGGCAGTGCTCGAGGATCTCGGGCGCGTGCGCGTACTTCTCGGTCGGCATGTGGCCGGTCTCCTCGAGGAGCGGCATGTACACGTAGGACGCCGTGTCGCACTGCGCTCCCGGGTAGCGGTTCCAGTACCAGGTGCCGCCGAAGTCGCCGGCCTTGTCGATGATGCGCACGTCGTCGACCCCGGCCTCCTTCAGCCGCGCGGCGGTGACCAGGCCGGCGAACCCGCCGCCGACGAGCGCGACCGCCACGTGGTCGGTCTTCGGCTCGCGCTCGGTCACCGGCGTGTGCGGGTCGTCGAGGTAGTGCGCGAAGCGGCCGGTGAGGCGCAGGTACTGGTCGTTGCCGTCCGAGCGCAGCCGTTTGTCGCGCTCCTCGCGATATTTGCGGCGAAGGGCTTCTTTGTCGAGGACCGGGCGGGTCATGCAGCCTCCGGGAGAGCCTGGACGGCCGGGACAATTCCAGAATGTCATTCGGAAATGGCCGCCGACAACCCCGGCACCGGCCGCCCGCACTATGGTGGAGAACCCCGCACACGAGGAAGCAGAACCGCCTTGGCTCACCGCGCACTGGTCATCGCCATGCTGCCCGCCATCGGGCTGCGCGTGCTCGCCGTGCTCGGGTTCCCGCCCGCGCTGCTGTTCTACGGCGACTCGTTCGCGTTCCTGCGCGAGGAGCTGACGCCGGGCACGACCAGGCCGTCCGGATACTCCCTGCTGCTGGCGGTGCTCCGCCCCGCGCACAGCCTGACGCTGGTGACGGTCCTGCAGCACCTGCTGGGGCTGGCGCTCGCGGTCGGCTTGTACGCGCTGCTCAGACGGCGCGGCCTGCCCGGCTGGGGCGCCACGCTGCTGGTGACCCCGCTCCTGTACGACGAGTTCCTCGTGCTGCTCGAGCACATGATCATGGCGGACGCGATCTTCATCGTGCTGGTCACGGCCGCCATCGGGCTCATCGTGTGGCGCGTCACCCCGGCCACGGCCGCCGTCGGCGGGCTGCTGCTCGGCCTGGCCGGCATCACGCGGACGATCGGCCTGCCACTGCTGCTGCTGACGGCGGCCTACCTCCTGGTCAGGAGGTACGGCTGGCGTCCGCTGCTGGCGCTGGTCGTGGCGGGGGCGATCCCGCTCGGCGCGTACGCCACCTGGACGAAGGCGGAGAAGGGCAAGTTCGCGCTCACCGAGGCGGACGGCAACTTCCTGTGGTCCAGGACGATGAGTTTCGCCGACTGCGACGTGATCAAGCCACCGGAACGGCTGGCCGTGCTCTGCCCGCGCATGCCCGTCGAGCAGCGCCCCTACCCGCCGCACTGGTTGTGGGAGAGCTTCTCGCCGCTGCTCAAGGTGCCGGGGACGGCCAACCGTAACCAACTGGCCGGGGAGTTCGCCAGGCAGGCCATCCTCGCCCAGCCCGGAGGCTACCTGGGTGCGGTCGCGACCGACCTCAGGCAGTTGCTGCGCTGGGAGCGCACGGCTGTGGACGAGAAGACGCCGTACAAGTTCCCGTCGGCCGAGCGGCCGATCAGCGCGTCGGTGCGGGGCGTCGCGGAGTCGTACGAGGCCGGACCGGCGGCCACCCGCGTCGTTGAGCCGTTCGCCGGATGGTTGCGTGCCTACCAGCGGTTTGGGTACGTGCCTTACCCCCTGCTGATGGTGGGGTTGGTGGCCGCGCTGGCGCTGACCGTGGCACGACGGCGGTGGGACGCTCTGCTGCCGGCGCTGGCGGCGCTCGCGCTCATCGTGGCACCGCCCTTCCTTGCCGCCTATGACGTGCGATACGTGGTGCCGGCGATCCCGTTGATCTGCCTGGCACTCGGATTGACCTTGGGCGCCCGGGCGGCGGAGGAGGCCGTGGTCCGGCCCGCTGAGGAGCCGGAGACCGTTCGCGCAAGGTGACCGTTGCCGCCGTGGGCGGCGGCTGCTACCGTGCCATCCGTAAAGAAAATCTTACACCTGATGGGATGTTATGACTACGGTCGGGCCAACGGGCGACGACCTGGTCGAGATGCTGGCCGCGCTGGCCAACCCGCTGCGGATGCGCATCGTCGCCAGGCTGGCCGACAGGCGTGATTACGTCAGCCATCTGGCACGCGAGATCGGGGTGAGCCGTCCGCTCCTCCACATGCATCTGCGCAAGCTCGAGGCCGCCGGGCTGATCGTCGGCAATCTGGAGCTGTCAGAGGACGGCAAGGCCATGAAGTACTACGAAGTCACGGACTTCAGCCTGCACCTGACCGCGTCGGCACTGGCCGAGGCGGCGAAGACGTTGACCCCGGAGAAGGGTCCTGGAGCCGAGGAGCACTCCTGATGGCAATGTCCTGGCCCGAGGCGATCTTCTACCTCGGCGTGCTGGTCCTGGTCACTTTCCTCATCTCGCTCTTCATCGTGGGCACGTTCGACGCACGCAAGAACAGGCTCCAGGCCGACCAGGCCGAGGATCTGCGGCAGCGATCCTGGACTCGCCTGACGAGGCGCCACCCCGGCGGCATAATGACGGCCGATGCCGAAATTTCCGGTCCTGGCTGAGTACGCGGCGGCGATCGCGCCCGTCATCGACGCGGCCCACGTCAACGTGCACGCCGCCGCGCTCAAGGCGGTCACCGAGCTGGCCGAGACGTCCGGCGTAACCCCGGGGCTCCTGTCCGACCTGCGGTTCGTGCTTCCCCTGCGGCCGGTGTCCCGGGCCCAGCTGGCGGGCATCTATCGATACGGCAAGGCGGACGTCCAGGAGCACCTGCGCGAGGGCACGCTGGTGGAGGACGACGGTGTCCTTCGGCTGACGGCGGAAGGGCTGGAGTTCATCGACCGGCTCTATGCGGTGCACGCCGCCGCGGCCGAGCGGGTCTGGGACGGCCACGACGTGCCCGGGCCGGCAGAGCTGGTGGGCAGGGTGCTCGACCGGGCGGTACGGGAGCCCGGCGCGAGCTCCGGCGCGCTGGAGGCGGTGGCGCCGCCGTACGAGCCGGAAGGGGCGGCACCGGGATTGGTGCTGTTCAACCGGCTCGCCGTGCTCCGCTACCACCGCGCGGACGCGCACGCCGCGGCCTGGCAGGCAGCGGGCCTGTCCGCGGCCGAGATCGTCGGACTGAGGGACGGGCCGCTGCGTGCCGGGATCGAGACGGACACCAACGTGCGGGCCGGGGCCGCGTACGAGGCGCTGTCCGCGAACGAACGGGAGACCCTGTACGACGGCCTGCTGAAGCTGGTCTAAAGCGCCGCGAGCAGGCGCCCGACCTGGGTGCGGTCGTTGACGCCGAGCTTGTCGTAGGCGGCCTGCAGGTGGTTGGCCGCCGTCCGGGTGGACAACGTCAGCCGGTCGGCGATCTGCCGGTTCGTCAGCCCGGCGGCGGCGAGCTGGACGATCTCCCGCTGCCGCGGCGTCAGCTCCGGCGTGGCCAGCTCGACCAACGCCGGCGTGGTGCCGCCGGAGCAGCGTTTGGCCAGCGCCCACGCCCGGGTCTGCGCGCCCCTGGCCTGGATGCCGCGACCGGCGTCCCGGTACGCGGCCGCCTGCTGCGCGGTGGCCTCGGCCGCGTACAACACCAGCCCTAGCCGCTCGAACTCGACCGCCACCGCCCCCAGCTCGGCCGGGTCCCCCACGGCCCGCGCGTGCCTGGCCAGGAGCGCCGCCAGAGGTCCCTCCACCTCGCCGGCCAAGGCGGTGAGCCGATCAGCGGCCGGTCCGGGCGCGCCGAGCCGGACCAGGTCGTGCAGCGCGAACATCAGGCCGCCGCGCAGCTCGTGCCGCTCCGCGTGCTCGGCCGCGGCCAGGCACAGGCGTACGGCCTCGTCAAGGTCGCCGCCCGCCGCCGCCACCCAGACGGCGGCGTGCGCCACGTGCTGCCGGGTGAACGCCCATCGAGCGGCCAGTTCCCCGGCCTCCGCCAGCGCCTGCCTGGCCTGGTCGAGCCGGCCGAGCAAGGCCAGCGCGTGCGCCTGCTCCGCCAGGACCCGACCCCGGTACGGCTCGCCCGGAGGCAACCTGGCCAGGTCGTCCGCGCACCAGCGCACCGCCCCGGTGACGTCACCGCGCAGCCTGCTGACCACCGCGCGGTAGGCGCCGAACCCCGACACCGACATCTCGGCAGCGGGCAACTCCATGGCCCGCTCGGCGGTTCCGGCCGCCTCGTCCAGCCGCCCCGTGTACGTGTACGCGGCGCACAGGGCGTCGAGGTACGACGCCAGCGCGTGCGGCGCCTCGTCCTTCCAGCTCTCCACGGTCGCCATCGCGGGCTCGGCGATGGCGAGGCTGCGCTCGCCCTGACCCGCGTACGCCGTCACCCACGCCTCCATGCACGCCGCGTGCGCCTCACCGCGCAGAGTCGTCACCCCGACGGCGCGCGCCCGGTCCAGCGCACGTGCCGCACCGGTCAGCCGGCCGCCGAAGCAGTCGACAACGCACCGGTAGACGTACGCCTCCTGCCGCCAGGCCGGATCGGTCAGTGTCTCTACTGCCACGTCGAGCACCTGGCACGCCTCGGCGTCCGCCCCCGCCCACGCCAGGTTGATCCCCAGGCTGAAGGCGTGCTGGGCACGCTCCTCTTCGGTGACCGCGTGCCGCGCCGCCTGCCGCAGCGCCGCCACCGCGGCGTCCGCGTCGCCCAGCACCATGAGCACCTCGCCGAGCAGCGCGACGGCGGCCACGCCCGCCCCGGCGTCGACCGCGGCCTTGGCCAGCCGCGCGGCCAGCCGCGGATCCTGCCTGGTCCAGGCCAGGCGTGCGGCCGCCACCAGCATCTCCGGCGAGGCGGCCGAGCCGCTGTCCAGCCGCCACACGGCTGCCAGCAGCTGGTCCTCGCGCCGCCGCAGGCCCGTGGCCTCCAGCGCGTCGGCCAGCATCCGGCGCCGGCGACGGGCACGTAACGTACCGCAGCCGGCACGTACGACCTCGCCGTAGAGGGGATGGCCGAGCCGCAGGTGCTCACGCCGTCCCTCACTTTCGGACACGACCAGGCCCCGGTCCTCCACCCGCTCGACGGCCCGGTCCGAGGTCAGCTCCGCCAGCAGCTCGGCGCCCAGCGGCTCGCCGAACGCCACCAGCTCGAGCACCTCGCGTTCGTCCTCGTCGAGGTGGCCGATCCGGTCGCTCACCAGCTCACGCAGCCGCGTGGTCATCGACAGCTCGCCCCGCCAGCGCCACTGCCCCTCCCGCTCGGCCAGGCTGCCGGAGGTGCGGCCCGCGTGCACGACCTCGCGCAGGTAGAGCACGTTGCCCCCACTGACCCTGGCCAGGTGCCGTACGGTCTCCGCGGCCACCTCGCCGCCGAGCGCGCCCGTCAACACCCGCCCGACCTCCTCCCTCGTCAGCGGCGGCAGCTCGATCCTGCCGATCAGCTCGTCCTTCCACAGCGCGGCCACGGGGGCTGGCTGCGGTTCGCCGCTGCGTACCGTGACCAGCAACCGCGCCTCGCCGTTCTCGGCGAGGTAGTGCACCAGCGCCGCCGAGGCCGGGTCGAGGCGGTGCGCGTCGTCCACGCTGACCACCAGTTCGCCGGGCCCGGCGGCACGCAGGTGGCGGGCGGCCCAGCGCAGCAGGTTCTCGCCGCCTTCAGGGGGGCCCGTCAACACGTGCGCGAACGCGCCGAACGGGATCATCGACGCGGTCTCGGTGCCCAGTGCGCGCACGACCGCGTACCCCTTCAACCCGGCCAGCGCCTGCGCCGCCAGTCTGCTCTTGCCGACTCCTGCCTCACCGGCGATCATCACGCCTGCTCCCGACCGCAGTGCCTCCCGTACGGTCGCGAGCGGCCCCCCTCGCCCGACGAACGGCCATCCGCTCCCCAGCTGCTCGCTCATCGCGCCTCCTCTCCGCCGCCATGGTGGGGCATGGAGGTTCGCGGGAGGTTCAGGATGGATCTTCATCCAGTCCGGCGGCGTCGCGCAGCAGGTCCAGCAGCGCTTCGGTCCCGTTGAACGGCACCGGCTCGCATCCCACCTCTTCGAGCAGCCCACAGAGCCGGCCGCCTGATTGTTCGGGCTCGACCAGCCGGACGATGACCGTTCTCACATGGAGCACCATCTCCCCGGCCGGTTCAGGTCTGGTTCAGGTGGGGTACGGGGCGGGCTCGACCTCCAGCTCGCGCATACGTTCCGCGTAGAGGTGGTAGCGCCTGCGGGCGTCGCCGCGGCGGCCGGCCAGGTCGAGCACCCGTACCAGGCCCAGATGGGCGCGCTCGTCGTAGCGGTCGCGCTCCAGCAGCCGCAGCCAGTGACGCGCGGCCTCGTCGTAGCGGCGCTCGCTCGCGCGGGCCACGGCGAGCCTGGCCGCGGCCTGCACGTACCCGAGCCTGGCCTGCTCGCGCAGGCCGACCGCCCAGTCCGCGTACGGGTCCTCCTCGCAGAACTCGCCACCGTACGCGCTCTCTGCGGCCGCCCATCGATCCAGCGCCTCGGCGGTGCGGCCGGCCTGGTCGAGTCTGGTGGCCACGGCCACCAGGTCCAGAAATTTCTCGACATCGAGGTCGACGTGCGACAGATCCAGGCGTAACGCGCCCTCTTCGGACACCACGATGTCGTCGGGAGGGCGTTCCCGCTCGGGGTCCAGCACCGCCCGCAACGTCGAGACCATGACGTTCAGCCGCCGCAGCCCGACGGCCTCGTCCTCCTGCTCCGGCCAGAGGATCTCCACCAGGCGCTCCCTGCTGATCCCGCTCCCCCTGCGACTGGCCAGGATCTTCAGCAGGTCGCGGGCCTTACGCGACTGCCAGGCGGTACGCGCGACGGGCACGCCGCCCCGCAACACTCGGAACGTTCCCATGGTCTCGACGACGATCCTGGCCTCAGGCTCCGGTACGGCGCGGGCGATCAGCGCGTCGATCCGGTCGTCCAGTGCCCGGCAGCCGATGGCGTGCATCCGCTCGCGAACCCTCGTGGCGGTGTCCCTGCCGGTCGCGGGGTCGGCGAGAGCCGCTCTGACGAGCTCTGCCCTGGCCTGCCCGATCGGATCGCCGATCATCGTCCACTTGCGCACCGCCTCGTCGGCGAGCTCGGCATCGCCGTCGAGCATGGCGCGCAGCTCCACGACCGCGGCCTGGGCGGCATGGTCCCTGCGGCCGACCGCGAGGGGCTCGGTCTCCTCCAGCAGCTCCCTGGCTCGGGTGGGCCGCCCGGCGGCCAGCGCCACACGCGCGGCGGCGACCCGCGCGCTCACTCCAGCGATGCCCTCCGCGTGCTCCAGCGCCTGGCCGGCGACGCGCAAGGCCTCGCCGGGATCGTCCGCAGTGAGCAGCTCGGCCAGCGCGTTGAGCGCATTGGACCGCACCTGCACGTCGCCGGGCGGCGCCTCGGCCAAGATCCGCCGGTAGATCGCGACCGCCGCCGCACGGTCGCCACGTAGCGCGTGGACCTCGGCCAGGTGGAGCAACCCGTACGTGACCATCTTGGAGCCCACGGCCTGCCACCCGGCCACCGCGGTGGCGGCTTCGGTGGCGGCCTCCTCCAGGCGGCCGAGCCCGATCAGCGCCTTGGCCCGGTTGCAGGCGTTCAGCGTGGCGAAAGGGGCGAACGCCATCAGGTCCACCAGCCGCGCGGCGCGCTCCGTCTCGGCCAGCGCCTCGGCGTAAGCACCCTCATCCAGATAACGGGAGGCGCGATTGGCGTGGATGCGGATGAGCTGGACGACGTCGCCGGCGCGCTCGGCGTGCTCCAGGGCCCGCAGATAGTGGGCGTCGTTGGCGCGGCGATCGCCGTCGAGTGAGGCCAGCATGGCCAGCACCGTGTGCGCCATCGCCAGCGCGGCCGGGTCGCCCAGAGTCCTGGCCTGCTCCATCGCCTTGTCGGCGAGCTCCGCGCAGCCGGCCCGATCGCCCTTCATCCAGAGCACGGAGGCGGCGGAGGCGGCGCACATGGCGGCGTCGGCGGCCGGGAAGCCGTGTTCATGGCCTTTGGAGTACATGGCGAGCGCACTGTCGTAGTCGCCGCGCCGGTGGTCGATGAAGGCGAGCCGCCTGGCCACGAACGCGTCGAACGCGGGCCCCGCGGCCGCTTGGGCGAGCAGGTCACGGGCCTCGTTCCAGCGGCCGCGGTTCTGCTCGGCGATGCCGGCCAGCTTGAGCATCTGAGGAGAACGCCGGGCGGCCTCGGGCAACAGCTCCAGCGCGGCCGGCACGTCGCCGCGTTCGGCCAGGCGCAGGCCGTACGCGTCCAGGAGCGAGGCGGCGAGCCCGGGGTGCGCGGTGGCGACGGCGGCACGCAGGGCCGGCTCGGGCTGGTCGTGCTCGACGTACCAGCGGGCGGCGACCGCGGCCACGTCATGGGCCTCGTCCCGGTCCAGCGGGGCGTGCCTGGAAAGGACGTGCGCGCTGGTCAGGGTCAGGCGGTGGCCGTCCTGATCGGCCTCCAGGAACAGGCCGCGGCTGGTCAGCGAGTCGAGCGTGTCGGGCGGCGCGCCGAGCGCCGCGGCCAGGCCGCCGGTCAGCACGGGCAGCACGGTGGCGGCACGCAGCAGCTCCCGCATGGTTGTGGGCAGGTCCTTGAACGCGTCGAGCGTGAGGCGTTCGAGCGTGGCGGACGTCCCGGCCAGGCCCGCGGCAGTACGTGGCCACAGAGCCGGGTCCTCCCTCGCCAGCGCGTCGAGCGCGGCCCGGACCGCGGCCGGCCATCCGCCGCAGGCGTCGTGCAGCGTGGCCGCCAGGGCGGCGCCCGGCTCCCCCAGCCGGTCGCGGGCCCAGGCGGCGGTCTCCTCAGGGGTGAGCGCCAGGTCCGTCGCGTCGAGGTCGAGCACCTCGTGATCCTGGCGCAGCCGCGCGGTCGGGAACGGCAACGGCACTCGCGACGCGGTCACCAGGTGCAGGTGCCGGGGCGCGGCCCGGACCAGCGTCTCCATGTAACGCACGGCGCCCGGGGCGCTCGCGATCGCCTCCACGCCGTCGAAGACGAGGGCGAGCCCCCGCCGCAGCCGCCTCGACAACGCCTCGGTCAGCGCGCCCGCCAGCGCCGCCGCCCTGGACAGCTCGTCGGCGTTGGGGTCGAGCGGCGCCCGCGCCGTCGTGATGAGATCGGCGGGGAGCCCGGGCACCGCCTCCGAGAGGGCCGTGGCCACGGCTCCGGCCAACGTGGGCAGGTCGCGATCCGCAGGTCCGAGCCGGTGCAGCACCGCCCCGACCGCCTCGCTCCACCCGGCCAGCGCGATGGATTTCCCATAACCTGTGGTGGCCACGAGCGTGGTGAGCCTATGCGTCAGCGCCCCGTCCAACCGCCGGTCGAGGGCGGGACGGGGTTGCACCCACCCTCGGTCCACCCCCGCATCGTACGAGCGGCTCCACGGTTCGCAAAGTGCCACCTCCCGGTAACCAGCCGGAAGGCGCACTATGGTCGTACTTCTTATCAGGAGGCACCGTGGAACAGGATCTGCCCGGCGGTGCGAGGCTGATCGTGGGGGTGGACGAGTCCCCGGCCTCGCGTTGGGCGCTTGCCTGGGCCATCGGGGCGGCCAGGCTGCACCGGATGGCCCTGGTCGCCGTGCACGTCAGCCGTGCGCCCGTCCATCCCTTCCCTGAGGCGCTGCCCGTGCAGCACGCCGTCAGGCTGGGTGAGGAAGCACGCTGCGCCGAAGTGGTCGGGGCGGCGTTCGACGACGTGGCGGGCGGGGTGCCCGACGATCTCAGGACAGCAGTGGTCGCCCGGGTGGGCGATCCCGGCTATCACCTCGTCGACCTGGCGCGGGAGGGCGATCTGCTGGTGCTCGGCCGGGGACGGCGCGGGCTGCTCAGCCGGATCTTCCTGCCCTCGACCAGCATGTACTGCGCCCGGCACGCGCGCACGACGGTCGTGATCGTGCAGCAACCGTCGGCGCCCGACGACCCGGACGTGTCAGGAGAACGGAACCGGCGCTTCTGGAGCCGCCGCCATCCGTAGGGATCTCCTCAGCAGCCGCAGCCCTTCGGGAATGCGGTCCTTGCCGATCGCGCCGTAGCCCAGGACGAGGCCCTGCTGCGCCGGGGTCTCGCCGCAGTACGACTCCAGCCGCTCCAGTGCCAGGCCGGGCGCGGGGCGTACGGACACGCCTGGTGCGAGGCGGGCGCACAGGTGCAGGCCCGCGGTCGACGGGACCGGCCGCAGGCGGTCGTCCTCGTGGAGCGTTTCCGCGATCATGGCGTGTCTGGCGGCGTACTCGCGGGTGGCCTTCCTGATGTGCCTGGCCAGGAGCCCTTCGTCGATGAAGCGGGCCAGGGCCGCCTGGGCCGGGAGCTCGCCGTGCCAGTCACTCAGCTGCCGCGCCATCCGCAGGGCCGGGGCGAGCGAGGCGGGGGCGACGAGGAAGCCGAGCCTGAGCATGGGGAGCAGGGTCTTGGAGAACGAGCCCACGTAGATCACGCGGCCGGCCCGGTCGAGGCTCTGGAGGGGTTCGAGGGGGCGTTCGCCGAAGCGGAACTCGCTGTCGTAGTCGTCCTCGATCACCACCGCGTTCCGGCGCTCGGCCCAGGCCAGGAGCGCGGCGCGGCGGGCCATCGACATGGGCGTGCCCAGGGGGAACTGGTGGGACGGGGTGACGTACACTATGCGGGCCGCGTTGGGGATGGCCTGGACGTCGACGCCCTCCGCGTCGACCGGGACGCCGGCCACGCGGGCGCCGAGGGAGCGGAACAGCAGGCGGGCGGGCGGGTAGCCGGGTTCTTCGACGGCCACGCAGGCACCGGGTTCGATGAGGACGCGGCCGATGAGGTCGAGCGCCTGCTGGGCTCCGTTCGTGATGAGCACGTCGTCGGGGGCGGCGTGGACTGACCGACTGATGCCTATATGTCTAGAAATAGCGTCTCTTAGAGGCTCGTATCCGGAGGAGTCACCATAGGTGGCGGCGCCGACCCGCAACTCGCGGGCCACCAGCCGGCGCCAGGTCTCCATCGGGAACAGGCGAGGGTCGGGCGCGCCGACGCGGAAGTCGTACGGAGCGTCCGGCGTGCGGGCGGGCGCGTCGAGCTCCCGCCAGATCGCCCGCGGCCGGACGACGCCCTTGGGCGCGGCCCGTCCGCGGACCGGCTCCGCCGACACGAACGTGCCCGCGCCTGCCCTGCCCTCCAGGAACCCGTCGGCGACGAGGCGGTCGTAGGCGAGTGCGACCGTGTTCCTGGAGATCTCCAGCCTGCGAGCCAGATCCCTGGTCGGGGGCAGTCTTTCGCCCGAGCGCAGGCGGCCGTCGAGTATGGCGTCGAGCAGCTGGCGGTAGACCTGTGCGGCCAGGTCACCGCGGCCTTGGAGGGTGACGTGGAGGTCCATCTTGGCCCAATCAGTTTAGCGAGAATTGGAGCTTATCTCAGGACAAGTATGGATCGACGATGAGTGTATGACAGAGCGAATGGATCTCGGGTCGCCGGCCGGTGCGGCACTTCACGGGCAGGAGCCGGCGGCGCTCGTGGTGGCCGTGGCCACCATCGACGCCGGGAACCGGATGGGCGTCGCCACCCGGATGACGCCGGAGTCGTACAAGTGATCGGCGCTCTCATGGCGAGGCCGCTGAGGGCGGCCGTGAACGGCCCGCGCATGCTGGCCCAGGCCCAGTTCGCGAACTCCGTCGGCGACGGCGTCTACCTCGTCACCTCCGCGTTCTACTTCGCCAGGATCGTCGGGCTGCCGGCCGCCGAGATCGGCCTCGGCCTCACGCTGGGCTGGGCCGTCGGCACAGTGGCCGGCGTCCCGCTCGGCCACCTCGCCGACCGGCGCGGCCCGCGCGGCGTCGCCGTGCTGCTGGCGATCATGACGGCAGTGGCGGTGGTCTCGTTCATGTTCGTCCGGTCGTTCGCGCCGTTCGTGCTGGTGGCCTGCCTTTACGGGACCGCGCAGACCGGCCTGTCCGCCGCCCGCCAGGCGCTGCTCGCCGGGCTGGTGGAGCCCGCGGATCGTACCGTGGTGCGGGCGGCCCTGCAGGCCACGTTGAACGGCGGCCTGGCCGTCGGGGCCGGTCTCGGCGGGCTCGCGTTGTGGATCGACACGCCGGCCGCGTACCTGACGTTGTTCGCCCTGGATGCGCTGAGCTTCCTCGTCGCCGCGGCGCTCCTTCTCAGGCTGCCTGCCGTGCGGCCCGCGCCGGCCCCCGCCACCGGGCCGAAGCTGGCCGTGCTCAGGGACCGTCCCTATGCCGTCATCACGCTGATCAACGCGGTGATGCTCGTCTACATGCCGCTGCTGAGCGTGGTCGTGCCGCTCTGGATCGCGGAGCGTACGTCCGCGCCGTCCTGGGTGGTCTCGGCGCTGCTCCTCATCAACACCGGCAGTGTGCTGCTCTTCCAGGTGCGGATGGCCCGGCGGGTCAAGGGACTGCGGGACGCGTCCTCGTCGGTGCGGCAGGCCGGGTTGGTCATGCTCGCGGCCTGCGTGGTGTTCGCCCTCAGCCCGTACGGGTGGATGTTCCTGCTGGTGGCGGCGGCGCTGCTGGTCCTCGGCGAGATGTTGCTCGCCGCCGGGGCCTGGGAGATCAGCTTCGGGCTCGCCCCGGATGACCGTCAGGGCCAGTATCAGGGTTTCTTCAGCAGCGGTGTGGCCGTGGCCAGGATGTGCGGCCCTGTGGCGCTCACCGCACTCGTGCTCGGCGGCGGGACGCTCGGGTGGCTGCTGCTCGGCGCGATCTTCGTGACGGCCGGCGCGGCGATGGCGCCGGCCGTCAGATGGGCGCTCAGGTGAAGCGGCGCAGCCGCAGGCTGTTGCTCACCACGAACACGCTGGAGAACGCCATCGCGGCGCCCGCGATCATCGGATTGAGCAGGCCGAGCGCGGCCAGCGGCAGCGCGGCCACGTTGTAGGCGAAGGCCCAGAACAGGTTGCCCTTGATCGTGCTGAGCGTGCTGCGGGACAGCCGGATGGCGTCGGCGGCCACCCGCAGGTCACCGCGGACCAGGGTCAGGTCGGAGGCCTCGATGGCGGCGTCGGTGCCGGTGCCCATCGCCAGGCCCAGGTCGGCCTGGGCCAGCGCGGCGGCGTCGTTGACGCCGTCACCCACCATCGCCACGACCCTGCCTTCGCCCTGCAGCCGCTTGACCACGTCCACCTTGTCGGCGGGCAGCACCTCGGCGATCACCTCGTCGATGCCCACCTCGGCCGCCACACTCTTGGCCACGGCCTCGTTGTCGCCGGTCAGCAACACCGGCGTCAGGCCCAGTGCCCGCAGCTGCGCGACGGCCTCTTTGCTGGTCGGCTTGACCACGTCGGCCACCACCAGCACCGCGCGCGCCCGACCGTCCCAGCCGACCACCACCGCGCTCCGCCCGGTCGCCCGCGCCTCGTGCAGCTTCCGCGCCAGCTCCGGACTCGGAGGCTCCTCCAACAAGGTGGGCCGGCCGACCAGCATTGCGTGCCCGTCCACGATGCCCCGCACACCGAGCCCTTCGACGTTGGCGAAGTCCTCGACGGTCGCGTCCGACCGCGCCGCTCGCGCGACGGCCTGGGCGATCGGATGCTCGGAGGCGTGCTCCAGCGCACCGGCGAGCCTGAGCACCTCCTCGCGGCTCTCCCCCTCCGCCACGTGCACCTCGACCAGGCTCATCCTGCCCTCGGTGACCGTGCCGGTCTTGTCCAGCACCACCGTGTCGATCCGGCGGGTGGACTCCAGCACCTCCGGACCCTTGATCAAAATACCCAGGTGGGCGCCCCGGCCGGTCCCCACCAGCAACGCCGTCAGCGTGGCCAGCCCCAGCGCACACGGGCACGCGATGATCAGCACCGCCACCGCCGCCGTGAACGCCGCCCCCACACCATCCCCGGTGCCCAGCCAGAAACCCAGAGTCCCGATCGCCAAGGCGATCACGATCGGCACGAAAACCCCCGAGACACGGTCGGCCAGGCGCTGCACCCGCGCCTTACCCGTCTGCGCCGCCTCCACCAGCGTGGCCATCTGCGCCAGCTGCGTGTCCGCGCCCACCCGGGTGGCCCGCACGATCAACCGGCCACCCGCGTTCACCGTGGCCCCGGTCACCCCATCGCCCGGCCCGACCTCCACCGGCACCGACTCGCCGGTCAGCATCGAGGCGTCCACCGCTGAGGACCCCTCCTCGATCACCCCATCAGTGGCGATCTTCTCACCCGGCCGCACCACGAACCGGTCCCCCACCGCCAGCTGCTCGACCGGGACCCGGCGGCCGTCGGCCAGCTCCACATCCTTGGCACCCAACTCCAGCAACGCCCGCAACGCCGCACCCGCCCGCCGCTTGGCACGGACCTCGAAGTACCGGCCGGCCAGGACGAACGCCGTCACCCCCGCCGCCGCCTCCAGATAGATGTTGCCCGACCCATCCGTGCGCTGAACCGTCAGCTCGAACGGATGCGTCATCCCCGGCGTGCCCGCACTGCCGAAGAACAACGCCCACACCGACCAGCCCAGCGCGGCCAGCGTCCCCATCGAGATCAGCGTGTCCATCGTCGCCGCGCCGTGCCGCAGGTTCGTCCAGGCCGCCTGGTGGAACGGCCAGCCCGCGCACACCACCACCGGCGCCGCCAGCACCAGCGACAACCACTGCCAATACGTGAACTGCAACAGCGGGACCATCGCCATCGCGACCACCGGCACCGCCAGCACCACAGCGGCGACGAGCCGGTTACGCAGCGACTGAAGCTCATCCCCCGACTCCGGCTCCGGCTCGGCCGCCTCCACCGCTGGCAGCGCGGCGGTATAGCCGGCCTTCTCCACCTCACTGATCAAATCGCGCGGATCAACGCTCCTGGCGAAGGTGACCTTCGCCTTCTCCGTGGCGTAGTTGACCGTGGCCGTGACACCGTCCAGCTTGTTGAGCTTGCGCTCGATCCGATTGGCGCACGACGCGCAGGTCATACCGCCGATCGAGAGCTCGACGGCTCGTTCCTCGGTGAGGGAGGAGGACATCGCCGCTCCTTTCTTCCGCGTCCTGCCCGTTCAGTGGGTGTGGTCGTGGTCGGCCGACGGGATGTGCCCGTCCGACAGGGTGGCCGTGGCCGTGAAGCTCGCCGTACGCACCTTGCCGTCGTGCTGGAAGTCCAGGAACAGCCGGTAGTCGCCGGTGCTGGGCACCTCGGCGTAGAAGACGATCTCCGGTCCGGCCTTCTTGCCGTCTTCCGGATGCACATGCAGGTAGGCGAGGTCGCCGGCGCGGAGTGCGACCAGGTGGCCGTACGCGCCGAGGTAGGGCTGCAGATCGGTGACCGGCTCGCCGCCCTTGTTGACCGTGAGGGTGAGCTTGCTGGGCTGGCCGGGGACGAGGTTCCCGGCGAGGTTCACCGTGTAGTCGTCGACCGTGGCCGTACGGCTGACGTGCGGGAGCGGCTCAGGCTGGAAATCGCCCGCGGCCTGGAGATCCACGCCGAGCGTGAGCTTCTCGCCATCGCTGGGGACGAAGTCGGCGAAGGCGCGGTACGCGCCCGCCTTGGGGAGCGTCAGCTTGACCGACCACGTGCCGTCGGGGGCCATCTCCGGATGCACGTGCTGGAAGCTCGTCAGGTCCCGCGAGACGACGATGAAGTGCATCTTCTTGTCATGCTCGATCTCGTAGTCCGTGACCGGCTTGAAGTCGGGGCCGATCACGGTGAACCTGAAGTCCATCGGCTGGCCGGTCACGGGCGTGGTGAGCCGTTTGAGCGTGTAGCCGCCCTGCGACACCTGGAGCCCTCCAGGTGTGTTGCTCCGCGTCTGCTGAGTGGTGCTGCCATGCCCGCCATGCCCGCCATGCGCGTCCCCCGGCTCGTCGGCACGGCCTTCCGCCAGCGCCCTCGCCAGCGCCACGGCGGGGTGGTCCTCGACCTCTGGCGAGGTCTCCGCGGGGCCGACCACGCGTCCCAGGCCGAGGGAGCCGCCGAAGACCACGGCCAAGCCCAGGACGTAGGCGCCGAGCCTGGCGGGGGCGTTCATGCGCGGGCCGCCAGCTCGTACCCCGCTTCTTCCACCGCGGCGGCGATCCGCGCCGCGTCGATCGGCTCGTCACTGTTGACCGTCAGCACGCCGCCGGCCAGGTCGACCTCCACAGAGCTGACCCCGGCGACCTCGCCGACCTCCTCCTTCACCGAGCTGACGCAGTGTCCGCAGGTCATGCCCTTGACGGTGTAGGTGGTGACGCTCATCACGGTCTCCTTCGCATGCATGTCTCGATCATGTACGGTATGCGTATCCGAACCTAACACCATACCCCCCTAGGGTATGGCGGTCTTTCGTGGCTCATATTGACGTACGCACCAGCACCCGCCCTCGGCGCCTTGTTCGCTGAGAGCTTTCTTCAGCGCCTAGACCCACGAACGGCGATCACGGCGATCACGGCGCCCATGATGCGGCTTCCCAGCCACACCCCAATGACGAGCCCAAACGCCAACCCACAAACCACGGGAAATAAATCCGATATATACCCATATATCCGATACAAGCGACGCGAGGCCTCACACATCATCACTTGGAGTAATTGCTGCTAGGTCGTGGCGCGGGGTGAGGCAGGTATGGTGGGTGGGGGCTTGAACACTTGCTCTTCGCACATTCCGCACATCTGGGCCGTGCGCAACACAGGGACCGCAGCCATCCCTTGCTAGGCTGCTTTTCAACCGTTGGGTCTCACCCCGGCAGGTGAGGCCGTCGAAGAAGTGGGGTCACACCGTGAAGAAGCTGCTCGTTCTGGCGCTGATCGCCCTTGGGGGGTTGCTGATCTGGCGTAAGGTGCAGGCCGACCGCGCAGAGCTCGATCTCTGGACCGAGGCGACCGGCAGCGAGAACTAACCCGACCGGCGAGGCGATGAGTGACATCGTCCCCATCAAGCTGGTGTGCCTGGACCTTGCGGGCACCACGGTCGGTGACATCGCCATGGTCGAGCGCGCCTTCGCCGAGGCGATCGCGACCCAGGGCATAGTGCCCGGGACCGGTGCGTACGCACGTGCCATGGTTCATGTGCACCGGTCCCGTGGCTGCCCCAAGATCGATGTCTTCCGCGGGATCTTCCCCGGCAACGAGGCCCAGGCGCAAGCGGCTAACCTGACGTTCGAGCGCTCCTACGAGGGCGCACTGGAGCGGGCAGGTCTCGTTCCCATGCCCGGAGTCATGGAGGTCCTCGACAAGCTCCGCGGCACCGGCATCAAGCTCGCCTTGATCACCGGCTTCAGCCGCACCACCCTGAGCCGCATCCTCGGCGTGCTCGGCTGGCACGACAAGATCGACCTGGCCATCTCCCCCGAAGACGCCGGCGGCCGCGGCCGCCCCTGGCCCGACATGATCCTCCACGCCGTGCTCCGCCTGGGCGTCGAGGACGTCCGCAACGTGGCGGTGGTGGGCGACTCGGAGAGCGACATGCTCTGCGGTCGCCGAGCCGGCGCCTCGATCGTGGCCGGCCTGATGACCGGCGTCCACAGCCGGGAACGCCTCCTGAAGGGCGGCGCCACCCACATCCTGGACTCGATCATCGACTTCCCGAGTTTGGTGCTGAGCGATGACCTCGGCACGACGCAGGTAGCGTCTTCCGCCCGGTAAGCTATCTTCGTCGAAGGGGCCTTAGCTCAGTTGGCAGAGCGCCTGCTTTGCAAGCAGGAAGTCAGGAGTTCGAATCTCCTAGGCTCCACCAGCGAAAACACCCCGCCACTGATCATGTGACGGGGTGTTCGTGCCATTAACGTGCCATTAGCCAGCGGGGACCAGCGCGCCTGCGCTGCCGTCGTCATCTCCCTTCTTGGGCTTCTTCGCCTTCTTCCGCTCGGCCTTGATGCGGGCCGAGAGCGCGTCGGCGATCTTCTGATCCGCGTCTCGGGTGGCGTGCTGGTAGATGAGCGCGGCCCGGTCGCTGTCGTGTCCCATGCGCGCCTTGAGATCGGCGAGGCTCGCTCCTGACTGGGCCGCCAGGGTGTTGCCGGTGTGCCGGAGATCGTGAAAGTGCAGCCCTTGCACGCCCATCTCCTTGAGCGCGTCAGCCCACTTGGCCTCACGCCGGAAGTTGCTCCCCCGAAGGAACGCCCCGCGCTTGCCGAGAAACACGAAGGCGTCTTCGGCCTCATCGACGTACGTTGCCAGGTGCTCGGCGAGGATCGGAATGATCACCGAGGGGATGCTGACAGTCCGCCGACCAGCCTTCGACTTCAGCGGCCCAAGGCGCATCTCGCCGCCGTCGAGTTCGAGGAGCTGTTCCCGTACGTTGACGGTGCGGGCTTGGAGATCGATGCTCGACCGGCGAAGTGCCGTCACCTCACCCCACCGCAGGCTGGCGAAGGTGGTCAGCAGGACCATGGCCTTGAAACGGCGGTCGGCCATCCGGTCGGCCAGCTCGAAGACCTGGGCCACGTTGAGCACCGGGCGTTCCGGTGCGTGCTCATTGCCCGCGCCCTTGATCCGGCACGGGTTACGGCTGATCATCTTGTCCTCCTCAACCGCCGTCATCAGCACGGCGCGGAGCAGGCGGTATGCCTTCGCCGCAGTGGAGACGGAGACCCCACGGTCGAGGAGTCCGGCACGCCACGCACGGACCGTCTTCGCCGTCAGCTTCCCGACAGGCACCTTTCCCAGCGTCGGCACGATGTGGCGCTCCAGCAGCCATGTGTAAAGCTCCAGAGTCTTCGGCCGCAGTCCCGGACGCTCCTTGACCCAGTCCCGCGCGTAGATGGCCAACTCGACCTTGCCTCGCTCGGGGTCGGTCCATTCCCCCGAGATCATCTGAGCTTCGATGAGCGTCAGAGCCCGATCGGCGTCCGTCCTGGTGCCGTAGGTCGTCGTACCTGTGTGGATCACGCCGTCTGGGCCGGGATAGCGAATCTGGAAGCGTCCGGAGGGGAGCTTGCGGATATTGCCGAAACGCCGGTGTCCGTCCTTGTTGGCCATCAGGCAGCCCTCCCCGTGACGTTGCTGCGCGTGAGTGGTGTGACGGTGCCTGCGACGACGAAGGCGATCAGGGCCGATTCGCGGATGCGGACGTGTCGGCCGACCTTCACGAACTCGATGCGTCGCTCAGAGATCAGGCGACGGACGAAGCGAACCGATGTGTGCAGCAGTTCGGCCGCTTCATCGACGGTCAGTAGCTGGTCCATGCGTCTACCTCCCTTCACGCTGCCTGCGGAGTTGCCGAAAGATCTTGTCCGTCTGCTCTGGCCTGGAGTTCGGCCATGTGAGCGCGCCAGCGTTGCCGCTCGCGTACGGATCGCAAGAGCCGGACGGCCAGAGGGGCGATGTTGGCATCACCGGCCGGGATCGGCCGCCAGACGTAGCGGTGTGGGTCTATGGGCTCGTCGGTCTTGCCGAGGGCTTCCAGGACCCAGGTACGGCGGTCCTGCTTGTGTTCGGCCAGAGTCTTGTTCGACCACTTGCGGGAGACGAGGACACGGCGTCCGGCGTAGCCGAGATGTTCGGGCTTGTGGGCCTTGGAGCGGCAGCGACCGGGAGCCATCCCGGCTTTGGCGCCCTTGGGCTGGATGCCATAGCGGAGCCAGTTCGGGCAGGCCGGGGAGCAAGGTTCGTAGCGCAGGGCATCGACGAAGCGGGCCGCGTGCTCGTGATGGGCCTGGTTGTCGAGCCCGTCGCCGAGGCTCTTGGTCAGGTATTTGGACAGGTAGCGGATGCACTGGTCGGCGTCCTTGGTGCCCGCGAGCACGCCCTTGACGTCCACCTGCTCACCGAAGCGGATCAGATGCAGGGGTTCGGCGTCCTCGTCGGTGTCCAGCTCGTCGAGGGCTTCGTCCCAGGTGGGCAGGACCTCTCCGGTGTCGGGGTCGAGGTAGCCGGTCCCCTCCTGCCAGATGGGCAGGTGCTCGCCCTCGAAGATCACTTGATCGACGGAGGGCCACCACACCTGGTGGTAGGTGGCCGCCGCGATCTGCTTGATCTCGGCTCGTGGGAGCGTTCCACGGATGGCCATGTGCAGGTGCGGAGCGAGCCGTTTCTGCGGCTCCACGGTCGCGAAGTACTGCACGTCGAAGCCCGCCACGCGGCGCAGGTTCTGTACGAACCGATCCACGAGCTTGGAGAAGTGCAGCGCGTCCCGGGCAGCTCGCGCGTATTCGTAGGTGTCGGGATCGACCGGTACGCCGTCGCGGACCTTGCCGTACGAGGGCAAGGTGAGCGTGACGAACAGCGAGGGCCGGTAGGTCTTGCCGTCCGGGGCCTGGAAGGTCCGGCCCAGTGTGGTGTGGGCCATCTTGCGCTTGGGCAGGTCTGGTGCGTCCTGTCGGCGCTTGGTCGAGCGGGCACGCTTGGATGCCGTCCGGCCGAGCACGTTGCCGCGCATGCCTGCCGCGTTGATCTCCTCGTCCAGGCCCTCGATGACCGCGTCCAAGTCGGTCGTGTCGTCACCGACCTGTTCGGCCTCGTCGCGCTGGGCTTGGATGTCGGCGCGGAACTCGACCAGCCAGCGCTGTTCTTCGTTCGGGTCGTCCGGGGTGATGGTGGGTTCCTCGTCGAGGTGCCAGCCTTCCCGGCACTGGGCCTTGCGGAGCTGCTGGTTGCGCTTGGCACATGGCGGGCACTTGCTGTCCATCGGCGAACCGCACGGGACGTCGATGATCTCCCACTGGCCGGTGTGGGTGTCGAGCCGCTTGAGCGGGACGGGTCGGATGCAGACGCCGTTCAGCTTGGCGACCTCTTCGACGACGTCGCGGGCGAGAGGCATCGCCAGTCGTACCGCTCGGGGTAGGGCGCGGTCGTGCGCATGGGTCATAGGGGCCTCCCTTCGTCGGTGTCGGTGAGGATGAGCGCGGTCTGGCCGCACTCGCGGCACTCGACCAAGGCGCGGGTCAGGTCGAGCCAGAGGGCGTTGAGCGTGCCGCAGGAGGCGCAGCGCAGCCCGTCGAGGACGTGGGCGAGGTTCATGCGGCCTCCCCGAACTGGGCGACCATGGCGCGGATGTCGGTGTCGGAGACGTAGGCGGCGCGGACCCGGATCGGTTCGGGTGAGGTCTCCAGTCGCATGTAGGCGACGCCGGCCCCTTGCTCGGGGATGGGTGAGATGTGGTCGGCGAGTGCACCCCGGTCGCGTGCGCCGTCGCCGAGGACCATGTCCACCTGTTCGGACTCGTCGAGCCGGAGGGCGATCTTGTCGGGGAACAGGTTGCGGATGTTCATGACCTCCTTGCGCGGGTCCTGGAGAGCCGCCATGACGCCGACGCCGACCGAGCGGCCTTGGGTGGCAAGGGTGGCCAGCGCGGCGGAGATGCGCTGCCGGAGTTGCTTGTCGGGCTGGTACGCGGTCAGGAACGCGACCTCATCGACGAGCACCAGGACGAACGGATCGTCGATCGTCGGGACGTGGGAGCGCTGGAGCCCGGCGAAGCGGGCCGCCCGCTTCTGCATGACGCTGACCGCCTCGTCGAGGAGATCGGCGCAGTCGGCGGGATCGGCGGCATAGCGGCCCTGGAACAATTCCCGTCCGAAGGACAGCTCCATCAGCTTGGGATCCAGCGCCCAGACTTGGGCCAGGCCCGCGCGGATGGCGGGAAGCAAACCGCGGATTGTGTCCCACAGGAACGAGCCCTTACCGGCCCCGGTCGCCCCCGCGATCAGGACGTGGGTGCCGTGCACCTTGAGCCGGAGTGGTCGGCCGTCTTCCTGCTTGCCGATCTCGACCGGCCCCACGGTCGGTTCGTCGGGAACGGGTAGCGCTGGGATCGGCGTGGCCAGGGGATCGCGGCGCGGGAAGATGAGCAGGAGCCTGCCGCCCTTGATCAGCGCGACACGACAGGACGTAGTACCGAAGCCGTGGGCCAGGTTCTCGATACGGTCGGACCAGTCCTTGACCGCCTGGCCGCGCAGCATGCGCACGGTGATGCGGTCGGCCCAGCCGTCGCACTGGACGCGGACGAGCCAGGGCAGGTAGGTGCGTCCATAGACCCGCTTGCCGAGACCGGAGACGTCCATGACGGACTGCCAGTGACGGCGGTAGACCGACATGAGCCGCCACCAGGCCAGCAGTCGCCAGCCGACGAGGCGGGCGAAGGACGGCCGGTCGATGAAGGCCCAGGAGAGCAGGCTCAGCGTGACGATCCCGAACAGGGACGCCGCCAGCGGCCAGCCGTACTGGTACCAGGTGAAGCCGAGCATAGCCGGGACGGCCGTCGCCACTGGGTGCCGCCAAATCGTCCGGACCAGGGCGACGAGGAAGCGGTACAGGTAGATGACCAGGGTGATGATGGCGGGTGTGCGGACGACGGCCGGTTGGAAGACGACGGCGGTGTCCGGGGTGGTGGTGACCAGGTTGCGCGCCTCGTCACCAGGAAGCCTCTTGAACATTAGGCTGGAAACCTCTCGTGATTCGCGTCAGGGGAGATGAGGGGCCGCCGGAAGGACCAGTTCCAGCGGCCCCGCTTGCTTGTCAGGCCGCCGACTCGGCCGCATCCTGGGGCGACTGTTCGGCGTACAGGCACTCGCAGTCGGCCAGGTAGCGGGCGGCGGCGTTGAAGATCTGGCGGGCGAGGTCCAGGTCGGCGTCGGTGACCGGCCCGGCCCCGGTGGTGGAGATGTGCACGTTGGCCTCCGAGGAGCGGAGCTCCAGGTACGGGCGCGGGTTGCTGAGCAACATCCCGGCGCTGACCTTCAGGTGCGGCGTGTGGAAGGAGACCCCCACGTACGGCGTGGACTCGGGCATCATGGACAAGGTGACGTAGGTGTAGGGACGGTGTTCGCTCATGCGGCGGCCTCCTTGCTGTTGTTGGTGGACTTGACGTTGGTGCGGGGCGCGAGTATCTGCCGCGCCTTGATGGAGTAGGCGAGTCGCCCGGAGCCGTTGACGTACGGGGTGACGGTCAGTCCGTCGAACTCGACCGGTGTGAACGGCAGCCCCGCGACGGGAGCCGGGGCGACCGGCTGGGTGGGGCTGAGGATCTTGACGGCCACGGTCTTCTGGGCCGCCTTGAGCGTCGGGTCGGCGTCCATGACGGGGATCTGCCAGACGGGTTCGCCCGTCTGCTTGTCCCGCGCCTGGACGAACCTGCCGTTCGTGGAGGCCTCGAAGTCCTTGACCGGCTCGACCTCCCCGACGGTGTAGCAGCCGTGCGGGAAGACCTGGGCGAACGTCACGGGGATGGGTCCCTGCATTGCCATGTTGAATCACTTCTCCTCTTGGGCGGTCAGCCATCTTGACTGACCAAGTTGTAAGCCCATTAAGCACAAAGCCCACTTGGCCAGTCAAGTGCACCAAGCGGGCTTCGTAAGAGAAGTTGGAACTCCAGCTACCGAATTGGGTAGGCATCCTCCAATTCGTGCCGGTCACCAGGCAGAACAGACTCCACCACCACCCACGGCTTACCGGTCGCGTCGCACGCAACGGCGTAGACGACGAGCAGCGCAGCCGAACTCTTGACCCCCAGGAGCGAGCACTCCTCCTTGGTCGGATTGCGCGCGGTGACGTGCTCGATGATGTGATCCAACGAAGCGCCGGCCACGCTCTCCACGTAGCGGCGAACGCCCTGCTTCAACTCCTCCGACTCGGCCAGCGCCGTACCTTGCGCCGCCTCAATCGCCAGCCAGGTGGAAGAGATCTCGGTCGGCTCGCCGTCGTGCTCGGTGAGTGATCGCCGCAGTATGACCGGCGACTTGGGCTTGAGCCCCAGATACGAGGCGATCCGGTTGGGTGCCTCGACCTCTCCGGTCACCAGCAAGCGGCTGGAGACCTGGGCTTCCTTGCGGTCGAGGAGTTCGCGTCCGGCCCGTGCCTGCTGACCGGTGGGGATGGCCGGGCGCCCGCGCACGAACCGGCCCTTGCCTTGGTGGGTGACGATCCAGCCCTGATCGCGCAGTACACCGAGGGCCTTGACGACGGTCGGGCGCGCCATCGCGAATTCGGCCATGAGCTGGTGTTCACTGGGCAGCGGGGAGCCGGGCGGATACTCGCCCGAGTCGATGCGCCGCTCAAGTTCCGCGATCAGTTGCGCGTACTTCGGGGGCGTGTACTCAAATGACATCAGGGCTCCACATTCAACATGCCTGTCTAGCCAAGCAGGCTATCAGCGCATGCTGCTTAGGCAATCCCTTCTAGCGACAGATGGGCGTACCCCTGGTACGACGACGGCGCGGCCCCCACATTCAGGGAACCACGCCGTCAAGGGACACCTACACCGTCTGACCTTGCAGCAGGGTGCGCCAGACCTCGGCAGCCTTGTTGTACGACCACCGATGAGTCTCGTAGATCGTCTCCCCGCCGTCACCGTCATATTCCGTCCGGCGGATGTACGACTGACCACCCAGGCGACGCAGCTCGTACACGGTTGACCGGCAGTGGCACGACCAGGCCACCACCCGGGCACGGTCTTCAGGCTTCGCAGCCTGGCGCCAGACCAACTGCATGTGCCCCTCCTGAACCTTGCTGACGTGTGGACTGATGCAGTCCGTGATGATCTCCACTACGTGGCCCGCTTTCTGCCGACTCCGGAACACTCGAAGCAGGTCACCTGCACAAGCTCGACCGCCGTCCCGTCAAGACGGCGTAGCGCCTCGGCACGGCTCTTGCGCACCCAACGCCACCCCTGGGCCCGACAGGCCCGGCACCTCTCACTTGTCGGTTGATCGCTCCGAGTCATGGGACAAGCGTCTTCACCTGCGGCAAGGCAACCCATCCCGAGCCGGAATCCTCGGACGGGATCAGCAATATCCCTTGACGGGATAACCACGAACCGTGAGCGTTGAGTTACCGGCAGTCCAAGGACGCAAGGGGAAACGGCACATGCCCGCAGACGGGGCCGAACCGGTCGTCATACCAGCCGACCTGTGGCAACGCCCCGACATGCACACCGCCCTCACAAATCGCGACATCGGCCACCTCTTCCGGCTCGTCCGCCAGTACGCAGGCATCAGCCAAACCCGCATTGGCGTCGCAGTGGGCTTCAGCCAGGGCAAAGTCAGCGAGTACATGCAAGGCAAGGCCCAAGTCACCGCACTCGACGTCTTCGAGCGCATCGCCGACGGCCTGCACATGCCCGACCCCGCCCGCATGCTCCTCGGCCTCGCCCCACGCATCCTCACCGGCGTGACCTTCCCGCCCACACCCA
This sequence comes from Nonomuraea turkmeniaca, assembly GCF_005889735.1. GTDB lineage: Bacteria > Actinomycetota > Actinomycetes > Streptosporangiales > Streptosporangiaceae > Nonomuraea > Nonomuraea turkmeniaca. The sequence continues at coordinate 48,842 of NZ_VCKY01000001.1, forward strand.
TCCCGCCACGGGATGGAACACCAGCAAGCAGCCTTCTTAGCGTGGAACAAGTAGTCATCGGCTCGCGCCAGCCCGACGACACTTGCGACGTTGACATGCTGACGCTGGCCTGGATCGTGGGAAGGCTAGATGGCCACATGGACCGCCGAACAATGCTGCTCATCGCAGCAGGACTGACCGCCGAAAGCGCCACCTCCATCGCCAACCCCTGGGAGCGCCTCACTCTCGCCCTCTCCGGCACCCGTGCCGACCAAGAGGACACGGTCGAACGCTTCGAAGCCCGAACCATCGGCTTCCACCGCCTCGAAGAGACCATGCCCGCCCGCAGCCTCTACCAGGGCCTCACCGCACACCTCAACGAGCTGAGCACTCTCCTCCAAGCCGGGCTTCCGGACCGCCTCCGCCGCCGGCTAGCCGCCACCACCGGCGAAGCCGCTGTCCTGGCCTCCTGGATCGCCTGGGAGATCAAGCAACCCGGACAGTCCGCCGCATTCGACCGCATCGCCACCTTGGCGGCGCAGGAGAGCGGGCACCCAATCATCCAAGCCTGCGCCTACGCCTACCGCTCCTATGCCGTCCGAGGCGCTCCCGCCGTCCAGAACATCCGCCTCGCCCAGCAGCACCTACCGGCCCTGGGCGACAACGCCACTCGCGCGTGGCTGCTGGCTCGCGAAGCCGAAGAACTCGCCAACCTCGGCGACCGTCAGGCGCTCGTCCGCCTGGAACAGGCAAGGGACGCGTACGGCGAAGCACGTCCCCAGCGCGAACGGGCCTGGACCCGCTTCTTGGACCCTGGCCGGATGGCCGCCTACCGGCTCTCGACGTACGTCAACCTCGGCGACGAACACCGCGTCATCGACGAAGGCCAAGCCGCCCTCAATGCCCTCTCGCACGAGACCGACCACAAGAAGATCGCCGCCGTCCACGCCGACATTGCCGCCGCTCAACTCCGCATCGGTGACCTTAACGAAGGCATCGCCAACGGACGCCTGGCTCTGGAAACCGCCCAGCGCACCGAATCCCGCTGGGCCTTCCAACAACTCGCCGGAGTAGAGAACGCCCTCACCGGCAAGCGCGACACCTCAGCCCGTGAACTGCTGGCCGCCATCAACTCGGCGCACCGAAGCTTGAGCCAACCGTCTGCGTGATCGCATCGGGCATGTAACCGTGCACTGCCGAATTGTTCTTGTAGGTATCAAGGCGGCGGCGCACGCGCCGCCGCGCGGCCCGCGCCCGCCCGCACGCTGCGCGTGCGGCCTGGGGGCCGTTCTCGCGCGCGACGCGCGCGGGCCGCTACACAGGACCGTCGGACTGATCCTGAACCTCATGCGGGTAGTACCCGTAGTGCCGTTGACCCCAGCGCGTGATGTAGCCCAAGCCCACCATGCACACTCCCATGACGGCGGCAAGGCCAAGGCAGAAGAGCAAGTTGAACAGCGTGAAGACGTACCGCGCTCCTAGCGCGGCACAGAGCAACGCGACGACGCCCATGAATGCCCCGAGTGCAGAGCCCATGATCAGCCCGAAGCGCACAGGATGGGCCGCAGTGAATCGCTGACGGCGATTCGGTTTGACGCCACCGCCTAAGAATGAATCCACTCGCCAGTACCAGTCCGCAAGGAGCCTCAACAGATGCACAGACAATCCCTTCCATGCCTCCGGCGGGGGCGCTCCGACTCCGGGATGATCGCCGTGCGGTACGCCGCGCCGTAGATGCTTGAGGTGGAAGCCTGATCATCCCGCCCGCCATCGACCCGGGACAAGCCGAGCAGACCAGGGCCACGGGTACCAGATCGTTCGTCCGGTGGGGCGCTCCATCTGGTACCCGTGGCCCTGGCCCGCTTCCCCTGCGGGCGGGTCGACGGCAGACGGGATGATCAGGCGGGCGGGGTGTGCGCGTCGCGTGGGAAACACCAGGTGACGGGCCAATCGTCGTGCCATTAGCGTGCCATTAAGGGCGGGCAACAGGGGTCAGTCACGGTCACTGGCGGACTGCCTGCCGCCCAGGTCGAGACGGTTCTCTTCGAAGATCAGACCGATTTGCAAGCAGGAAGTCAGGAGTTCGAATCTCCTAGGCTCCACAAGATCAGAAGGGCGATGACCAGGCTGAACGGCCTGGCAATTTCTCATTTCTATGATCTTCGCGCCGCCGATGGAAGGAATTTGGGAGGACACCACCTAGGGGCGCAGGTACGGCCGCAGAAGCTCCTGCACTATCGGAAGCCTCGAAGGGCCGGTTTTGGCCCTTCGGCGCAGCGAGCCCTCCCACCGCTTTTGCAGCGCCGCCACGAGCTGCTGACGCATCGGCTCCGACACGTGCGAGTAGCGGTCCGAAATGTGCGTGGCCCTGCCCTTGATCGACGCGATGGAGTGGGCAAGTCGCTCCGCCTGCGCCACGTCCGGGATCAGGTCCTCGTCCATCCACACCTTGTGCGAGTGCTTCAGGTCATGAGGGGTCAGGCCCTCGACGACCGGTAGCCACACCTCCGCCGCCCAGTCCTCCAGTGCCTGTATGGTCTGCCTACCGCGGCGCACCACCTGGCGGCCGTCAACGTCCAGCATGATCCTGTGTCGGACTCGTGGCCCCTTCGCCACCAGCTGGCCGTCCGTCGCCGGACGGAACAGCCGGTTGGCGAAGTTGCTGCGACCCCAGTGGAAGCCGCCCGGTGGCCGGAACACATAGTCGCCCCGGTGCGTTCCGCAGTCGCACATCTTCCGGTCGACTCGCTTGAGCTGATCGGACATGAGTGCCGTCAGGAACGGCGGGATGGGCACTGTGCCCCCGCCCTGTGCGCAGGCGTGTGCCGCGCCCAAGCCGAGCAGCAATTCAGCTCGGCGGCGGCCTTCTTGCGAGCCGGTAGGCCGTGGCCACTGATATGGCGAGTGTTCGGTCCCAGGCAACCTGGCAGTGTCTCACCGGAGTGCGTAGGACTCAGGCCGGATCCTGCCAGGCTCCCTGTCCCTGGGACCGAACACTCCTCACCCTCCTAGTGCAGGGTTAATCCGGCCGCCACGCGGCCGGTAGCAAGGTAAGTCCGGACGTGGCATGGTTCGCGCGGACCGGACACCGCCGCCGGGGGCTTGGGCGCTGTCCCGCCGCATGGCGGAGCCATACATGGATTCTTATGTTGATCATGGCCCTCAGATAATGATGACCTCTATTAGTCGGAAATTTCAACAATGTGAGTCAGTGAATGGTGTGGCTGAGTGCGTTTGATGGGATGGAGGGATCTTTCGTAGAGATCTTGGCTCTCGTGTTCGAGGTCTCTGGGCGTGCCCGTGTTGAGCGACAAGTTTCTGGGCTCTGGCAGTGGCTCGCGACAAGTTGATGTAAGTGAAGGGTGCCACTCCGTCGCTGAGCTTCTGGAGGCGCAGTCGGACGGCGCGCGGCCTGTGAGCCGTCTCGCGACGCGTGGGTGTCGCCCAGCGCGCTGGGGCGGCGGTCGAGGCCAAAACGGCGGTCCCGGCTGCTCCCGCGGGTTCGGGAGCAACACGCCCAAACGGGCGGTAGCAGGCGGACCTCGATCGTCTGACTCTTCGCCCCGGCTCGGCGGCGTGCTCCAGCAACGGTCGGAAGTCGGTGTTACCCCGTACCGAAAATCTGTTGTCGCTGTGGTAGACATTCGCCGCTGTGGGCCCTATGGTTTCTGACATCGCAAGGAACGGATCCACCGGGCAGCAGCAGTTAGCACGAGCACCACGACGAACTGCCCGCAGCAGGATGAAGTCGGTAGTTGATTGGCAGAAGGTCGGACGTGACGGGCCAGCGCAGTGGTAAGGGCCCAGAGCGTGGACGCGCTGCCGAAGCTGAAAGATTGACGGCAGAAGGTCGGACGTGACGGGCCAGCGCAGTGGTAAGGGCCCAGAGCGTGGACGCGCTGCCGAAGCTGAAGTTGAACCAGTGGTCCGGAAGAGAAAGATGAAGGGAGTGTTGACGCCATCGGGATCGCCCGTTGCCGGCTGAAGTTTCGCCGCTCGGGTACCGCAGTTCCACAGATAGGAAGGTGGTCTACGGTCACGCATCCGCGATCCGCGCATCACCGCCGCTCTAGTACGGCGGCTGCGCAAAACAGTAAGCCGGCCGATGGCCGGTAGATGGTGTTGAACTCTTCGGGGCCCCGGCGCAACAGGCGCCGGGGCCCCTGTGCGCGTGATGAGAAAGGAATGTATGGATCAACGTCGCTCGGCTGCCGAGGGTGACACGCTCACTCACGGCAGGATTACGGATACGGCCGAACTCACGGCCGACGACCGGTTCGACGATGAGGACTACCCCGCTTACAGCATGGGCACGGCCGCCGAGATGCTCGGCGTCACCCCCACCTTCCTGCGGGCGCTGGGCGCCGCCCACCTGATCGAGCCGAAACGCTCCAGCGGCGGCCACCGCCGCTACTCTCGCTACCAGCTGCGCCTGGCCGCGCGCGCCCGGGAACTCGTCGACCAGGGCACCCCCGTGGAAGCCGCCTGCCGGATCATCATCTTGGAAGACCAGCTCGCCGAAGCGCTGCGCATCAACGCCGCATACGAACGCGAGCGAGCGGCCGGGGACTGACAGGGAACTGACACGGGGGTCTTCTCCCGAGCGTGACCCCAGCCCCAAAGTAGCTCTGGGTAATCCCTGTGACATTGCGTGATCTAAGGGGTGGAGGTCACCGATGTCGGGCAGCCGGGTCCCCGTCCTTCCTGCCAGCGAGCCAGGGCCTCAGGAGAGACGCGCGCGTACCGAGCGAGGGATGCGACGGAGGTGTGGCCGGAGTAGGCGAGCGGGGTGGAGGTGTTGGCGCCGTCTTCGGCGGCGTGGGTCAGCGCGCTGTGGCGCAGTTGGTGCAGTGTCAAGGGAGAGAACCTTGCTGTGACATTCCCGGTTCCGGCTACCTGACGTATCCGCGAACCGGTGCTTGGGGACGGCACGATCAGCCCGTCGTCGGCGCGGGCAGCGGTGGGCGGCGTCTTGCGGAAGCGTCATCGGAGCAGGTCGTTTAGCTTGTACGCGAAGTCGCTCGCGGATGGCGTGGGCAGGTGGGGCGCTGATCGCGTGGTTGCCGGCCGCCCATTCGGTTCGATGACCAACACACCGTCGAGGAGGCCAAGGCCCACCCGGAGGTCTTCGCCCACAAGACCGTCGGCCAGGTCGCCGACCACTTCGAGTCGCTGATCGCCAAGCTGGAGCGCAAGCCGGTGATCATCGGCCACTCCTTCGGCGGCCTGCTCACCCAGATCCTCGCCGGCCGCGGCATGGCCTGTGCCAGCGTGGCCATCGACCCCGCCCCCTTCCAGGGCGTGCTTCCCCTGCCTTTCCACCGTTATCTGGGGTTGTCGAGCGTTGTAGCTGGTCAGCCGCTTGAAGGTCGTTCAGGCACGTCAGGCAAGTAGGTCCCAACATGCCGAACGCGGCCCGGCCTGGCGCGAAGGTATTCAAGTGTGTGGCGAGCAGTTGATCAAGAGCTGTTTCGATGCCTCGAACCCAAAAGCTGTGATCTCGTTCCGTTGAACCGAAGGCCGTTTGCTGGTGACCGGGCTGCGGGTTGACAGTCCTCATGGCCTGCTCTCAGGCCGTATTCGGCAGCTGCTCGCCTCGGCTCACCTTGGCTGGGCGGTGCCCATCGAGAGCACCTGTCAGCGGCCCAGGCCCGTCGCGCTGGAGGTGAGCGGCGGGTAGGGCTCGCCGCAGAAGTAACGGTTCAGCGCGTCGACGGCGGCTAGCAGCATGGTCGCGACCTTCGGATCGTTGCGCTGCACGTTGACCGACACCGTCATCCGGCGCTTGCCGGTGGCGTCGGCGAAGGCGAACGTCTGGTAGCCGGGGATGGAGCCGGTCGCGCCCCACATCTCGCCGCAGGTGAGGCCGACCGACTCCAGCCCCAGGCCGTACTTGGGGAAGACCGGCGCCTGCGGCGTCGCGACCCCGGTGCGCATCTGGGCGAGCAGGTCCGCGCCGATCAGCCGGCCGCCGAAGAGGGCCTGGTAGAAGCGGTTCACGTCGCGGGCGTCCGACACCACGCCGTAGGCGGCCCAGGCGAAGGACGGGTTCAGCCGGGTGATCGGCCGCAGCGCACCCGGCTCGGCCGGGTCGGCGCCGCGGGGCAGGTGGTAGCCGGTGGCGTGCGGGCCGCGGACGGCCGGGTCGGTGAGGGGCAGGTACGAGCGCGTCATCCCGGCCGGGCGGAAGATCCGGCGTTCGAGCTCGTCCCGCAGGTCGTTGCCTGTCACCTTCTCCACCAGCAGCCCGAGCAGGATGTAGCCGGTGTTGGAGTAGGCGAAGCGGCCCGGCGCCTTGCGGGGCAGCCGTTCGCCCTCGGCCACGAGCCGCCGCGGAGTGTAGGTCCGGCGGCCGTACTGCTCGAGGTCGGCGAACTCGTCGGCGGCCACGTAGTCGGCCAGGCCGCTGGTGTGGTTGAGCAACTGGCGCACGGTGATCCGGTCGTCGCCCGCCACCAGCCCCGGCAGGCGCTCGCCGATCGGCTCTTCCAGGGTGAGCTCGCGCTCCTGGACGAGCTGCAGGATGACGGTGGCCACCATGCTCTTGGTCAGGCTGGCCACGCGGAAGCGGGCCTCGCGCGGCACCGGCCGGTCGGTGTCCAGGTCGGCCTTGCCGCTGGTGGCGATCCAGGTGCCGCGCTCGTCATCGATCCTGGCCAGGATGCCGGGCGCGCCGGCGGCCACGGCGGCGTCGAGCGCCTCCCGCACGTCGGTCTGACTGGGGGCCGGCAAGAGCGACAGCAGGATCGCGGTGGCGGCGGCGGTGGTGAACGGCATGCAGGCCTTCCTTCGGAGGGGAGAGATGATCTCCATCCTCGGGGCGCAGGCGCCCGTCCTCCTCCGCATCCGGGACGAACCTCGCCTGCGACGGCGGTCGCACCCCGGGTACGACTTCCGGCTGACCTATCCCGCACGGCGACCCGCCATCAGCCGCCGGGCCAGGTCGGAGATCTGGCGGCCGAGCTCCTTGTTGCCCCAGTGGCCGATGTGCGCCGCCACCGGACGTGTCCGCAGGGGTGGTCCGGTGCTCACCTCGTGGTAGGGCCGCCTCGTACAAGAAGCAGAGCCGCAACGAGCACGCGGTCACCGAGATCATCGAGATGCCCGGCCGCGGACACTCCCTGACCATCGACGGCGGCTGGCGCGAGGTCTGCGACACCGCCCTGGCCTTCGTCAAGCGCTTCGTCTGACGCTTCAGGAAGGGACCTCATCCCCTGATCCGCCGGTCTGCGACGGTCGAGCAGGGGAATCATGAGTTGGCCGGCGTTTCGAGGTCCCGCGCCTGGACCAGCCAGCCGGTGAACACGTCAGCGTCGACGTCGTCGGAGGTCCGCAGCTTGATCGAGGCCATGTCCCGGCCGCCGGGCTGGAGGCGGTCGGAGGGGTCAGTGATCTGTCTGCCGCGCCAGAATCCGAAGGTCAGGTGGGCGGGGTAGGCCTTGACGAAGCAGACCGGGGACTTGCCGGGTTTGTCGCCGAGGCTCCACACCGGGTGGCCGTGCCAGACGGCGCCGGCGCCCGGCAGCACCTGCTCGATCAAGGGCAGCAGCCGGTCGGCCACCTGACGCTGGGGTTCGGGCAGGGAGGCGATGTAGTCCTCGACGGTGGTGAACATGGGCATTGCGGGATCCTTCGCGCTCGGTTCGGGGCGGGGTCGGGTTCGTCAAGGTCGGCGGGTCGGTGTGGGCTCAGACGGTGCGGCGGCGGTAGCGGGCCGCGACCCACGAGACCCAGATCATCGCGGTGATGGCGCCGACGGCCAGGGTCAGGGAGCCGGCCGTGCCGCCGCTCATCGCCCAGGCGTCGCCAAGGAGGAGCGCCACGCCAGCGAGGTGGGAGGCGAGGGCGTGGCCGATGTGCCCGGCACGGTGGAAGTGGTGGCCGAGCACGTGGCAGGCGGCGATCAGCGCGATGAAGGTGATCGAGCCCGCGGCCATGTGGCCGAGGCCGTGCCAGCTGAGCGTCCCGGACCCGGCCGGGGTGCCGGCGGGGAAGCCGTCGCCCGGGTCCATGACGAACACACCGGCGGCGATCATGCCGATGCCGGTGACGCGGAGCAGGAGGGGCGCCCACGTGCCGCCGGGGGCACCGCGCAGGGCCCGGCGCAGTCCGGCCGCACCGGCGATGCTCAGGGCTCCGGCCAGGACGAAGTTGGCGATCTGCAGCCAGCCCAGTGAGCCGGTGCTCAGCAGGCTCAGCGGGTGGCGGGTCAGGTCGAAGCCCTCGCGGGTGGCGGCCTGGGTCAGGGACACCACCGACCACAGAGGGCCGGCGACGGCCGCACACGTGAGCAGGGTACGGGTGGTGGGCGAGACGGTGGCGGGGGCCTGGATGGGGATCATGTCAGTTGCCTTTCTCGGCTTGTGCTCTTCGCTTGTCGCCCACACGTCGATCGGCCGATGTGACAGGGAACGCCAGCATTCCCTGTCACATACTGGCGATCGACGTCTAGGCGGACGTAAGCCGCGAGATCAAGGGAGACCACCTGATGCGCTACCTGATGACGACCAGGGCCACCGACACCGCACCCGCCCCGGACGAGAAGCTGTACGCGGAGATGGGCGCGTTCATCGAGGAGATGACCGCCAAGGGCATCCTGCTGGCCACCGGCGGGCTGGAGCCGGGCGGCATCCGCATGACCTCCTCCGGAGACGAGATCACCGTGACGGACGGCCCGTTCACCGAGGCCAAGGAGGCCATCGTCGGGTTCGCGCTGGTGGAGGTGCGCTCCAAGGAAGAGGTGATCGAGCTGGCCCGCCGCTTCCGGAAGATCGTCGGCGACGGGGTGAGCGAGATCCGCCAGGTGTTCGGCCCCTGAGTCCCTGACCCTGCCGACGCCCCGCCCCGGGCCCCCGCCGACTTGCCGCGCGGGCCGGGGCGGTGCTGTCATCGTTGCCGTGACCGACCCCCATCGCACGATCGACGCGGTCTGGAAACTGGAGTCCGCCAAGATCATCGCCGGGCTGACCCGGCTGGTGCGCGACGTCGGCCTGGCCGAGGAACTGGCCCAGGACGCCCTGGTCGCCGCCATGGAACAATGGCCCGCCCAAGGCGTCCCCGATAACCCCGGCGCCTGGTTGATGACCATCGCCAAGCGCCGCGCCGTCGACCACATCAGGCGCGCCCAGCGGCAAGAACGCGCCAACGAGCACCTCGCCCATGAACTGCGCCGGCTCCCCGAGGACGCCGACGAGCAGCAGACCGAACGCGACGACACGCTGCGGCTGATGTTCCTGTCCTGCCACCCGGTGCTGCCGGCCCCGGCCCGAGCCGCGCTCACGCTCAAGCTGCTGGGCGGGCTCAGCGCGGCGGAGATCGCCCGGGCGTACCTGGTCGCCGAACCGGCGATCGTACGGCGCATCGCCGAGGCCAAACAGACGCTGGCCGAGCATCACGTACGATTCGAGCTCCCGGACGAGACGCACATGGCCGAGCGCCTGTCATCGGTGCTGGAGGTCATCTATTTGATCTTCAACGAGGGGTACGCGGCAGCCTCCGGAGACGACCTGATGCGCCCCGGGCTGTGCCTGGAGGCGCTGCGGCTGGGCACCACGCTGGCCGACCTGACGCCCGACCAGGCCGAGGTGCACGGCCTCGTCGCGCTGATGGAGATCCAAACCTCCCGCGCGGTCGCGCGTACCGGCCCGTCGGGCGAGCCGGTTCCGCTGCACGAGCAGAACCGGGGACGCTGGGACCAACTGCGCATCCGCCGCGGATTCGCCGCGATGCTGCGCGCCCGCCAGGCCGGCGGCGCACCCGGCCCGTACGTCCTCCAGGCCGCGATCGCGGTCTGCCACGCCCAGGCCCGCACCGCCGCCGACACCGACTGGCCCCGCATCGCCTCCCTCTATCAGGCCCTCGTACGGCTGACGCCCACCCCGGTCGTGCGACTCAACCAAGCCGTGGCCGTCGGCATGGCACAGGGGCCGCAGGCCGGGCTCGACCTGGTCGACGCCCTGACCACCGACCCGGCGTTGCAGCACTACCACCTGCTCCCCAGCGTCCACGGCGACCTGCTGCTGCGGCTGGGACGCCGCCACGAGGCACGGCTGGAGTTCCAGCGCGCCGCGTCCCTCACCGGCAACACCGCCGAACGGGCCTTCCTCCTGCGCCGCGCCGAACAGATCACCGCCGACGAGCCCGCCGGCGCCACCCTGGGTCAGACCGTCCGCGACTTCTTGAGCCGCCCCGACCTCGATCCCCAGACACTGCGCTCGTACGCCCAGACGCTGCGGCGCCTGTGCCTGGGCCTGGGCGAGCAGACCCCGCTCACCTCCGTGACCGCCGACCAGGTGACCCGCGTGGCCACCACCGCCTGGGGCCGTACGGCGGTCAAGACGTGGAACCGGCACCTTTCCACCATCCGCTCGTTCGCCACCTGGGCGGGCCTGGACGGCCTGGCCGCGGGCCTGCAGCGTCGCCCCGAGCCCCGCGCCACGACAAAACCGGACGGCGCGGCGCCCCTGGACCCCCTCTGGGGCCGTTCCGACCTGCCGCTGCGGGAACGCACCCTCTGGAGCCTGCTGCACGAGTCGGCGGCGCCGGTGTCGACCGTGCTGTCGCTGAACGTCGAGGACCTCGACCTGGACGACCGCCGTGCCCGCGCCGGCCGCACGTGGGTCACCTGGCGCTCGCGAACCGCCCGGCTGCTGCCCGACCTGATCGCCGGCCGGACCAGCGGGCCGCTGTTCCTCTCCGACCGGCGGCCTGCACCGGCCCGCACCCCGGCACCCGCCGACCTGTGCCCGCACACCGGCCGCCGCCGCCTGTCCTACGAACGAGCCGAATACCTCTTCAAACAGGCCACCAGGCACCTGGACCCGGCAGGCAACGGCTACACCCTCCGCCGCCTCAAACCCCGGGACACGCCCGGCAGATACCCTTGAGCGACGCGGCGGATGCGGCGCAGCGGGTCGCCGGTCAGCCAGCCCTGCTCGCGCCACCAGGCGCAGGCCGAACCGAGCGCGTCCAGGCGGGCGTTGACGATGCCCGAGGCCGCGGCGCCCCACCGGTCGGCGAACCAGGCCGCGACGCGGTCGGCGCCGGCCTCGCCCTCCAGCTCGGTCACGGCGGCGTGCTCGCCGAGCTCGGCTACCAAGAAAGAGATCATCCGCTGTCTCAAACGCTACATCGCCCGCGAGCTGTTCAAGATCCTCACCAGCCAGAAGGCGGCAAACAACAACCTCCCGGCATCCACTTGACAACCATAGGAGCATCGGGGCGGTTCAGGTGTTACGGCTTTCTCGGAGCACAGCGGGACATGACAGATTGAGCAGCTACCCCCCGAATTCCGAACGTTGACGCGCGCTCTCAAGAACGACGAACAAGATGACTATGCTGCCGCATAGGCGCTAACCCTGGTATCACCAAACCGAGGTAACTCAACCAGAGATGCACATGAGGTGCAGCGATGGATTTCCGAGTGTTGGGTCCGCTGCGGGTCACACGTGCGGAGCAGCCGGTTGTCCTGCCCAGCGCGTACAAGCTCCGGCTACTGCTCGCGTGCCTGTTGTCCAAAGCTGATCAACAAATTGCGACCGATGCGCTGATTGATGCGCTGTGGGGAGAGCGTCCTCCGGCCTCAGCCCGTCGTAACCTCCAGCAGTACGTGCATCGATTGAGATCCATCCTTGGCGCCGATGCGCTCAGCGGAGGAGCCGGGGGATATGAAGTCGCGGTGGGCGATCGCTTGGATGCGACCAGATTCCGCCGCCTGGTCACAGACAGATGTGGGGCAGAAAGGCACCGTGTCGATCAGTTGCGTGCCGCCCTTGATCTGTGGCAGGGACCGGCCTTCGCCGAATTCTCCGATTGTTATCTGGTCGCCGAGGAGGCGGAACGTCTGGACCAGCTCCGCCTCGCCACGTACGAGAGATGGATCCAGGCTGAGCTCGCGCGCGGGCGAAGCGCCGATCTGGTCATCGAACTGACCGATCTGGTGCGCGCCCACCCGTACCGCGAAAGCTTGCGCGGCGCTTTGATGGTGGCCCTCCGTCGGTCCGGCCGACCGGCAGAGGCGCTACAGGTCTTCCGCGCCACCCGGGCGCTCCTTAACGAGCAGCTCGGCACCGAACCTGGCCAGTACCTGCAACAGTTGCACCAGGCGATTCTTCGAGGCGACGAAGAATTGCCATCGGTCGGCCCTGACCACAATTTCTCCCGTGCCACGTACGCCGATTCGGCTCCGCTGACGCTGGTGCCCCACGAACTGCCACGCGACGTGTCCGGCTTCACCGGCCGCGACAAGGCCCTGGCGGCGCTGCATGAAATGCTGAGCGTGGAAGGCGCCACCTTCAGGCCGGTGGTGATCGTCGGCACGGCCGGCGTCGGCAAGACCGCTCTCGCGGTGCACTGGGCGCACCAGATCGCAGACCAGTTCCCCGATGGTCAACTCCACCTCAACCTGCGTGGTTACGCCGCCGAAGCGCCGATGCGTCCGATTCAGGCGCTGGATGCGCTGTTGCGGGCGCTGGGCATGCCGCCGGAGCGGATACCGGCCGATGTGGCCGGGGCGACTGCCCGCTACCGGACATTGACCGCGGGCCGGCGCCTGTTGATCCTGTTGGACAACGTTGCAACGGCGGAACAGGTGCGGCCGCTGCTGCCGGGATCCGCGCCAAGTCTGGTCCTGATTACTAGCAGGGATCGGTTGACCGGACTGGTCGCCCGAGATGATGCCCGCCGTCTGACCCTGGGCCCACTGACCGCAGCCGAGACGGAGACGCTGCTCGGCCGGCTCCTGGGTACGAGCCGGGTCACCGCTGAGCCAGCGTCCGTCGCCGAACTGGCTGAGGTCTGCTCCTACCTGCCGCTGCCGTTGCGCATAGGTGCCGCACACCTTGCCGACCGTCCCCATCACACAATCGCCGAATACGTGGCCGAACTGCGCGCCGACAACCCAATCACGATGCTCAGAGTCCAGGGAGATACGGAAGCCGCGGTCCGCACCGCGCTGGACCGGTCCTATCTGACCCTGACCGATCAGGCGCGGCAGGTCTTCCGCGGGCTCGGCCTGATCCCATTGCCGGACTTCTCGATTGCCGCCGTAGCGGCGCTGGCCGGCATTGCCGAACCACAAGCGTCGCACGCGTTGGACCAGCTGGAGGCAGCACATCTGATCGACCAGCATCAGCCTGGCCGCTACATGTCGCATGACCTGCTCGGTCAGTACGCCCGCGCCCTGGCCGACACCGAGAACACGACTCAGGAAAGCGATGCTGCGGTCTCACGGCTGCTGGACTGGTACCTGTCCATGGTCAGGGGCGCCGCCGAGCTGCTCCACCCCGATGTGCTGCGCCTTCCGCTCCCCGAACGGCACGGCACAGGCCCGTCTCCCCTGCAGGACCCCGAAGCCTGCCTCCGTTGGCTCGACGCGGAAAGACACAACCTGGTAGCCGCCATCCGTCATGCGGGACAGCACGGGCCCAGGCCGTTCGCCTGGCTACTGGCCGACGGAATGCGTGGCTATCTCGACCAATGCCGCTCCATGAACGACTGGCTCACCGTTGGCCGCGTCGCCTTGGCCGCTTCCCGCCGCGAGAAAGAGCTGCTGGCACAAGGATCCGCGTTCGTCATCCTCGGCCACGCGTACTGGTGTCTTTCCCGATATCACCGTTCTGTAGCCTATGTCACCCGGGCGGCAAAGATCTATTCGAATACCGGTTGGCTTGTCGGCGAGGCAAGCGTCTTGGGTAACCTCGGCACAGTGCTTGGCGACCTAGGGCGATTCCAGGAGGCCGAAATCCATCTTTCCCGAGCGCTCGAGCTGTCCGAGCAACTCGGACGGCCGCAGAGTCAAGCCAGCGCTCACAATTTCCTCGCCATACTGACAATGAATCTCGGCAACCTTACGGAAGCGTTGAAGCACAGCCAACACGCGATGGCCTTGTACCAGCGGGCAGGCGCCTTGGGCGGCGAGGCCACGGCACGTGCCACAGCGGGTGAGGTGCACCACAGCCTTGGACGATTCGATGCAGCACAGGAGCACCTGTCGCTGGCGCTCCGCTGCCATCGTGATTTACATAGCCAGTACGGCGAAGCGGACACTCTTGCGTCCCTGGCTCAACTGCATCGCGACACCGGGCAATTGGACTCCGGGCGTGACTGCGCCAGATCCGCACTCGAGATGGCCAGGGATATTGGCGATCGGCACGTCGAGTTCCGTGCGTTAATTGCGCTGGCAGGCGTCAGCACGGCATCCGGCGATCATGTGACCGCGATAGATCTCGGCCAGGCCGCCTTACGTCTCGCCGACGAGATAGACGCCTTCTACCTTGCGTGCCAGGCCCGAATCGAGCTCGCGGCAGCGCACCAGGCCGAGGGCCTTTACACAACTGCCGTCCACCAAGCCGAGGCTGCGATCACCATCGCGCAGAAGGCCCGGTTCAAAATCCTCGAAGGCTTGGCGCTCAACTTGCTCGCAGAAGTGCACGCGGTACAGGCTCAGTCTGGTATTGCTGCCGACCTCGCCGGTCGAGCACTTGACTGCCATCGCATGACCGGACATCGCCTTGGCCAGGCCCGCGCACATGTAGTGCTCGCTCGAGCCTTGCACGATCTTAATGAAATGACCGCCGATACCCACCGGCAAGCAGCGATACGGCTGTACACACAAATAGGCGCCCCAGTTCCCGAGGAACTCCTCAGTTGATCCGGCGATCCCGCTCCTCAAGCTCCGCCTCTGGTAGGTGTTGATCTCAGGTGGGTCACGCAGGCAGCCTCTTCGGGCGTTCAACGGACAGTCGCCGAACCAGTCCATGACCCTCCGTAATGTACCGCCGCTGAACTGACGCTATGGCGGGACCGGCCAGACTCGGCTGTGATCCTCCGACACTGAGAGCGGGAGAGGATGAACGGAGCAAGCCGCCGACGTCACCCCCGGTGCGAGGTGATCTTAAAGGGCGGCCATAGCGCGGCCATAGCGCCCATTCCTAGGCTGATATCCGTTCGCGAGTGCAATAGAACCCATGCACCCAACCGCGTGAATGGAGTTGATTGATGCTTGAAGCGCTCGGGGTTGATCCGTCCGCGGAGCAGGTATACCTGGAGATTCTCAAACGGCCGTACCTAGGGGTAGCTGGGCTGGCTGCGCGACTCGGCTGGACCGTCGAGGCGGTGCGCGCCGCTCTGGCAGAGCTGACAAGATTGTCGCTGCTCCGGCCGTCACTGGAGCCCGATCTGTTCCGCCCAGTACGCCCCGACGTGGGGCTCGAGGTCCTCCTCGCCAGGCAGCGCGTAGAGATCATGCAGCGCCAGCAGCTGATCGAGGAGGGCAGGGCGGCGATGGACGTGTTGGTCGCCGATTATGCGGGGCGGCACGACGCGACCGTGGCGAAGGAGATCCGCGGGCGGGTGCAGGTTCGGGAGAAGCTGGAGCAACTTGGCTATTCGGCAGAACGCGAGCTGTTGTCGTTCGCGCCGGGCGGCGAAGCATTTCCACCGAGCAGGCCGTTGGCCAAGTGGATGCTGGGGCAAGGGCTGACGATACGAACGGTGTACCTGACCAGCAGTCGCAACGATGCCGTGACGAGCGAGCACGTCCGGTGGCTAGCCGAGCATGGTGGGAGCGTACGCACCGTACCTGTGCTGCCGACCTGGATGCTGGCGATCGATCGGCGCTGCGTGGTGGTGCCGCTCGACCCTGAACAGCCGGCCGACGGCGTAGCCGTACACGAAGGCAGAGGGGTCGTGGCGGCGATGTGCGCGCTGTTCGACCAGATCTGGCACACGGCGGAGCCAACTGGAGTCCGCAGCACTGACAACGGTGATCTGAGCGCACAGGAGCGTTCCTTGCTGCGGCTGATGCTGCGCGTGGACACCGACGAGCAAGCCGCCAGGAGCATGGGGGTGTCGACCAGGACGATCGGTCGCATGGCCGCCGAACTCATGTGCCGGCTCGGTGCCAAGAACAGGTTCCAGGCTGGCGCAATTGCTGTCGAGCGTGGCTGGATCTGATCAGACAGTCGCGGCAGCTTCATCCAACGCCGGGTAGTCGATGTAGCCGTACGGCCCTGAGCCGATCACGGTGCTCGGCTCCGCCCTGGCCAGCGGCGCGGCGCGCTGGAAGCGCCGAACGAGGTCGGGATTCGCGATGAACGCTCGACCGAACGACACCAAGTCAGCGCCTCGGGCCAGCCAGGCTTCCGCATCAGCCCTTCCGCCATCGTCAGGCAGTTGCGCGCCCCCGTGGGCGGGGTTGGCGATCAAGGTGCCCCGCCACCTTCTCCGTATGTCCTGAACCAGCGGATCGTCGGGAGAGGCCGCTATGAGGTGCAGGTAGGCGATGTCGGGCAAGGCGGAGACAAGAGCGGGATAGACCAGGTGCGCCCGATTCTCCTCGACGTCGTTGGTTCCCTTGCCCGGCGAGAGCCGCAGGCCGACACGGTGCCGTCCGATCTCCGCAGCTACGGCCTCGACGAGCTCGGTCACGAATCTGATCCGGCCGGAGACCGACCCTCCATAGCCGTCAGTGCGCCGGTTGGTGTTGCATGCCAGGAACTGGTGGATCAGATAGCCGTTGCCCCCATGCAGCTCAACGCCGTCGAACCCGGCGGCGATCGCCCGTCCTGCCGCGGCGGTGAAGGCGCAGATGGTCTCCCTGACCATGGCCTGCGACATCGCCTGCGGCATCACGTACGGCTTGCGTCCGGCGCACGTGGTCACGGTTCCCGCAGGCTTGACCGCCGATGGAGCGACGGGTGACACCCCCGTGGTCAGCGGGTGCCCGATGCGCCCCGTGTGCATGAGCTGAACGAAGATTCGCCCGCCCATCTCGTGCACCGCCCGCGTGACGCTGCGCCATGCGATGACGTGACGCCCGGTGTGCAGCCCAGGCGTACCGGGGTACCCCTGGCCTATCCTGCTCGGGTGGGTTCCCTCAGTAATGATGAGCCCTGCGCTCGTGCGCTGACCGTAGTAGACGGCCATCTCCGGCGTCGGCACGCCGTCGCGTGTGGCTCGGCCCCTGGTGATGGGCGCCATCACCACCCTATTGGCCAGGGCCATCCCGCTCAGCTCCGTCGGATCAAGCAGGCTGCTCACGTCGTGATCCCATCAACAGGCCTCTCTGCAGGCGAAGTACGGCAGGCCGCAATGGTCACCAAAGCGACGGTGGTCAGCACGAGCACCAGCACGGCCGCCATCAGCCCAGTCACGCCCACACCGAGCGCGGTCAACGCGGCCCCGCCTCCGATGAGGCCGAGCGGTCTGAAGGCCGTGATGCAGAATTCGTCAACCGACAGCACACGGCCGAGCAGGTTTCGCGGCGTCGACAGTTGCAGCCTGGAGTGCCAGAGCGTGTCGAAGGTGCTGAAGGAAAAGCTGTACAGCACGAAGGCCGCGCACATCATCCAGAGCGAATCGGCCATGGCGAAGCCCGCCAGCGCCAACGCCGCACCCATCGTGGGTACGTACATGGAGATCGGTGAAGGTGTCCCCCGGTGACTGCGCAACCGCAGGTTCGCCACGCACTGGCCGAGAGCGAGGCTCGACACGAGGATCGGCCACGCTTGTGCGCCGAAGGAGGTGGCGGCGGCCTGTACGGGCCCCGCCACCTTGACGAACGCGTCGACGCAGGTCGCGAGTGCGAGCGAGAACAACAGGCCGGACCATAGCCATCGGGTGCGATGAATATGCCGGACCCCCTCGAGCGCTCCGCGCCAGAACCCGTCGTGCCTGGAGGCCGAAGGCGAGGTGTCGCCGAGTCGCCTCGCCGCCAACACCGCCAACACCAGGATCGACGCGGACAGGAACGGAATCGTCGTTGTCCCGATGACCCGGAACGCCACTGTCACAGCCAGCGGAGTGGTGATCCCGATAATGGTGAGTATCGTGCGCAAGTACCCGTTGATCGCCACCAGCTCATCGCGGTTGACGAAGTCGGGGATCAGCGATCGGGCCTGTGGCAGGGCCAGGCCGCCCGCCGTACCGACGACAGCCAGGACGACCAGCAGGGCGGCTGGACTGCGACCGCCGAGCGTCAGCGTGATTCCCAGACCGACGTGGCCGACGCCGGACATCATCAGCGCGACAGTCAGCAGCCGCTTGCGTGGGAACCTGTCGCTGATCACACCGGCAGGCAGCACGGTGAGCCCATATACGACGGAGTAGACGGCCAGGGCCGCCGAGAGCAGGGTCACGGAGCCGCCGTTCTTCAAGATGGCCACGGGCACCAGTGCCGTCACCGCGCTGCTTGAGATCGCCGATGCGCATAAAGCGACAGTGAGCATGCGGAAGTCGCGACCTTGACGGCTCAGTACGGACATCAGGCGTGGGCGCCGGCGCCCTGGAGTGCCCGTCGGAGGTCTCGGCCGATCTCGTCGTCCGTGGGGTCCAGGTGCTGGCCGAATCGCAGGTCGTCGAGGGACTGATCGAGCAGGCCGAGCTCACGGCGGATGATCGCACGGTTGTGGTAGGCCTCGGGGCCCGTCACGCAATGATCGATGGCGAAGTCCAGGTCGGCCAGCGCATCGTTCACCCGCCCGGCCTGATGGAGCACCAGCGCGCGCTCCATCCTGTATTCAGCCGTATACGGATCTCGGGAGACGACGAAGTCGAGGTCGTCGAGCGCGCCGTCGAGCTGCCCGAGATGGAGGCGGAGCGTGGCGCGGTTGTTGCGGGCCACCACCCGGTGCTGCAGCTCGCTGAGGTCGGCGAGTTCCTCGTCCAGAGCGCGGAGATCGCCTTCCATGTGCTGCACCGCAGCGTTGATATCGCCTCGCCGTACCTCGAGGAAGGCCATTCCGTTCTTCAGGAAAGCGCGGTAGTACGAACGCTGGCGCGCGTCGTCCAGCCGCTCGGTTGCGGCGAACGCCTGGCCGAGTGCCTCGACCGCCTTGTCCACATCACGGCGTTCCCCGCCGAGGTGGCGGGCGTGGAGCATGGCGATGGCGTAGTAAGAGGTCGCGGCGACCCACGGATGGTTCCAATGGTCGAGAAGCCGCCGATGGACGATGAGGGCATCGTCGGCACGGCCGACCGCCGTGAGTGCCCGAGCGAGCCCCCGGGTGCTCGCGTGAAAGCCGGGATCGTAGGAAGCCGGCATGTGCCACTGGCTGAACAGCTCATGGCCATAGGCGATCGCCGCGGAGTAGAAGCCCTTGGCGGTGGCATCCGCCAGCAGGCGGCGCAGTGCGGCGGGCTCTGTCGTGGGCGCGCCCTGATCGTGGTCGGGCGAGACGTCGATCGTCACAGGATCGGCCACGCCACGAAAGGCAGCGCGGGCGCGCAGAACATCGACTAGTTCACGGTCCGTTTCATCAGAATGTGCTAGATGACATACCTGCAACTCGAGAGCGGCGAGGCCTGCTCGCTCTTCGATGATTGACGCGACGGCGTGACAGAGAAACCGTAGATGGTTGGCGCTGAAATGACGGGTGCGCTGGTCCTGTCCGACCGCCAGGCTCAGCGGGCGCGCAGAATGCTCGCCGAGCAATTCGGACTCGGAATCGACAAAGGCGAGCACCACTTCTTCCCGCCTGGTCAACGGCCCGTAGCAGATCTGCCGGAGCAGTACGCGTCCGAGCGTGAAGGGGCCGGCCACGAAACGGCTGGCACAGATCTTCATTGTCGTCACCCCGTATCCATCGAGCGCATCGGGGCCGGCGTCACGCCCCGGCCCCGATGCTGATTCCTTTAGCCCGGCCAGTCGGTGTCGTAGATGGCGTTGAGAGAATTCATCCGACGCAGCATGTTGTCACCTCCAAGTTCGGGATTGATTTCCGCGGGAAGCGGAAGTTCGCGTCCCCCGTCGATAAAAAGTTTGTCGTTGGGACTGTCACCGGGTCAACGAAAATGCCTGTCCGAAGTCGGAATGGCGACAACAAGTCATCTGATACGGATGACCGCGCTACAGAGGTTGAAAGCCTGAGGCAACGCGGTGTGGTTGCGTGCTTACGGCGGGGTTCGGGAGTATGCCGGTGGGATGCGTTATCCCGGATGGTGGTGGTCTGACTCCGGCGGCGCAAGCCAAGCGTGAACAGGTGCGCTTGGAGGCCGCCGGGTTATTCGCCGCGGGCATGTCGCCGCCTCAGGTGACCAGGAAGCTGCGGGTCTCACGCAAGTCGGCTTATGTCTGGCACAAGGCCTGGCGCACGGCAGGGGTAGGGCGCTGGAGTCGAAGGGGCCAGGTGGGCAGCGCTGCCGGCTCAGCGATGCGCAGGTGGAGCGGTTGGAGGCCGCGTTGGACGCTGGTCCGGCCGTTTGGGGGTGGACCGAGGATCAGCGGTGGACTCTGGCGCGGGTCACCGCCCTGGTCGGCAGGTTGTTCCACGTCTCCTACACCCCGCGCGGGATCTCCTACCTCCTGCATCAGCTGGGCTGGAGCCCGCAGGTCCCCCAGCGCCGCGCCGCCGAGCGCGACGAAGAGGCGATCGCCACCTGGGTGCACCCCGACCGTCACCATCTCCGGCAGGGGCTTCGGGCGCGTCAACCCGGCCGGGCTGGTCTGCCTCAAGCCGGGGCAGCGGACCCGGCTGATCTACCGCATGATGATCTACCGACGTCGCAAGAACGAACGCAAAGGGTTCACCGCGACCGATTTACGCCCGCCTGCTGGACGCCGCCCACCAGCAGCTCGGCGGGCCCATCGTGCTGATCTGGGACAACGTCAACACCCACATCGACACCCTGATGCGCAGGAACACGAACATGTCCTCTTCGGGGGTCGACATAGGACGCAAGATCTTCAGCGAGAGGCATGATCGCCGCAGGGATGCCGGCTGTACGGCGGCCGGCCTCGACTCGACCAGGGCGCAGACGCATCTCCCCGGTACTTTTCATCAGGCGCAGGGCACGGCGGAAGCGGAAGGGTGGAGCTTTGGTCGTAAGAACCTGCAGCAATTCGCAACCTTTATGCAACGGCTTGATCTCTGCGTGTGCCCGTGTGCGGATCCACCGCCGCACCTTTGATGTACATCATCATGTACACTGATGACATGAAGGTGATGACCATGTCCGAATCGCGGGCCAACTACGCCGCTACTCTCGACGCCGTCATCGATGACCAGGAAGAAGTCCTCATCACCCGCCCCGGTGGAGAAGGCGTCATCATGGTGTCGCAACACGAGTACGAATCGATGCGCGAGACGCTCTACTTGATGGCGTCTCCTGCCAACCGCAGACGGCTGTCGGAGGCGGTCGCCCGTCTGGAGGCTGGAGGCGGTACCGTCCGCGAACTGGCCGATGAGGACATCACCTCGTGAAGATCCTCTTCGACGAACTTGCTTGGGAGGACTACTGCTACTGGCAGCGAGAAGATCGACGCATCCTCAAAAGGATCAATCAGCTGATCGCCGACATAGCCCGAAACGAGAACGAAGGCATCGGCAAACCAGAGCCGCTGAAGTACGAATGGTCCGGCTACTGGTCCCGCCGCGTTACCTCAGAACACCGGCTCGTCTACCGCGTCAACGACGACACCATCCTGATCGCCGCCTGTCGCTATCACTATGAGAAGTAGCGTCCGTCCAGCCGCCACCTCCACTCATCTCGCCGCCGGCACTTTGGCACCGGGAAGCGGCGAGGAGAACGCTCCCGCCGGGCCGAACTCGAATGGGAGCGCATCGCCTACAGCCGAGCCGACGACCGAACCAACGGCACGCTGCACAAGGTTCACTCCAGCAGGCCATCGAGCGGATCGAAGGAGAGGTCGGACGTCCGGGTCAAGTCGGTAAGATCGCCGGGCGGAGCGCTGTGTACAGCGGCCCCCGTTGGCAAGCAGGAAGTCAGGAGTTCGAATCTCCTAGGCTCCACATACAAAAGCCCAGGTCAGCGGCCTGGGCTTTTGATCTTTCTAGAGGCTATTCAGGGGTCCCGTGCCCGTTGCGTGCCCGATGGCTTGTCAAGCGCGCCGCGTGCCAGGTCGTTGAGCTTCTGGGCGCCCGCCCTTGCGCCCGCCCGCACGCCGGGCGTGCGGCGTGGGCGCCGGTCCCGACGTGCGGCAGGACTCCAGGGCGGCGCCGACGCCAACTCGCGCCGACCGGACCCCAACCGCCGGCTACGGTACGCACCGCCGCCCCACCACCGCACGACGATCGCCACGGGGTGCCTGATCTCCGTCGATGGCCGGGGGCGTTCGACGGTCTGGGACTTCGTTCCTCAGCCCCAGCCCGCCGGACAGCGTCGTTTACGACCGCCTACGGGGCCCGTTGCACGCCTCTCAGAAGTGCAACCGAGAGCTACCTCTGCGGCCAACCGTGCTGGGAACGTTCACGGTCGTGCTTCAGGGCCAGGCGCACGGCGGTGTAGATGACGAAGCCCGGGACGAGAGCGGCACCCCCCGTCACCTAGCGTCAGACGCTACGGGTGTGAGTGCTGCACTGTGGGTCGATGCCTTTGATGTCGAAGGTGGCCTTGAGGTCGACGTGCCACTTGGTCGAGTACTTCACTCTTGTGTTGGGGTCCTTGGAGTGGCTGCCCGGCTTGATGTCGTCTCCGGACGTCCAGCTCCACAGCGTTCGGTCGAGGCTATAGGGCAGGTCCCTGCGGATCCTCAATCTCACATTGCTCTTGTTTCCGAGCTGGTTCCCGGAGTTGGCCCCGAGGTTGTATTTGATCTCGTCGATCTCGTCGTAGCCGTTTTTCGGCGTGTAGTAGACGGTGAGGTACGCGAATCTATCGCGGTCGCCAACGTGGCATTGGCCGTAGAGCGCCCTCGCTGCGGCGGAGCTCGCGGTGGAGTTCGAAGCCGAAGCGCCCGCCGCGGGGGTGATCGACAACGCCACGCCCATGGTTCCGAAGATCGCCGTCGTCTTCAGGATGCTTGTCACTCGCATGGTGCCCTCTCGTGCCGGGGGTGATTCGGTTGCGGACAAAGGGCCAATTTAGGGAGGCGTGGTATATCAGCGGTATGTCCACTCGGAGGCTTTGAAGGCAGGCTCTAACTCGCCTATGCGTGACCAGAAGTCGAAGGGGCCCTTGGCTGGGCGGAAGCCGTACGCCTGGGGCCATGTCGGCGGCTTCGGTGAAGAGGTGGGCGAGGGCGGAGGGGGAGTCGGCGTCGCTGCCGAAGGTGAGCGTGTCGCCACCCTCCTTGCGTCACCATCGCAGGATCGTCGCGTCCATCGGGGGTCCTCGTAGAGATCGCGGAAATGACCCCTGATCCGCTCCCCGGAGGGTGGGACGACGGCGACGGGAAGATCCTCGTTGGGAGGTACGGCCGGGCCATTAGCGGGCCATTAAGGGGGTCGGCAGCGGTCAGTCACGGTCACTCGCGGGGTGTCCGCCGCCCAGGTCATGGCCGGTACGGCTCATGATCAGGCCGGTTTGCAAGCAGGCAGTCAGGAGTTCAAATCTCCTAGGCTCCACCAGCACAAACGCACTCTCGCCGAGGTGGTCGGCGAGAGCGCGTGACCATCTGAGTGACTACGATCTCTCTTCCGCTGGAAGTCATGCATCAGTATTTCGGCGTCGGCACGCTGTCCGCACACGCTGCCTCGGCGAGGCTGCACGGTGCTGTCCGGGCCTGTCCAGAAAGTGGTCCAGCGCAAGAGCACACGTTCGGCTACCATCCTGCGCGGACGGGGTCGTGTCCCCGTTGCGTACGCCGGGTGGTGTGCTCGCGGCTTCTCGGACGGCTCAGTTGTAGGGGTTGTCGTAGGTCACGGACTTGGTGCGGCTGTTGTAAGTGTTGCCGGGATAGAACCAGCCGCCCGTCACGTACAAGGTGACGTTCGTGACGGTGGTGGAGTGGGTGTATTCACCGTCGTAGAGGAATAGGGACAGCTGGCATCCGGGGGGAGCAGCTGCCGTGCCCGTCTGGGTCGGGTAGAAGATGGTGCTGCCGTTGACGGAGACGTAGAAGTTCGGCTTGGGGTAGGAACCGCTCCCCCAGCACAGCTGGAGCGCGTACCTGAACTTTGTGTTCCCGTCGTCGAACGCCAGCGTGCCGGTCAGCCGGGCGAGCATGATCGACGGCCCGGCGTTCGAGTTAACCGTGATGGACACGGTCTGGTCTGGACCGTAGGTGGCGTGCGCGGGAGTGACGGGCACCAGGATTGCCACGAGTGTGGCGATGGCGATGGCGACAGAGGTGGCCGCACGACGTGCTTTGGAACGTGTCAATTCCAACC
This sequence comes from Nonomuraea turkmeniaca, assembly GCF_005889735.1. Taxonomy (GTDB): domain Bacteria; phylum Actinomycetota; class Actinomycetes; order Streptosporangiales; family Streptosporangiaceae; genus Nonomuraea; species Nonomuraea turkmeniaca. The sequence continues at coordinate 72,889 of NZ_VCKY01000001.1, forward strand.
TCATCTCTTTCATGATGTCGGGGGAGCGCGCACGGAGACTATTGTCGGGGCCTCCAGGCGTCCAGAGAGGCGATTGAGAGCCACTGATTCGGTCCGGCGTTAACTTGTGTCATGGCATCTCGCACGAGGGACGGCGAGGCGTGCCACCAGGTCGGGGATTAGACCTGTAGAGCCGTAATGCCGGAGTTACAGGTGAAATTTTCATTCCATCGGGACGCGGTCGACTCCGGCACCGGAAATGGCTAGACCGGCGTGATCGTTACTCGCTGAGCGAGATGCACGCTGCTTGCTGTACAGCAGTCCTGTACAGCAACATCGACGCATACGAGCGCGCGGCACCAGTCAGCATCTGCCGCTTGACCAGGATAAAGACCGCTGGACGATGTGGCTGGCTCTCGTTTGTAAGCAGGAAGTCAGAAGTTCGAATCTCCTAGGCTCCACCCCAGGTGAAGGGCCGCTTCCCATGATCGGGAAGTGGCCCTTTCAATCTTGTACGGCGGCACGTGCGACGACCGCCGGGCTGCATGAGGGCCTTTGGCATCATCCGCAACCCGCGTAGCCTTCCATGTCTCCTGCGAGAGCCAGCCAATGGGTATGTGCCTGAGCGTCGAGCCGCTCGTCCCCAGGGCGTAGCCGGATCCTGCCTTCCAGGACGCTGAGCCCAACGTCCCGATAGTCGGGGTCTTTCTTCCGATACACCCACACACGCAGGATCGTGCTGTTCGACATTCCGCTGACGGGTACCCCCAATGGGTCGGAGCCGGCCGGGGCATCCGGAATTCCGTTGAGCTCCTGCGGGGCAGGAATCGCGTCGTCTAAATGACGCAACAGCGAAACGATCGGGGTTCGCCCCCAGCGATCGTCCTCCACGCGGGCGACACGCAGGAGGACCAGGTTGCCGGAGGAAACTCGATAGGCCAGCACCGCTCCGGGTGCCAGGTCGGTGATGTGTCGCCACGGGGGACGCAGGCGCTTTCGTTCCGGCTGGGGGCCAGTGAGCTGGAGCTGGATCTTGTGGAGTGCGGCCTGCCTGCGGGCCAGGACCTTGGCGCCCTCTTCTGCCCAGCGCGAGAGGCCTTCGCCCTGCTCGATGATTTGAAGCGCCCTGTCACGCACCATGGGGTCCAGGCGGCCGACCTTCGACTGGGTGGCTGCAAGAGCCAGCCAGAACACCGGGCCATCGTCGGGATCATCCAAGACCTCGGCGTAGGACTTCATGATGCCGCGTTGGGCCTCCTCGTCCGTTGTCTCGTCTTCAATGAGCTCGCGATAGGCGTCTCGGACATCGCATGCGAGGTCGTCCGAGAACAGCGCGGGACCCCAAGCGCCCATTTAGCGCTCTCCCTTCGAGAGAAGGTCAAGATACCTAGCTAGCGGTTGAGCCACCTAATTTGCATAAGCATCGCACGCTACGAGGCATCACGGATTGCCAATCAATGATGGGGTGACGGCTTCACATGGCTGGCTGCTACATGCTTCTGCGGCCATCATTAGGCGACTGCTTCAGCCGTCCTATATTGACCCCAGTACGTGTTACGGAGTCGCCTGTTATCAAATTCGCCACCTTGCGGAGCGCGGGGCACTGTAGGAGTTGCCTTCGTTCAGCGACACGTCGACGCGTCGATGCCCAAGTAGGGCAGGCAGGACGCGAACCCTTCGATGCTGACGGGGATAGTCCGGTGCCGCTCCCAGGAAGCCCGGGTCAGGCATAGCCGATGCTCTACAAGCATTTTCCCGTCCAACGCCTGGCGGTGGTGGCCGTCAGGTTGGTAGCCGAGCTTGCGCGAGATGGCCAGGGAGGCGTGGTTGTGTTCAAGCGCGCCGGAAAGGGCTTCATCGGCATCCAGGCCGGCGAAGGCCAGATGGAGTACGGCCGCGCGCATTTCGGTGCCGATTCCCTGCCCCTGAAAGCGGCGACCGAGCCATGAACTTGTCCGTACCTGACGCGTGACGGCCAGGTCCCGGGCGGCGAGATTCTGTTGCCCGACCACTGTCCCCCCGCGGAATACCGTGAAGTTGAGCTCCCAGTCTCGTGGAGTCCATGCCCCGAGTTGGCGCCAATGGTAGTGGATCACACTGCGGGCAACCTCAGCGGGCGGGGCATCGGTCCACCGCACGATGAACGGCGAAGCGTCCGGGTCGTGGATACCCTCGGCGGCTAGATCAGCAAGAGCCGAAAGCTCCTCTGATGTCGGCAGCCGGAGTACGAGATGCGGCGTGGTCAGCCGCAGCCCAACCAGGGGAAAATGATCGATCAGCACAACGCTATCTTGATCGACAACCAGCAACAGGGCATTCCGTTTCGCGCCTGTTGCCCTGCCCCCGCCGCCCCATCATCCGGGGCAGCTAGCGGGGGCAGGGGGAGTGCGGCGCAGGGCCGTGAGGCGTACAGCAACGCGTACTGCAACAGAGGCACACGACTCCTTACATCGTCGATCTGGCCGATTTGCAAGCAGGAAGTCAGGAGTTCGAATCTCCTAGGCTCCACCTCGGAAGACTCTCCCTCGCCGAGCACTGTGAGGCGAGGAGAGTAACAAACTGCCTGACTACCGCGTCCGTGCTCACGCATCTCTCGCCTGTGATGGCCGCCGTCCTGAAGCGATCGTCCTCCGCGCCGCCGCGCCCCCACGCAACCCTCCTGCGCTGCGCGTGCGGCCTGGTGGCCGTTCTCGCACGGGGCACGCGCTGCTCGCCGCACACCACTGCACCGTAACCAAACGAACCGCCGACCCCGCTCCGTGCCACCGCGTTAGGCCGCCCGACCACTACGCAGCGCCAGCGGGGCTCTTTGGATTGCGCTCAGTCAGCACGGCTGTTGTCGTTCCTCATCGCTTGGCGTGGACGGACAACAGCGACCGCGAGCCAGATAAGACCGATGTGACCGAACAGCACGATGGTGTCGCCAAGGTGGTCGATCGACTCCGCGGGACGAGTCAGGTCCCAGATCTGCTTGATGGCCATGAGAGTCCCAAAGGCGGCCCAAACCCCCCACGGAACACGCTCAAGCCACTTCCAGTGGTCCATGATCCAGACTCTCCGATGCCGTCGGCATATAACACGATGACTGATCCATTGTGTGAAACACAAGCCTCCGGCGGCGGCGCTCCGACTCCGGGGTGATCACGGTGCCATGTGCCAGGGCCGTAGGCGGGTGAGGTGGAGGCCGTCGGCGTCTACGCTGTCGCAAGCGGCCGCCACGAAATCTGAAGTTGTCCCCACAAGTCGATGATGATCATGTGACGGCCATCCACCTGCGCGTAGCCACGTCGGCCAACCCACTCATCGCTGACCGTCCACATCACGATCCTGGGCCGGAGTACGCTACTGCTGATCTACCGCGTAGTGGCGATGCCAGGGCGGGGGCGGCGATGAGCGCCGAAGACCGGATCGAACAGGCCAAGACGCTCTATGAACGGGCAGTGTTCAGCGGCGACGTCAGCGTGCTGACCCACGCCGAACGGGGCCTGGACGCGGTGGAGGCCGATACCGCGTTGGCCCGTGGGCGGATCCTGCATGCGCGGTTTCTCAACGAGCGCGCTAGCGCCGGCTCGTCACCCGTCGAGGACCCGGCCGAATTGGCGTTGTTTGAGCGCGCGATCGAGCTGTACCGGGCGCTGGGCGATGCGCGCGGCGAGGCCGAGGCGTTGTTCTGGATCGGCTGCTTACATCAGGTCATCCGGCGTGACAACGAGACTGCGGTTCCGGAACTGGAGCAGTCCTGCCAGCTGGTGGCGCAGGTCGGCGGCAAGCCGACCCAGTCCGAGGCCCTGCGGCACTTGGGCATCGCGGCACACATGGCCGGTCGGCTGGATGAAGCGCGCGAGCGGCTGGAGGAGTCGTCGCGGCTGCGCCGGGAGGTCGGGGCCCTGCCGGGCATGGCCGCCAACATGGTCGGGCTGGCCTACATCGCCGCCGCCCAGGACCGCCGGGCGGACGCGCTCGCGACACTCGACGAGGCGCACGCCATCGCACAGGCGCATGGTGCCCATGCCATCGTGCGGCAAATCGAGCAGGCGAGAATGGAGATCTAGACTAGGTCAGTACGGCAGCCACAAGAAGATCGCCGCCGTCCAACTCCGCATCGGCGACCTCGACGAAGGCATCACCAGCGGACGCCTGAGTCTGGAAGCCGTACAGCGCACCGAATCCGCTGGGCCGTCCAACAACCGCCGGAGTAGAGAACGCACTCGCGGGCAAGCGAGACACCTCAGCGCGGGACTATGGGCCGGGCGCCGAACGCCTGCCGCGCCGTAGCCACCGAACGCTCCGGCCGGCGTTGACAGTTGCCGCACCGCCGCACAGCTACGGCCCTTACGATCGCCACGGCGTGGCCAGGCCACCGTACGTGTTTGGGGCGATCGACGGTCCAGTTTTTGTTCCTCACCCTGGTTCACCGGAAACTGGCTGATCGCCGTACCAGGAGTCGGACATTAGGCCCGACGCGCGATCGTGACGATCGAACGGCTGGCATCGGAGACGGCCTCATGCTGCCAGCCGCCGTACTGCGCCTCGATCTCGAAGCCCGCCTCGTGCAGGAACGCGCCAAGCCTCGACACATCCAGGAATCGCAGACTCGCCAGATCGACGCGCAGAACCGTGCCGTCCGGAGCGCTGGTGGTTTCGGTGAGCGTCACCACATCGTCGACCACCGACTTGACGTCGTGTGACACGCGAAGCGTACGGCCGTTTCCATCCACAACCTCGCTGGCGTTCGACGGCTTCCACTCCTCCCACTCACGCACCTGAGGGTTACGCGTGTCGAACGCGAACCGGCCGCCGTCACGTAGCGCCCTCCTGATCGCGACCAACGACGCGGACAGCTCCCTATCGCTCACCAAGCACTGGAAAGCGTTGCTGGCCATAGTCACCAGGTCGAACTCTCGATCCCAGGATGCGTCCGCCGCAACCCCGGCAACCCACTCGATGTCCGTGCGCCGCCTGGCCCGATCAAGCGCAGCAAGGTCCGGGTCCAGCCCGACAAGCCGTCCGCGATGACCCAGCTCGCGAGCTTGGTGCAACATGCCGCCGGTGCCGCACCCCACATCAAGCACGGCATCCGCAGCCATCACCAGCTCGTTGTAGAGTGCATCGCTGGGATACCGCGTCACGTCCCACGGGTTGAGCAGGTCATACAAGGCGGCGGCATCAGCATCTGTGAACATCACCGCAGTATCGCCACACCGTCAGTCGCTGCCAAGCGAATATCTGGAGCCGCGGACATGAGTGAGACACCGCGGGAAACGATCACTTCCCTTCTGGAAGCGACCTTTACACTTCAGAGAGCCGCCCCGGGTTGCAGTTCGGGTTGCGATACAGGGTCATTCAGATCCGTTCACCAAGGACCGCGCACAGGCGTTGACCTGCATTGAACAACCCGGAACGACTCGACTGGATGCCATGAAAGGCGCGGGTAGGTGGGCCACAGGTCACCCGCCCGTTGCCCGTTGTGGCCTGTCCCGATGGTCCTCGATTCGCTCGGGCTGTCTATCCCGGGCGCGTCTCCGGCGAGCAAGAAGGTCTTCGCAGTGGGCGCTTCGCGCGCGGGGGCTCAGCCGTGTTTCCAGTCGAGTCAAGCCTCGACCCCTGTAGGCCTTCGCTTCGCTCAGATGCTCTCATTCGTACTGCATACTGCCGATATACCGCTTCTCGCTAAGGTTCCGCGTGCCAGTGGCTCCTATCCGAGAATATTGGCGACATGATCGATGCGGAGATTTCAAAGAGCGTCCAAGTCGAGGTGGCCGTGGGCGTAGCGAGCTATGAACAGCTCGTCCAGGATCTGGAGGAGCAGTGGGAGACCGATGAGGGCATCGCCGAACTGTTGGACGTCGAGTTCGCCCGGCACCTCGCCGCGCAGGAGGAATGGCCTGAGGTCACCGACTGCGACAGGCTGACGGCTGCCTTCCGCGACCTGGACGTGGCGGGCATCACCGCGCGGGAGCACTTCTCCTGCTGCCAACGCTGCGGCGTTGACGAGATCACCGAGCAGGGGGTGGATCGGGGATACGTCTTCTATCACTTCCAGGACGTCAGAAGCGCGGCGGCGGAGGGCGGAGGGGTATGTCTGTCGTACACCCCCGAGCAGAAGATCGGTGAGGAAATCGCCGCCACGCTGCGCCGTCACGGTCTTGAGGTCGACTGGGACGGCAGCACAGAAGCGCGCATCGAAGTGCGGATGACTTGGCAGCGGCGGCGCCACGGACGGCTAGCCGCCCATCCGAGCAGGGCTGAGAGGCCGGCTGCTGAGCTAAGGGCCATCTACGACGATGGCCCGATGGAGCCTATGACGCTGCAAGGCTGTTTGGATGAGCTGATGCGTATGCGTCCCATAGAGGGAAACTTCATGGTGTTTCAGGCGCCATCGGGCGTGTCGTTCCAGGTCATGTGGAACAAGGGGCCGACGCTTTGGGGAGAGTGGCCGGATCCGTCGGTCAAAGGTTCGCGGGGGCGGAACCTCAGCCTCCAGGAGGCGCGCGAGATGATCACGATTCTGGCCCGTGAAGGGCGCAGCGCCGCGGAAGATCTCGGCGGCACCGAGTTCACTCCCTGGTGACACATCGTTTCTGATCGCCTTGTCGGGAGCCCTCCGTGAGATCGCGGAGGGCTTCTGCGTGACTTCCGTTCCGGCCTCGCCTGTGTGGGAGATCTCTCGTACGGCCTCATGACGCGATGAGCGCTACGACGATGCCAACCGGCCCACCTACCTCGCCATCGCGGTCACCGTCGACAGCGAACGCGCCATGCTCGGGCTGTGGGCCGACGACGGCGGCGAGGGTGCGAAGTTCTGGCTCCTCGTGCTCACGTTGGTGTCGGCGCTAGCAGCGGGGGTCGAGCGAAGAAGGCTGCTCATAGTCTTTGCCCTTCTCAGTGCCTGCCGTCGGAGCCAAACCGATCCGGCAGTTTAGGACCGTGATCGTCGGGGGCCCTGGTCTCGTACTCGCTCCCGCAAACAGCGAGGGACAGGGTGGCACGGGTGTGTCACGCCTCTCACCTTTGACTCGTCCGTAAGCTGAGGGTGTGTCCCCCTCACTGGTCCTGCTCGACGGCGTCCGCTGGCGGGATGTGCGCGTGGTCGGCGATCGTGCGCAGACCCTCCTGGCAGTGCTCGCCATGCACGGACGTGCAGGGGTCAGTGACGAGCGCCTGGTCGAGGAGTTGTGGCCCGATGAGGCGCCGACCAATCCGACGAAGGCGCTGCAAGTGGTCGTCTCGCGGACCAGGACGGCGACCTGCGCCGACGTCGTGGTGCGGATCTCGCGTGGTTACCGGCTTGGGCTGGCCACCGATCAGGTGGACGCGCTGCTGGTCGGCGCGCTGGTGGAGGAGGCGCGGGCGGCACTGGGCGAGGACGACGTGGCGCTCGCGTGTCGCCGCGCCGACGAGGCCATGGGTCTCGTGGCCGGCGGCTCGGATGGTGCCACGGGCGCGCTCGCTGAGCTGAGGGGCATGGCAGCGAAGTGGGTGGCCGAGGCGCGGCGGGTGGCGGCGATCGCGCGGGGCCGGAGCGGCGCTCACGAGGCCGCGCTGCAGCTGCTGGAGGAGGCCGCAGCCGATTGGCCGCACGACGAGGAACTGCTCGTCTGTCTGCTGAGGAGCGAGGCCGCCGTACGAGGTGTCGCCTCAGCTCTGGAGCGCTACGAGCGGTATCGCGCGGGCCTGGTGGCGCGGCTCGGCACCGAACCAGGGCCTGAGCTCGCCCGCGTGTACGCCGAACTCCTCATCGCGGATCGCCCGGTGCGTGAGGGCATCCTGTTCGACGGCTCCTCGTTGCTCGGCCGCGATGGCGACATCCGTGCGGTGCACGCCCTGTTGCAGACCAGCCGGGTGGTCTCCATCATCGGCCCTGGCGGGCTGGGCAAGACGCGGCTGGCTCATGTCGTCGGCAGAGCCGCCGCGCAGCCCGTCGCTCACTTCGTCGAGCTCGTCGGCGTGTCCTCGCCCGAGGGCGTGGTGGGCGAGGTGGGCTCGGCGCTCGGGGTTCGGGATTCGGTCAGCGGGCGTCGTGCGCTGACCGCCGAGCAGCGCTCAGACGTTCGCGCCCGGATCGCCCAGCATCTCGATCAGGCTCCGGCGTTGCTGATCCTGGACAACTGCGAGCACGTGATCGAGGCCGTCGCCGCCCTGGTGGCGTTCCTGACCGTGACGACCCGCGACCTGCGGGTGCTCACCACCTCGCGCGCCCCCTTGTCGATCCCCGCCGAACGCGTCTACCCGCTCGGCGAACTGCCCGCGGGCGACGCGGTGGAGTTGTTCCGCCAGCGCGCCACAGCCGCCCGTCCGGGTGTGCGGATCAACGAGGGAGTGGTCGACGAAGTCGTCGCCCGCCTCGACGGGCTGCCGCTCGCGATCGAGCTGGCAGCGGCCAAGGTACGGGCAATGTCGGTGGAGGAGATCGCACGGCGCCTGGCGGACCGGTTCGTCCTACTGCGCGGCGGGAACCGTACGGCCCCCGACCGGCACCAGACGCTGCTCGCGGTCATCGAGTGGTCGTGGAATCTGCTGGACGAGCCAGAACGGCGGGCGTTGCGATGGATGTCGCTGTTCAGCGACGGTTTCACGCTGGCCACGGCCGAGCACGTACTGGGTTCGGACGCCCTGCACGTCGTGAACGCGCTGACCGAGCAGTCGATGCTGAACGTCCGCGAGACGACGTACGGCCTGCGCTACCGGATGCTGGAGACCGTCAGGGAATTCGGGCGGATGCGGCTGAAGGAGGCCGGCGAAGAGGTGGCCGCTCGGGAGGCCCAGCGAGCCTGGGCGACGGCGTACGCCCTCGAACACGCCTCCAAGCTGTTCGGCCCGGCGCAGTTCGCGGCGGCCGACGCGTTGCACGCAGAAGAGAGCAACCTCGCCGATCTGCTCCGGCAGGCTCTCGGCGGGCCCGATCCCGTCACGACGGTCCAGTTGCTGGCCGGCGTCGGCTCGTTGTGGTCGATCCGCGGCGACCACTCCCGGCTTCTCGTTCAGCGGGACGCGATCGCCCAGGTGGTCAGCGGCTGGATGCCGCCGCCGCACCTCGTCGAGGTGACCAGGGCCGCCATGCTGATCACGCTCATGAACACCCTGATCATCACCGACCACACCGGTGGTCCGATGCGCGGCCTTCTCCGTACGCTGCCCACTAGTGACGCAACGGATCCCCGAGTGGCGGCGATGGCCACGGTGGTGCTCGCGTGCGACACGGACGACGGCGCCGACGTGCGCCGACGGCTGGAGGAGTTGTGCCGGAGCGCCGACCGTGACGTGGTTTTGGCGGCGACGCAGACGAGCGCCCATGTCCGGGAGAACGCCGGGGACGTTACCGGGGCGATCGAGGCCGCCGAGCAGACCCTGAGGATGCTCCGCGAGGGCGAGGGCGAGGGCGAGGGGCCGTGGGTCGCCGCGATCATGCACGCGATGCTGGCCCACTTGGTCATGCAGCTCGGCGACCGACGGCGGGCGGTCGGACACGCGCGCACTGCCATCCCGGTGCTGAGCCGGCTCGGCGCCGCCGACGACGAGACCCAGCTCCGCGCGGTGCTGCTGATCTCCGCTCTCGCCGACGGCGACCTCGACAGCGCGGAGGCCGAACTCGCCGAGATCGCCCGGATCAACGACAACGAGACCGTGCTCGGCGGGGTGGCGATGGCCTCGTTGTGCGCGGCCGAGCTCGCCCTCGCCCGCGGCGAGACAGCCGCCGCGCTCGCGGAATACCGCCTGGCCGTTCGGCGGGCGCACAACCTGCGTCTGCCTGGGGTGCCGCGCCCGGAGGTCACGCCGTGGACGATCATCGCAGAGTCGGTCACTCTGACGGCCTACGCGTATCACGCCCCGCCGGAAGACGCCAGGTACGGCGAGGAACTGTTCTCCACCGTCCGGGGCTACGACCTGCTGGCCGCCGACAATCCCACTCGCGACTAGACCCCGAAACCGGCCGTACGGCCCATGCCCCAGATGTGCATAACAGGGTCTTCCACACCCAGCGGGTTGGGCCCGTTGCGCAGGTACCGACCATTGAGCTCAGCCGTGATCCGCCCGGTCACAGGGAGATCGAAGGCGGTGACCTCTTCAGTGACGGGCGCGAAAGGCCCTTCCAGATATCTCATGTGGACACCGTACGCAGCAGACGTCTTTCCCTACAGCGGCAACGGAAAATGCCATGATGTGCACTAGTGCAACAGCGCGAGTCCGCTCTAAAAAATGGCTCTCGCGGCATCGCGGTCGGGCCGCCTGGCAGGCGGTTGTCGGCGCCGTGCCCTTTGCGTGCCCGATGAGACAGCTCTGCGCATTCCGCACGAAGGCAACTGTCCGCGGCTATTAGCGGACGGTAGGGGCGTGCAGATCCCCGACTATTTTCATGGCGGTCTGCTTGCAGATCGCGGGACTCAAGCACGCAGATTATCTGTTACGGGCCCCCGTGGCGGGCGCCCGGAAGAGCGTGCCGGCATGATCAAGCGTCGCCCGGGGGTAGTTCGTCGCGACGCAGGTCAACGAGGCGCCGTTGGCGTTATGAGCTCCGTTCGAGCGTGAGCAGTGGCTCAGAGAACACAGGCGCTGGTGCGCCAGGATCCGCGGCGACAGCCTGCTCCAGGCGGCGGAAGCCGGCCTCCAGTTCGTCGGGACTGAGCTGAGCGAAGAACGAAAGGGTGCGCAGGCGCAGCCGTTCGAGCATGTCACCGCAGGTGCCGGAGGACGACTCGGTAACCGTGGCGAAGCTGGCAACGCGCCAGCCGTCTGACGTGAACATCGCGATGACCTCGTGCAGCGGCTGAAACAGCGAGGCGTCCACCTCAAAACCGCGGGGGAAGTGCTCCAGCCACCACGGCCGGGGATGGTGGTCGCTGAAATTCGCGCGCAGGAGCAGCCGCACGCCGGGCCTGAGCACCCTGGCCAGCTCCCGTACCGCCCGCGGCTTGTCCTGGACGTGGTGCCAGGACAAGAACATGAGAGCGTAGTCGGCGCTGCCGGACGGCACTGGCATGTCCTCGGCGGAGCCTGCCAGATACCGCACCCCGGGATGCAGGGACTCTGCCTGCGCTATCTCGCGCATGCGGACCGACGGCTCGACCCCGGTGACCGGCCCGAACGCTCGCGCCAGCGCGGGGGTGAACCTGCCGGTCCCTGAGCCGACGTCCAGCCCCGCCAGCGGACGCCGCTCGGGCAGCACCGCTCCGAAGGCACTGATCCATACCTGCAGCTGCTGCTCGGCAAGCGCACGGCCACGCGCGTAGTCCTGGTACTGCTCCGTGTCGTAGTCGATCCGCCTCATCGCAGCTCCCCGCGTCAGCCGGGCTACGGCAAACCGTCCGCCCGATATATCGACTGGATACATCGGCACGATATGCAGTGACGCATCATGCCGCAAGTCCGGCATGGCGGGCGGCCGCGCCTGCACCGCGGCGACCAGCCAGGTCCAGGGCGCGTTACGGGAACGGGAAGACCGTCTACAACCGGCATCGCCGCTGGTCGATGGAGGGAGTGTGGGCCAAGATCCTTTATGCGCTGCTGGTCGGGTGTGATCAGGCCGAGGGCGCGGACTGGACGGTGAGTATGGACTCCATCGAGGTGCGCGCCCATCAGCACGCCTTGCCAGTGGCAGCAAGCCGACCCCGATGAGGAAGAGGTCAGCCGCTTGATCACGTGCCACTAGCGTGCTTGCGGAAGGCGAACATCATTCAGCATCACTTTTGGGGCGGTTGGGGCAAGAGGTGATGAACTACAGCAGTATTAACGCATGGGATACCCTCGGCAGCCCGACCCGCGGGACTACCCCGGTGTGGTCACCACCCTGGTAGCGATCCTGGTGGTGCTCCTGCCGGGCGGCTTCACGTTCAGCTTGTACAAGCACCTGAACGCCCCCGACCCGGACACCGCCGTGGCCCTGCCGACCACGGACCCCACACCCGAGCCCGCCGAGCCGAGACCCAGCGAGAAGGCACGACCACCGGGCTCCCCGATCGGCCACGAGGAGTTCGGCGACTGGAACTTCCGCCTGGGCAGCGTCACGTTCAAGGCCGAGAGGGTGGGTGGCTGGACGTACGACAACTGCGTCCCGGTCGACAGGCGGGGCGTGCTGGCGAAGAACAAGTGCGAGCGCGCCGTCCAGCTGGCCTACTCGGCCTACAGGGGGCATCTCACGGCGGTCCAGGTCATCATGTCCTTCCCCACCGAGAAGGCCGCAAAGGCCACGGCCGAGCAGCTGGCAAACTCTTCTGGGGCCGTGAAGTGGCGCCGAGACAAGATTCTCGGCAAGTACGTCTACGGCAAGATCCGATCGGGCGCGACCAAGAGGTACGTCATCCTCACGGTCGTCACCGCCGACAAGACAGCCCAGCCGAAGGCCACGCGGTTCCACCACTACCTGCACGCGGACCACTCGAACTATTTCCTCTTCCGCAACTCGACCGTCGCAGGCTGAGTCGGGGTTGGTCGTTCGGCATATCGAGGTGGCGTCAGGCTGCGCTAGCTCAAATCGATGAGAGCCGAACCTCGCGGTTCGAGTCCTCGCGGTTCGAGTCCTCTCGGCCGCGCTCCGTCCCTGCCACCGGCAGGATCACCCCGCCATGCTGCTCGCCGTACTGCGTCACCTGGACGCGGCGGAGCGAGCCGGAGGGCCCACCGAACGCGGAAGGATCTGCATGGCCCACGCGCGGGTGGACGTCAAGGGCGACCAGCAAGGACCTGAGCGACAAGAGAGAGCATCGCGACCCGGTCAGGGCACCAAGCCCGCTTCGTAGGCGACGATGACGAGGTGCACCCGGGTGCGCGCGTCGAGCTTGGTCAGCAGGCGGCCGACGTGGGTCTTCACCGTGCCCAGGCTGAGGTGAAGCGCGGCGCCGATCTCGTGGTTGGACAGACCTCTGGCGATCAGGACCAGGACCTCCCGCTCGCGTTCGGTGATCTCGAGCTTCTTGGGCGGCGGCACGTGGGCCACGTACCGTTCGATGAGCCGTTGGGTGACGGTGGGCGCGAGGAGGGCGTCGCCGCCGGCGATCACTTGGATGGCCTTGAGCAGGTCAGGCGGTGGGGTGTCCTTCAGCAGGAAGCCCGCGGCACCGGCGCGCAGCGCGCCGTAGACGTACTCGTCGAGGTCGAACGTCGTCACGATGAGAACCCGCACCTCCGGATGCGCGGCGCAGATGTGGCGGGTGGCCTCAATGCCGTTCATGACGGGCATGCGTACGTCCATGAGCACCACGTCGGGTCGTTCGCGCCGGCTGATCGCGACCGCCTCCTCGCCCGTGGCCGCCTCCCCTACCGCAGACAGGCCGGGCGCGCTGTCGACGAGCAGCCGGAAGCTTCCCCTGACCAGCGCCTCGTCGTCGGCGACCAGCACCCGGGTGGTCATGGCCCCTCCGCCGATGTCGGCAGGCGCGTGATCCTCGAGTCTCCCAGCCGGTCGGCTGGACGCCGGGAGGAGTCCTGGGACGGGCCCCGCACGGGGTCCTGCGGCAGGCGCCCTGATGTCTCCTGCGGCCGGGATCCCGACGGCTCCCCCGGCGGGCGTCGCGGATGTTCCTGCCCCGAATGTGGCCGCTCGTCCGTCGGCGGGGGTCGCAGGGGCTCCTGAACGGGGCGTCGCGGCGGGTCCTCTGGAGCGCCCTGCACCGGCAGGAACGCGTACACGCGGAAACCATGCAACGGCCGGGGCCCCGCCTCGAAGGCGCCACCGAACACCCGTACCCGCTCGCGCAGTCCCGCCAGCCCATGGCCCGCCGCCGCAGCGCCCGCTTCTCCGCCCCGCCCGTCGTCGACCACCTCGACCCGAATGCCCTCTTCCTCCCGCACCACGGTCGCACGGGCATGGTCCGCCCCAGCATGCTTGATCACATTGGTGAGCGCTTCCTGCACGATGCGGTACACGGTCAGCTCCAGCTCACGCGGCACGTCCCCGGTGACGGACAGGTACGCGTCGACCCCGGCCGTCCGGGTGCGCTCCACCAACTCCGGCAGATCAGACAGCGTGGGGGCGGGTGCCCGCGAGGCTTCGCCGTCCTCCCGCAGGATTCCGAGTAATCGACGGGTTTCGTGCAGCGCCGACCGGCTCGTCTCGCCGATGGAGCGCAGGGCCCGGCGCATCACCTCCGGCTTCCCGACGTGCTCGGCGACCCCCGCCTGCACGGCGATCGTGCTGAGGCTGTGTCCCACGACGTCGTGCAGCTCCCTGGCGATGCGCAACCGCTCCTCCGTCGCCTCCGCCCTGGCGCGCTCCTCCGCGTGCGCGGCCAGCCGTTCGACGTAGAGCGAACGCTCGCGCATCATCGCCCCGGCCGCCCAGAAGGCCACCAACACCCCGACCACCCACAGGGAACTCTGGATGCTCTCCTTGCTCATCGGCCACCGGAACAGCACCGTCGCTGCCACCGCGAGCGCGGTCAGCAACGCGCCGACCGCCCAGGTCCGGCCGGCGAACCGCGCGACCGCATAGGCGGCCATGGGCACGGCCAGAACGTCCCCTCCACCCGGCACCATCGCGAGCATGCCCATTTCACCGGCGATGACGACGCAGAACGCCGTACGCGGCCAGATCCGCCGCACGGCCAGCGGCAGCGTCGTGGCCAGCGCCGAGACGGCACCCGCCCATCCCGCGTCGTGGTAGCTCGCCAACTGCAGGTAGAGGAACGCCACCACGACCGCCCACAGGCCGTCGAGCAGCACCCAGGCCCACCTGGGCACCCTGCTGAACAACGGTGGACGGATCTCGGTGACTGGCACGCCTCGACGGTAGACCTCCGACTCGGCCCCGCACATCGGCCCGCAGTCTGATATCGGATCGGACCTGGGTCAGACGCGGAAACGCGTCCGGCGGGGGATCGTCGGACACATGATCGAAGTTTCCGGTCTCACCCAACGTTTCGGACGCGAAGTGGTCGTGCACGACCTCTCTTTCGAGGTACGCCCCGGCCGCGTCACCGGCTTCCTGGGCCCCAACGGGGCGGGCAAGACCACCACGATGCGGCTGATCCTCGGGCTCGAACGCCCCACGGCGGGTCGTGCCACGGTCGACGGCCTGCCGTACCACGAGATCGACAGGCCCCTCACCAGGGTCGGCGCGCTGCTCGACGCAACGGCAGTGCACGGCGGCCGCCGCGCCGACCAGCACCTGCGATGGCTCGCCGCCTCGAACGGCCTGCCGTACGACCGGATCGCACCCGTGCTCCGGCAGGTGGGCCTGGGGGACGTCCGTAAGCGCATCCGGGCCTACTCCCTCGGGATGAAACAGCGGCTCGGCATGGCGGCGGCGCTGCTCGGCGACCCGCCGGTGCTGCTGTTCGACGAGCCGATCAACGGTCTCGACCCTGAAGGCGTCAGGTGGACGCGCGACCTGCTCAAATCCATGGCCGCCGATGGCCGTACGGTCCTGATCTCGAGCCACCTGATGTCCGAGATGGCGATCACCGCCGACCACTTGATCGTCATCGCCCGCGGACGGCTGATGGCCGACGTGCCCACCGCCGAGTTCGTCCGCCCGGGCGCGTCCCTGGAGGACGTCTACCTTGAGGTCGTCGGGGGTATGTCGTGAGAACGCTGGCCGCGGAGTGGATCAAGTTCCGCACCCTGCGCTCCAGCCTGTGGTCGCTGGCCGCCGCCGTGGCCGTCGCGCTGGCCGTGACCGTACCCGCCGCCGGAACGGTCCTTCCTCGCCTCGATGCCGGCCGCTCACCCGACCAGGCGTCCTTGGTCGCATGGAGCGTGGCCTTCTTCGGCCTGGCACTCTCCGCACTGGTGATCGGCGTACTCGGCGTGATCACCATGACCGGCGAGCAGGCGTCCGGGATGATCAACCTGACCTACACCGCCATGCCGTCGCGCAGGGGCGTCCTCCTGGCCAAGGCGGCGGTTCTGACCGGCGCGGCACTGGTCACGCTGGTGCTCATCGGAACCACCGGATACCTGTACGGCCGTGCCGTGATCGCACGACTCCACCCGACGTTGCTGCCCCCGGACGCCTGGCCGCTCATCGGCTCCGCGGCGCTCGTCCTGGTCACCGCCGCGCTCCTCGGCCTGGCACTCGGCGCCCTCCTGCGCAGCGGAGCGCTGGCGGCAGTGGTGCTGATCGCGACCCTGTACGTCCTCCCGTTCATCCTCATGTCGATCCCCGGCGGTGAGAACGTCGGCGAGTTCCTCCCTCTCGTCGCCGGCCTCCAGCTCCTCCACCATTTCCCGCAGACCATGCCGGCGACGACGGCGTTCGCGGTCTGCGCGCTCTGGATGGTGGCGCCGATCGGGATCGCCTTGGCCATTTCCCCTGGCCCGGGAAGCCCTTCCTGACAAACCGGGGCCGCCGTGGTGCCGGCGACCTATCTCGGGTGCGCGAAAGCTGGTATGCAGGGCCAATGGTGTTACCGAGATCGAGGGGTCGGGCCGCCGCACTGCTCGGCCTGTCGGTCGCCGTCGGCCTGATCCTCTTTGCGCTGCAGGTCATCTCGTTCCCGCGGGACACCCAGGTCACCGTCGACTACATCATCCGCAGTGAGGGACGGTTCTTCCTCCTGGTGTTCGGCCCGGCGGTGGCCATGACGCTGCTCGTTCAGCGGGGCTCGCCTCTGGGGCGGATCCTGGCGATCGCAATGGCTCCGCCGTACCTGCTGGGGCTCTGGCAGATCGTGGACCCGAACGGATACGGCTGGGTCGGCCACGAAGCCGAGTGGATGGGCGTCGTCCGGCCCGTGCTGGCGCTGGTCGCCTTCTGCCTGTACCTCGCAGGGTTGTGCATCCTCCCGAAGGACGGACGCGACGGCCATGCCATCTGGGCGGGGCCGCTGCTGGTCGGGCTGGGGTGGCTGGCCATCGAGCACGGGATGCTGATCGGTGCGGGGAGGGACGAATCGGATCCGTTGTGGGTAGGCGCGCAGATAACGGCGGCCAACATGGAGGCTGTCGCGGACACGCTGCACGCGTATTCCGTCGCCCTCGCGGTGATCACATGCGGTCTGGCGCTTGTGCGTGATCAACGTGCCGCGACGATCGCGCTGGCCCTGCCGTACCTCGTGGTGCTTGTCTTCACCTCGATGAACACGCCTTTCGACCTGGCCCAATACGGCGCCACCCTGGTCGGGCCAGATGAGCCGCCCTGGTACGCCCCCGTTTACTGGACCTCGTGCGCGACGATGTTCATCGCACTACTGGTTTCTCAACCAATAGGTCTGTCGTTCACTTGGAGGAGAAGAGGTGATGCGGCAAGACGAGAGGCTCAGCGACGGATGCGGTAGCGGATGTGGGTGGCCTCCGGCGTGTCGATCACCCGAACGATCTCCAACTCCACACGCGACGACAACACATCGAAGAGCCGTCGGCCACCGCCGAACAGCACCGGGATCTGATGGATCTGCAACTCGTCCAGCACCCCGGCCTCGATCGCCCGTTGCGCCGTATAGGCGCCGATCACATGCACGTTCCGGTCCCCGGCGGCGGCCTTCGCCTGAGCCATCGCGCTGGCGATCCCATCGGTCACGTATGTCACCAGCGGATAGTTCGCGACCGACGGGTCGGGCGGCCGATGACTGGGCACGAAGATCGGGATCCCCTGACCATTGTGATCACCACCCCAGTGATCGACCTGCTCTGCGGTACGCCGTCCCGCGAGGACCGCGCCGGCCGCTCCTACCTCGCCGAGCAACTCTCCGGCCGGCCCGGACCGACGGAACTCCCCCTCCGGCGTGAGCCCCCAGTCGTGTAGCCGGATGAAGCCGTCGCCGCCGGGGTTGCCAGGTTTGTCGTTCGGACCCGCGATGTACCCGTCGAGCGACACCGACATGTCAAGCACTGATACCGACACTTCGACCTCCTGCAGTCTCGATCCAACGAGTTTCACCGTGCTGCAGACCCGGCATGGCGGCATTATTCATCGGCAGGCCGAACCCCCGCTGGGGCGTACACGGCGGCGGAAACACTCGCCTGGGCGAAACGATCACGTCTCCTCGGCGGTGGCACGGCGTTACCGTACATCGGATGGAGCGATTTCTCGAAGGGCTGTCCCGATCTCGTAGGAGGATCACCGGGCCCGCCCTGATCGCGCGCAGGCGCTCACGCCGAGGACATCGCGGCTATCCGGCGGCGTACAACTTGGCGATGCGCGCACCGAGATCGGCGCCGTAGTTCTGGTGGTAGACCTGGGCGGAGCAGTGGACCGGGCCGCCTTGGCGGGCCAGTCCAGCTGTCCAGGTAACGGCATTTTCCACGCCGGGGTCGCTCAGCGTCAGGCCGGTGGTCACGATGTCGTCGACTCGCACGTCGACGGAGTAGTTGCCCACGCCCTTGCGCTCGTACAGCCGCCATTGCAGCGTCGCGCTCGTCGCCCCGGCCAGCTTGGCCGTCAAGTCGATCGTCGCCTTCTGCCACGTGTACGGATCAGCGGCGACGTCCCGCTCCCACACCACCCTGCCGTTGAGGAGAAGCTGCTTCATGTGGTAGCCGGCCGGGCTCCCGGTTCCGCGGTTGGCCCGGTGCCAGAAGCTCACTGTGCGGTTGGTCGCGCCGGGTGTGAGCTGGACCTTCTGTGTGGCGCCGCACGACATCCCAGCCATGGTGACGGTGTCGGCCTCGACGACGAAGCTGAGCCGTCCGTTGCCGGTGCGGGCGAGGTTGTCGGTGGTGGGGCGGGTCCATCCGGGATCGCGCGACATGTAGGGGAGTTTGTACTGCAGGACTCCGGTGAGTTCTCCCGCGCGAACGTGCTCGAGTGCCTTCTTGGTGATCGCCTCGACGTAGGACACGGTCGGCTTCAGGGCGGTACGGCTCAGCGGGTGGGCGTACGGCATCAGGTAGATGTCGGTGCCAGGAAGACGCTTGGCGAGATCCTTGACCTGGTAGGACAGGCTCCACGTCCACGAGGTGTCCCGGACCGGCTCATCACGGAAGGGGAAGATCACGCCGTCCAGCAGCGGGGCCTGCTCGGCGATGAAGGCCGCGGTGAACTGGCTGTAGTAGACCGTCGGGATGAACTTGAACGAAGAGTTGATCGCTTTGGCGGCGTCCCGCATCTGCTTGACGTACGCCGGGGTGAACGTCCTGAGGTCGAAGCCGTAGTCGTCCACGGTCCAGCCGATCAGGTTCGGGTGGCTCTTCGAGAGAGTGGCGAGCTCGCTGGACCATTTCACGTAATCGTGCCCGTGTGGCCGGGAGACTGCCGACTGGCTCGGCGCGTAGACCATGACCCACACGTCGATCCCGGCGTCCGCGGCGGCCGGCAGGAACTCGTTCCGCAGGTCCTCCCAGTGATCGTAGCCACCGGCCAGCGGATAGACGTAGGTGTTCGCGTCGAGCGCCTTCAACGCCGTGATCATCGCCTTGGTGTCCATGTGCCTGATCCCGTCTGCCCGCGGCTCCACCTCCCGGATGAGGTTTCCCGCAGTCCCCACCACGCCAGGGGCCTCGGCGTGGGACACACCTGGCAGCATCGACAGCAGCAAGGCGACGAACACAACGAGTACAGGACGGGGCACGATGTTCCTTCAACATGATCCGTAGGCGCGGGCTCGTCAGCATAGAGAGCGTCGGTATATCGCCGGTATGGCGTGCCGCGCTCGCTACGGCGCCGCTCGGGATTCCTCCGCGCTAACCGGAGAACTTCTTCGCTCGGTCCCGAGCCCATTGCGCGGCCTCGGCCGCCTGATCGCCGATGATGGGCGCGCCAGGCATCCGGCTCAGGCGCTCCACCTGGTCGGCGAAGCGCAGGTGCTCCCGGTGAGCGTGTTCCCGGCAGGCGAGGCACGTGACGCTTTCCGGACGAGGAGAGGTCATCGCATAGGGCACCTGGAGTCCGCAACCGGTGGTGACCACTCTCGGTGTGTCGGGCACGAGGCCTGTCGTCGACACGATCATGTTGCGGAAGGCGGCACCGGCCTGCATCACCTTCTGTTCGACGTGGATGTGCGGATCGGTCTCGCTCATCTGCGTCCGCACCTCCGTCCGAGTCGTCCCTGAATCAGACTAATACTCTGACCACTCAGTTCCAGCCGAGATGCTCCGAAGCGATCATCGCTCTGTGGCGTTTCGCGTCTGTGGCAGCCTCGCCGGACCAGGTATCGGCAAGGCCCGGGCGAATGGATGGAGCGGGCCATGGCCGTCAGTGTCTGCGACTGACCGCATAGCCCTCGCCAAGGCGGACCAGCGAACGGATGAACTTGCCGCCGCGCCGTACGCCGTGCTCACTCCAGTGGAACGAGTCCATCTTGTGCGTCTTCTCGGCCAGGTTCATGACGCCTGTGGGCGTCGACAGCAGCCGGAGCAGAGGTGATCGCACAGGATCCAGCGCACCGGCGGGCAGGTGGGAGGGTGTTTCGAGTCCCGTCCTCGTAGAGCGTCGGTGGAGACATCGATGGAGGAGCGCCATGACCGTCATACTGTCCGCGAATCCGACTGCGTCCGCGTCCGCGCTGCGCCTGCGACCGTGGCGGGCTGAGGATGCAACGGCCCTCGTGACGGCTCATCGTGATCCACTGCTGCGCCGCTGGTTGACCACCTCTCTGGTCAGCGAGGCAGAAGCCCGTCGGTGGATCGATGAACAGAACCAAGGGTGGGCCGATGGCGTCCGATTCAGCTTCGCCATCCTGGAGTGCGGCAGCGACAAGAACGAAGTCGGCGATCCAGTGGGCCACGTTGTGGTCAAGGCGAGCGTCGACCCCACCAGTGCTTCGGCAGAGGTGGGCTACTGGACATCAGCGACGGTACGCGGCCGGGGAATCGCTCCCCGCGCCCTCGATGTCGTATCGCGGTGGGTGCTCGGCTCGCAGCGCTTGATGCCTCTGGCCCGCCTCGATCTGTTGCATGCCGTGGACAACCATGCTTCTTGCCGTGTGGCCGAGAAATGCCGCTACGCCCTGCGCTCCGTACTTCCCGCCCAACCCCCAGCCTTTCCAACCGAGGGGCACTTGCACGTGCGGACGAGAAGAAACAGGTTATTGCGGCCAGAATCCAAACAGGGCCAAGCCCGATACCCATCCATCCACCAATGATCAAGGTCTCATAGGACGTATCAGCGTGCGGCGCGATTCCGAAATACTGGTTCTCTTCCCAGCAGCGTCCAGCGTTCGCCAGATCGGGACCTCTCTGGGTCGTCGCAACTATTGGCGGGCGGAACGTCAGGAGTTCGAAACTCCTAGCACGGCAGCCGCCGGTTGTCAGCTGAGCTGGGTGTATGCCGTGGCGAGGCGGACACACGCCGTAGGAATGGCGCAATAAGGTCACGAAGGCGGCCAAATAGTCTCCCGTCCGCTACCCTCGCCGGCATGCCCCTTGCCGTGATTCCCAGCCCTTCCGAGGCGGTCTGGCATCTCGGATTCATCCCGATCCGGGCCTACGCGTTGTGCCATATCCTCGGCATCATCGTCGGCGTCTGGCTGAGCGAGCGCCGCTGGCGCGCCCGTGGCGGCGAGAAGGGCACGATCAACGACATCGCGGTCCCCGCGGTGATCTTCGGCCTGATCGGCGGCCGCCTCTACCACGTCATCATCGACTGGCAGACCTACTTCGGCCCGCGCGCGATCAAGGAGCCCTACCAGGCGCTGTTCATCTGGGAGGGCGGGCTCGGCATCTGGGGCGCGGTCGCTCTGGGAGGCGTGGGCGTGTGGCTGGCCTGCCGCCGCCGGGGACTGTCCCTCGGCGCCGTGGCCGACACGGTCGCGCCCGGCATCGCGTTCGGGCAGGCGATCGCCCGCTGGGGCAACTGGTTCAACCAGGAGCTGTACGGCAGCCCGACCACGCTGCCATGGGGCCTGGAGATCGACCAGGCGCACGGCGGCGAGCCAGGCGTGCTCTACCACCCGACGTTCCTGTACGAATCGCTGTGGGACCTGGCGCTCGGTTTCGGGCTGATCCTGGCCGGCAGGCGGTTCACGCTGCGCCACGGCCGCTTGTTCGCCCTCTATGTCGCCGGCTACACGCTGGGGCGGTTCTGGATCGAAGGGCTGCGGATCGACCCGGTCGGCGGGGTGGACCACGCGGTGACGTTCCTGGGGCTGCGGATCAACCAGTGGACCTCGATCGTGCTGTTCGTCGGCGCGCTGGTCTACCTCTGGGTGACTCGTAACAAGGACACCGAGGAGATCGTGGTGCCGGCCCCGCACAAGGAGAACGGCGGGGAGGCCGCCGATCCGGCCGACGCGGAGGAGGACACCGGCAAGGCCGGCCCGGCCGGGGAGGACGGTCCCGATGCCGTGGGCGATTCAGGCGACGGCGGGGCGGAGGGGCGTTCCGGAGACGCGGGGAATGATCCCGCCGAAGACGCGGACCGTCTGAAGGGCGTGGAGAGCCTGGCGACCGACGCTGAGGACGTCGAGGAGAAGCAGGCCGTACCGGAGAAGAAGAACGTGTGATGAGCGGGCGCGCGGAGATCCACCATCAGGACCGCGACGTCACCGGAGGCTGACTGCGGCCGTCGGTGTTCGGCGCGATGGACGGGCCGGTGTGCGACTTCGCGCTCATCGCCGGCGTCGCGCTGCTCCACGAGTCGCCGATGTCCTCGCTGGACCTTCGGGGTCCTCGCTGAGCCTTCGGGGTCCTCGCTGAACCTTCGGGGTCCTCGCTGAGCCTTCGGGGCCGATCGACGGTACCCGCCGCGTCGCCGCCGATCCACTGAGCCAAGCGCGTGCGCGGCCGGGACGCCCGGTGCCGAGCGTGGCCCGCAGCGGCGGGCCCAGTATGCCGGTGGTATAGCGCGTCATCGGCGGGTGGTCTACTGCCCTGAGGGCGAGGTTGTCTCTGCGAGAGTGGTGAACGTGATGGGTGTCTGGTCACGGCGGGAGGCACTGGCGATGGGGTTAGGGGCGATGGGCGCGGCGAGCCTGTCCCCCACTGCTGCCGCCGCCCGCGCGGGTGAGAGCGCGGAGTGGCAGTCCCAGCTGGTCTACCGAGGGGCGGGCGGCGGGCTGGCCTACCGCGCGGACACCTCAGGGAACCGGATTCCCGACTTCAGCTGGGCCGGGTACCGCAACGGCGAGGCGGCCCTGCCCACGGTGCCCGTGGTGCTGGAGATCGGCCCGGTCAGAGGCGACAACACCAGTCACATTCAGCAGGCGCTCGACAAGGTCGCCGCCCTGCCGCTCAACGACACCGGCTTTCGCGGCGCCCTGCTCCTCAAGCCGGGCACTTATCAGGTGGCGGGCACGATCCGCGTCCGGCAGAGCGGCGTCGTACTGCGCGGCTCCGGCATGTGGGGCGATCCCACCAAGGACACCGTGATCGTCGGGACCGGGGCGGGCACCGTGGCGACCGTCATCCGCGTGGGCGGCAGCGTGAGCAACTGGGACGGGCAGCAGCCGGGAACCCGGACCGACATAGTCTCCAGCCGGGTGCAGGTCGGTGCGCGCACCTTCCAGGTGAGCGACGCCTCCCAGCTCAAGGTGGGCGACAATCTGATCATCGTGCATCCGCACACCGCCGCGTGGGGCAAGGCCATCGGCAACGGCGGCGTCCGCACGGGTGAGCCCTGGCCGGTGGGCTCGCGCCCCATCGTCTACAACCGCTACATCAAGGCGATCGAGGACCAGAACGTCACCGTATGCGCCCCGGTCTTCAACCACTTGGTCAGGTCGCTGAGCCAGTCGTACGTCTACGCCTGGAACCAGGCGGGTCTGATCAGGAACGTCGGCGTGGAGAACCTCCGGGTGACCATGGGCGCGCCTCCCGCGGAGGATGAGAACCACCAGCAGAGCTGCGTGGTCCTCGACGGCGTGGAGGACGCCTGGGTCAGGAACTGCCACCTGCTGGAGTTCAGCTACTCGGGCGTGTTGTGCCAGCGCGCCACCCGGGTCACCGTTCAGTCGGTCCGTGCCAGCTACCCCCGGTCGAAGCTGATCGGCGAGCGGCGCTACAACTTCAACGCCGGACCCTGGTCTCAGCAGATCCTCTTCCGGGACCTGTGGTCCCAGTGGGCGCGCCACGCGTTCGTCTCCAACGGCTCGACCAGGACCTCCGGCTGCGTGTGGGTGGACGGCTACAACAAGTACGGATATACCGAGAGCGGCGGGCACCAGCGCTGGACCCACGGCCTGCTCTTCGACAACATCAAGGAGATCGAGACCCGCAGCGACAAGGCCTGGGTGCTGAACCTGCACAGCCGCGGTCACATCTCCAGCCATGGCTGGTCCTCGGCGCACAGCGTGCTGTGGAACTGCACGGTCGACAGTGGCCGCAGAGCCTGCGTGCAACGCCCGCCCACCGCGCAGAACTACGCCATCGGCACCAAGGGTGGCGCCTCAGGCGTGAACTGGTGGTCCGACTACCCCGCCGGCCACATCGAGGGGACGAACAAGAGCGGGCTGTGGCCGCCGAGCCTATATGCGGCTCAGCTCGCCGACCGCCTGGGATCGTAGGAGCCGCCGGCTGGTGGCGCGCCGGTCATACCGGCCGCAGGCCAGCCCGGGTCACCCCACGGTGGCGGCTCGGCGAGGGCGCGCAGCGCCTCACGGGTGTTGCGGCCCGCCCCGGCCGAGACCTCCGCGCCGTCCTGATCGCGGGCGATCGCCACGACGAGTCCTTCCACGGGATCCCGGGAGAGCGTGATGGTGTGGCCACCGACCAGCAGCGCGTCGGCGGCCGGATGATCTGAGGGGGCGGCCCTGTCCAGCAGGACATGGGAACCGACGAGGCCGGCGACCGGGGTTCGATGGCGGCCGAGCAGCACGGGCTCTCCATACGGGTCGGCGACCTGGCGGACGAGGTCGCCGAGCTTGGACCGCGCCTCCGACAGCGGCACGAGGGGCAGGCCGCTCCACACTCCGCCCACCTTCGACAGCGGCACCAGTCCGGCCCACTCCCACCGCTCGCGGGTGATCATTACGGTCCTACCGTTCCTGGCCTCCTCCACGAGTGAGCCCCAGCGGGCGCGGGCGTTCTCGACGGAGAAGGGCACGCCGAGCAGCGCCACGAGTTCGTCGTACGACGGCCGCTCCGTGTTGATCATCCGGAGATCGTAAGGCGCCTTACGGAATTTTCGCAAGCCACCTTGGAGATTCGCCAACATCGAGAGCACGATGTATCCAGCTCTCCGATGAAACAGGCCGAAGTAGCCGAAGTGCCGGGGCGGACCCGGCCGGCGCTTGCGGCGTGACATCAGGTGATGCTTCCGTCTGGCGGGCATCAGCACCCGCGGTCACGCCGCCGCACCGAGTATCTTGCCGCGCTCCTAACCGCAGTGTTCGAAGGGGCTGGTGTATGTGCTGGTGCCGATCGAGCCGCCCCACTTGACGCATTGTCCGGCCGCGTGGCGCTTCACAGGCCCCGCGTAGTAGCCGTAGCTGCCCGAGTCGGTCGTCCTGCTTTCCCCTTCCGGCTCCAGGAAGGCCGACATCGACGTCGACGTGCCGAGGTTCGTCGTCTTCAGCGTCACGACGCAGTTGTAGCCGTCACCCGAGTTGTAGAGCAGGTACGTACTGCCACCGATGAGGCCGGCCGAGTCGATGACCGAGTAACCGCTGCCGCAGACTTCCTCAGGGGTGTAGGGGTTGCCGCCGCACGCGTTCGTGCTCGTGATGGCCTTCTTCTGACCCAGGGACACGGTCACGCCGTCCACGGTCGGGCTGGTGTCCATCGCGCCGGTGGACGTCCGCTGTTCGTAGTGCAGGTGCGGCGCGTTGGAGCCGCCCGTCGAGCCGACAGTCCCGATCGTGGTGCCCTGGTTGACGCTCATCGAGCCACCGGCCGACCGCGCCATAGTGGCGAGGTGGGCATAGCGGGTTCTGGTGCCGTCACTGTGACGGACCTCTATCCACTTGCCGTAGCTCGTGCTTCCCGCGTCGTAGAAGTACGCGGTGCCCGAAGCGGTGGCACGCACCGTTTCGCCGTTGATGTCATCGCCCCCATAGTCCTGCCAGTCGAGAGCACCCGAAGGGCTGTGGCCGGGGGTCCAGTTGTTGGCGTAGAAGGTCTTCCCGCAGTTGAACGGGCTCTTGTGAGCCACGGCCAGGGTGCTGATGTCCTGCGCTGAGGCGGCCTGGGGGATCAGGGCCGCCGCGAGGGTGACCAACAGGGCAGTGATCGCGAATCTGAGGGTCTTCGGCCAGGTCGGCCTGCCGGTTTCGGGCATGCTCACCTCACTCTGGAAGGCGCGTATGGGGGGATACGGCTGGGCGCCCAATTCCTTGATGTCGATGAGCCCGTGGCGACGGAACTACGTTGGCGGCATGGTGATCAACCTCGGTGAGAAGGGAAAAAGCCGCCGTCAGGGAACATGTCGACATCTCGCCCGCCCATGGGGAAAGGACGGGTCGATCATGAAGATATCCCTGAAAGTTCTTTTCATCAATCTCTGCGGTATGAAATTTTGCGGCTATGCGGCGCACGTCCAGGTCGGCCCGGCGCGGGCCGACCTGGACGTCGTGATCACACGAGGTCGAACCGGTCCAGGTTCATGACCTTGTCCCACGCCGCGACGAAGTCCTTCACGAACTTCTCCTTGGCGTCATCGCTCGCGTAGACCTCGGCGAGCGCGCGCAGCTCCGAGTTCGACCCGAAGACCAGGTCGACACGGGTGCCGGTCCACTTGACCTCACCCGTGGCCTCGTCGCGACCCTCGAACGTGTTCGCGTCCTCGGAGGTCGCCTTCCACGTCGTGCCCAGGTCGAGCAGGTTGACGAAGAAGTCGTTGGTCAGCGACCCGGGGGTGGTGGTGAGAACGCCGAGCGGCGACTGCTGGTAGTTCGCGCCCAGGACGCGGAGGCCACCGATGAGGACCGTCATCTCGGGGGCGCTCAGGTTCAGCAGGTTCGCCCGGTCGAGCAGCAGGTATTCGGCCGGCAGCCGGTTGCCCTTCCCCACGTAGTTACGGAACCCGTCGGCGGTCGGCTCGAGCGCGGCGAACGACTCCACGTCGGTCTGCTCCTGCGACGCGTCCACGCGGCCCGGCGTGAAGGGGACCTCCACGTCGAGACCTGCGTTCCTGGCGGCCTGCTCGACAGCCGCACCACCGGCGAGCACGATCAGGTCGGCGAGCGAGACCTGCTTGCCACCGGTGTGGGCGCCGTTGAAGGCCTTCTGGATCCCCTCCAGCGTGCCCAGTACCGTCGCCAGCCTGTCGGGGTCGTTGACCTCCCACCCGCTCTGCGGCTGGAGGCGGATGCGCGCGCCGTTGGCGCCGCCACGCTTGTCGCTGCCACGGAAGGACGAGGCCGACGCCCACGCGGTGGACACCAGCTCGGACACCGACAGGCCCGAGGCGAGGATCTGGCCCTTGAGTGCGGCGATGTCCTCGGCGTCGATGGGCTCGTGCGTCACCGCCGGCAGCGGGTCCTGCCACAGCAGCGTCTCGGCCGGGACCTCCGGCCCGAGGTAGCGCACGACCGGGCCCATGTCGCGGTGGGTCAGCTTGAACCACGCCCGGGCGAAGGCGTCCGCCAGCTCGTCGGGGTTCTCGAGCCAGCGCCGCGTGATCTGCTCGTAGATCGGGTCGAAGCGGAGCGCGAGGTCGGTCGTGAGCATCGTCGGGGCGTGGCTCTTCGACGGGTCGTGGGCGTCGGGTACGGTGCCCGCACCGGCGCCGCCCTTCGGCCGCCACTGGTTCGCGCCTGCGGGGCTCTGGAACAGCTCCCACTCGTAGCCGTACAGGATCTCGAGGAAGCTGTTGTCCCACGTGATCGGGGTGTTCGTCCAGATGCCCTCGAGACCGCTGGTGATCGCGTCGGCGCCCTTGCCGGTGCCGAACGTGCTCTTCCAGCCGAGACCCTGCGCCTCGATCGGGGCGGCCTCGGGGTCGGGGCCGACGTGCTCGGACGGGCCCGCGCCGTGGGTCTTGCCGAACGTGTGGCCGCCCACGATCAGGGCGGCCGTCTCCTCGTCGTTCATCGCCATCCGGCGGAACGTCTCACGGATGTCGCGGGCCGCGGCGAGCGGGTCCGGGTTGCCGTTCGGGCCCTCCGGGTTGACGTAGATGAGGCCCATCTGGACCGCGGCGAGCGGGTTCTCCAGCTCCCGGTCGCCGGTGTAGCGCTCGTCGCCGAGCCAGGTGGACTCGGGACCCCAGTAAACGTCCTCGTCGGCCTCCCAGACGTCCGCGCGGCCGCCGGCGAAGCCGAAGGTCTTGAAGCCCATCGACTCAAGGGCGACGTTGCCGGTGAGGATCATGAGGTCGGCCCACGAGATCTTCTGGCCGTACTTCTTCTTGACCGGCCACAACAGGCGGCGAGCCTTGTCGAGGTTGCCGTTGTCGGGCCAGCTGTTGAGGGGCGCGAAGCGCTGCTGGCCGGCCCCGGCGCCGCCGCGGCCGTCGCTGATCCGGTACGTGCCCGCGCTGTGCCATGCCATCCGGATCATGAACGGGCCGTAGTGGCCGAAGTCGGCCGGCCACCAGTCCTGCGAGGTCGTCAGCACCTCCAGGATGTCCTGCTTGACGGCGGCGAGGTCGAGGCTCTTGAACGCCTCGGCATAGTCGAACTCCTCACCGAGGGGGTTGGCCACGGCGGGGTTCTTGGCCAGGATCCTCAGGTTGAGGCGCTCCGGCCACCACTGCCGGTTTCCGCCGCCCTGAGTCGGGTGCGCGGCGCGACCGTGCGCGACCGGGCAGCCACCTTCGCTCTCGGGCTTCGGGTCTGTGACGATTGCATCATGGTTCTCAGACATGGGATCCTTCCGGACTTGGCGCATCTCACGAAGTGCGGGCGGTGGAACAGTCGGGGCACAGGCCCCAGTAGATGACCTCGGCCTCGTCGATCGAGAAGCCGTGGTCGTTTGACGCGTTCAAGCAGGGCGCATGGCCGACCGCGCAGTCGACGTCGGCGACGGCGCCGCACGACCGGCACACGATGTGGTGGTGGTTGTCCCCGACGCGCCCCTCGAACCGGGCCGGGCTGCCGGCGGGCTCGATGCGGCGTACGAGTCCCGCCGCGGTGAGCGCGTGGAGGGCCTCGTACACGGCTTGAAGGGAGACATGGCCTACGCGATCGCGTACCCCTGAGGCGATCGCCTCGACGTCGAGGTGGTGGCCGTCCCGGACGGTCTCGAGCAGCGCGACGCGGGCGGCCGTGACCCGCAGGCCGACACCGCGCAGCTCCTCGGCGGTGGTCGGAGTCCTGGGTGCGGTCATGACGCCAACCCTACCTTCATAAACACGAAAGATACAAGATAACGAATCGTCCCAGTTTAGTTCCGCCTCAGGCTCCGGCGTCCCGTCCTGATGGCCCTGGCCAGAGCAGTACGGGCGGAGCGTGCGGCCGGCCTATGGCGGCACCACCGATTCGACGACAGCGCGTACCCAGTCGTTGACGGAATCAATACGGTCTGGTCTTTACTCTGATTTGGGACAGTCTGTATGGTGCCGTTGTCAAGATCTACCGCCTTCATGAGGTTGAAGCATGAACTGCAAGAAGCTCACGTCCGTTCTGCTCGGTTCCGCCGCTGCGGCGGCCATGCTGCTGACCCCGGCAACGGCCGCCTCCGCACAGGCAGGCGCACAGACCAGCGCGACAACCGCCGCGACGGTCGAGCGTGACAGCGTCAGATGCTCCAAGCCCAGCAGCAAGTGGGCCAACTACTCCTGGGGCGAAGGCAACACGAGCGTGACGATCTACTTCAACAATCACTGCAGCCACAAGGTCAGCGTGAAGATCACGTTCGTCCGGAAGGGGTCGGTCGGCGACAAGGCCGCCAAGTACCGCTGCATGACGGTCAACGCCAACACCAAGGGCAAGAAGAAGTTCTACGCCGCCGTCTACAAGCCGTATGCCGTGACCCGGGTCGCCCGCTGCAGCTGAGCCGGCCGCCCGCGTCCCGATTTCCTGGGCTCCAAGCCGAACACCCCGCCACCAGGTCTTGTGGCGGGGTGTTCGGGTCGTCAAGGTCCCGTCGGAGCCGCGCTTCGGCCATTCCCGCCGCCGCAGGCTCAACGCCGGTCAATTCTCCAGCTCCCACAGGCGCCGCCAGCGGACCTCGTCGTAGGTCCCCAGGAGGACCGTGTCGATCAACAACTCCAGCAGCAGGCGGTCTGAACGGGCGTACTTACGCTTGCGCCACCGGCCGCGTGACTCGGCCGCCGCCCTGATGACCTGCCATCCCTGGTCACACGGCTGGAAGTCCGCTTGGAACAGCTGGTCGCCCGTCCAGCTCCGGTGCAGGTACAAGCGATCGTGCTCGACGAAAGCGACCCACTTGTCGTCCATATCTGCCGGGACGTGGCCGCGCCGGATGATCTGCCACTCGCGCTCACTCCACACTCGGTCAGGCGGCGGCAGAGCGCGGGGTTCGCGCAGCGGCTGTAAATCTCCCCAGTAAACCCTGGTCCCCATATCCTCATCGGGGGGCGGACCGGGCGAGCCGATCATGGCGTGGCGCCACACGGCGAACTGCGCATCGGAGGACGGCTTGTCCACGCCTCAAGGGTGGCACGTTTCTCGGATGCCGCCAGGCCCGTGCATTATCGTGGAGCTGAGTCCGGCACACTCTTCCTGTGCCGGACTCAGCCCACGATCGCCGGCCTGACGGATCGTCACCCCACGGACCGACGGGTCCTAACTCTTGCTCCAGATCGCCGCGAAGACACCACCCTCGGTGTCCAGGATCGTCGGCTTGTATCCCAGCGCCTTCATCTGGGTGGCCTTGAGCGTGTAGGTCAGGCGGGACAGGTTCAGGTACTCCTTCAGCCCGGTCGCGCTGCCCTTGCTCCACACGGTGGTGTAGAGCTTGCCGGGCTCGACGGCCATGAGGACGGGGCGCAGGCCCTGCTTCGCCTTCGCCAGGAGCTCCTGCCCACGCTGCTCCACGGTCTGGCCCAGGGTCACCTGGACGGTGCCCGTGGCGGCGCCGGCGACCCAGACGGCTGCGTACAGCGGCCTCTCGACCGTGCCGTACACGTCCAGCGAGGCGACGCTGTAGCCGGCGGCGGCGAACTCGGCGTTGACCTTCGCGAAGGTCTCCTTCGTCAGGCCCAGCTGGGACTTGACCTGCTCGGTGGTCTTCTCGAAGACCGCCCCGAACACGGCGTTCGCGCCCGTGCCGGTACCAGTGATCATGGCGGGCTGGAAGCCGGCCTTCAGCTGGTCGCTGATGGTCTTCTGCAGGTTGGTGGTGGAAAGACCCTGCAGGACGTTCACCTTGCGGGTGGTGTCCTTGATCCACACGGACGTGTACTGCGGGTTCGCCGCGTTCGACACGCTCAACGCCGAGGGAACGTAGCCCTTGCTCAGCAGCCCCTTGACGCGCTGCAGCAGCTGGGACCCGCTGAGTGCGTCGAGGGTCAGCCAGTCCAGCGGAAGGTTCTGCGCCGTCTGGGTGGTGGCCTTGGCGGGCGCGGCGGCCGCCGGAGAGGCGATGGCCAGCAGGGGAGCGGTGGCCGCGGCCAGCACCGTAGTGAGGGCGACCATCCTCTGTGTGCGCCTCATGATCCTCCTAGAAGGTATAGGTTGTCCCAATTTTTGGACAAGAAGGGACCATAACAGAGAATGAGGGCGAGTTGACCAATAGTCACCATGATCGCAACATTCCCGTGTCAGAAAACCTCAGGTATCAGGGCAAGATGGACACCCACCCGACAGATGTTCTTGTTTTGCCAGCTCACCGAGGTTGGTAGCCGTCCGTAGCGACTTGGCGAAAGGGATCGCTCCACTGTTACTCGCCGTCAATCCTCAGGTCGCCCGAGGCGATTAGGGTCTTTTCCCCCGTGATGGCCAGTGGAGGATTGTCAGGACCACCAGTTGAGTCGGCTCAGCCGTCGGCCGCCGGCTTGAGCAGGCCCACCTCGTACGCCGCCGCCACCGCGGCCGCCCGGTCCTTGACCTCGAGCTTGGCGAAGACATGCAGCAGATGCGTCTTCACGGTCGCCTCGGTGATGAACAGCCGGCCGGCGATCTCACGGTTGGTCGCCCCCCGGGCGATGAGCCTGAGCACCTCGAGCTCCCGCGGGCTGAGCGTGCGCTGTTCCGGCTCCCGTGCCTTCTGCCGCAGGACGCCGGCCACGGCAGGGGACAGGACGGTCTCGCCGCGCGCCGCCGCATGCACGGCGCGACAGAGTTCGGCCCGGGGCGTGTCCTTGAGGAGATAGCCGGTGGCGCCCTGCTCGATCGCGGGCAGCACGTCGGCGTCGTTGTCGAACGTCGTCAGCACCAGGACATGGATGCCGGGAGTCTGCTCGCGGAGGCGGCGGATGACCTCCGCGCCGGTCATCTTCGGCATGCGGAGGTCCAGGAGCACGACGTCGGGGTTGGTGCGGAGGGCCACCGCGAGGGCCTCGGGACCGTCGGCCGCCTCGCCGACGACCTCGAAGGCCTCGTCGGCGTCGAAGATGCCGCGCAGGCCGTCGCGGACGATCGGGTGGTCGTCCACGATGATCAGACGAATCGGCGGCATGGTCACGATCCCAGGTTCGGGCCGGCGGGGATGGCCGGGACAGTAGTGCAGATCCCCGTCCCCAGACCAGGAGCGGTCTCGATCACGAAATTTCCGGCTAAACGGGTGACTCTCTGACGCATCGCCGTGAGGCCGAACCCTCCCCCATCCGTCGCGTCCGCATCGAACCCACGCCCGTCGTCCCGTACGTCCAGCGCCACCACATCGTCCATGTACGACAAAGTGACCCGCACCCGATCGGCCGAAGCATGCTTGGCGACGTTGTGCAGCGCCTCCTGCGCCACCCGGAGGAGGGAGGTCTCGACTTCCGCGTGCAAGGGGCGGGGATCGCCGGTGACCCCCACGGACACGGCCACGCCCGTGCTCCGCGACCACTTCTCCGCGAAGTCACGCAGCACGGTCCCCAGCTCGGCTTCGTGTTCCAGCGGCCCCGGCCGCAGCGCCTGAACGGAGCGGCGGGCTTCGGTCAGGCTCTCCCTGGCCACGGTCCGCACCGTGTCCAGGCGCGACCGGGCCGCCGGCGCGTCCTCCCCGACCGCGGCCTCAGCGGCCTCCACCTGGGTGAGGATGGCGGTCAGCCCCTGGGCGATGGTGTCGTGGATCTCTCTGGCCATGCGCTGCCGTTCCTCCAGCACGCCGGCCTCGCGGGCGCTGCTCAAGAGCTGCGCGTGCAGGCTCGCGTTGTCCTCGGCGAGCGCCGCCAGCTTGGCGCTCTTGTCCTTCAGCTCCGCGATCACCGCCTTGTGCTGGTCGTTCTGCTCGGCGATCGTCCTGATGATCAGGCCGGTGGCGGAGGCGATCAGCACGCCGACGACGAACGAGGAGAGCAGCTCGGCCGGGGGGCGGCCGGGCTCGAGGCGGGCGGCGACCAGCACGCCGACCGTGGCGGCCACCCCTCCGTACGCCCACCACCCGGGCAGCAGGGCGAAGCACTGGACGAACACCCCCACGCCGGTCACCGTGAACACCGTGTCGATCCTGACCAGGACGGCGACCACGGCCAGCAGCACGACGAAGTAGGCGATCAGCGGCAACGGGCGCGCGGCCCACTTGGTCACGATCAACCAGTGCCAGGCGGCCGCGAACACCGTGAGAGCCAGCACCTCCCACCGCCACTCCCGCAGCAGGGCGAAGACCGCGGGGAAGAGGATGAACAGGTACGGCAGCGCCGGCTGCACACGATCCCAGCGCGTGACCTCCACGCCGGCGCCAGGCCCTACCACCGGAACGCCCTCAGGGCGACAGAACCCGCGACGATCGAGATCGCGACCATGATGCCCAGCGTAATCGGCGACGCCACGCCGCCGGCCCAACCGTCACGGATCGCCTGGACCGCAGGGGCCATGGGCAAGAGGTCGCCGACGGCCCGCATGGAGCCGGACATGCTCTCGCGCGGAATCACGGCGCCCGACAGGAAGACCATCGGGAAGAAGAGGCTCAACCCGATCACGGTCGCGGCCCGCCCGGTGGGGGCGACGGCGCCGAGGAGGAGACCGATGGCGCCGAGACTGAGCGCGCTCAGCAACCACGCCACCAGCACCCCCAGGA
The DNA here is from genome assembly GCF_005889735.1 of Nonomuraea turkmeniaca. GTDB lineage: Bacteria > Actinomycetota > Actinomycetes > Streptosporangiales > Streptosporangiaceae > Nonomuraea > Nonomuraea turkmeniaca. The sequence continues at coordinate 106,684 of NZ_VCKY01000001.1, forward strand.
GGTGGCCGGGCGCGTTCAGCCCGTACGCGACCGCGCCGATGGCGATGATCAGCGCCGATCCCAGCACGGCCAGCAGCATGTGCGCGGCCCACTGTGCCCCGAACAACATCGTCGGCGAGGCAGGAGTGACGCGGAGCCGCTTCAGCACCCGCCGCTCCCTGTAGTGCGCCAGCGTGGCGGGCAGGACGACCAGCGCGGCCAGGCCGACGACGAAGATGATCAGCATCGGCACCGTCGCGTCGATCAGCGGCGTGCCGCCGGGCAGCGGCTTGTCGCCGCCGCGCAACTTGACCCAGAGCATGATCACGGGGAAGACGAGCGCGAAGAACGCCGACATCGGATCCCGGACGATGAGCTTCAGCTCGACGGTGACCACCTGCGTGATGCCTTTCATACCGCTTCCGTCCTTTCGGTCAGGGTGAAGTAGGCGTTCTCCAGCGAGTCGGATCCCGCCTTCGCGATCAGCTCCCGAGGCGTGCCTTCGGCGATGACGTGGCCGTGGTCGATGACGGCGAGGCGGTCGCACAGCGCCTCGGCCTCGTCCATGAAGTGGGTGACCAGCACGACCGTGACCCCGCGCTCGCGCATGGCGCGGATCAGACCCCACGTCGTACGACGGGCGGCCGGGTCGAGGCCGGTGGTGAGCTCGTCGAGCATGACCAGCTCCGGGTTGCCGACCAGGGCCAGCGCGATGAACAGCCGCTGTTTCCAGCCGCCGGACAGGTTCGCGAACCGCACGCCCTTCCGGTCCGCCAGCCCCCATTCGTCCATGACCGCCCGCCAGTCGGCGGGCTTGTCGTAGAACGAGGCGTACATCCGCAACGCCTCGCCGACCTTCAGCGCGTCCGGCAGGGCCGCCTCCTGCAGCTGGGCGCCGATGCGCTGGAGCAGCACCCGCCGGTCGGTACGCGGATCCAGGCCGAGCACGCGCAGCGTGCCGCCGTCCGCCTGCCGCAGCCCCGACACGCACTCGACGAGCGTGGTCTTCCCCGCGCCGTTGGGCCCGGCGATGCCGAAGATCTCGCCGCGCTCCACCCGCAGGGTGACGCCGTCCAGCGCCGTGCTCGACTTGTAGCTCTTGCGCAGTTCGTTGATCTCGATGATCGCTGTCATGATCCGAGATTCCCGTGTGCACGCGGCCGGCGATATCCACCGATCGGTTGATGGGGGTGGGCGCGCGCCGCGTCCGTAGCGGATCGGGAGGGGATCGTAACCCGCCGGCTCCAGGGTGAGGTCAACCGTTCGGGGCCCGCCGGTGTTCACCCATCGCCCCGCCGTTTCCCCTGGAGTCCCATGATCGCGCTGCCCGTCGTGCTCGTCGCCGTGTACATGACCACCCTCGACTTCTTCGTCGCCAACCTGGCCGTGCCGTCGATCCGGGCCGGTCTGGGCGCGGGCGACGCGGCCGTGCAGTTCGTGGTCGCCGGGTACGGGCTCGCCTACGCCGCCGGCCTGATCGTCTCCGGGCGACTCGGCGACCTTTACGGCCACCGTCGTGTGTTCGCGGCCGGGCTGGCCCTGTTCACGGCCGCGTCGGCGGCCTGCGGGCTCTCCCCCGACGCCGCGTCGCTGGTGCTGGCCAGGGTCGCGCAGGGTGTCGCGGCCGCGCTGCTCGCGCCGCAGGCGCTCACGTTGATCGGCGTGCTGTTCGAGGGCGCGGCCCTGGCCAGGGCGTTCGGCTGGTACGGCGCCGCCGTCGGCCTGGCGGGCGTGAGCGGTCAGGCGATCGGCGGGCTGCTGGTGGCGGCCGATCCCCTGGGGCTGGGCTGGCGGGCCTGCTTCCTGGTCAACGTGCCGATCGGGGTGGCGGCCCTGGCATTGATCGGCCGGGTGCTCCCCCGCACCCCGCGCTCCGGCGATCGGCGCGATCTCGACCTGACCGGGGCGGCGCTGATCGCGGCCGGGCTCGTGGCCGTGGTGCTGCCGCTGGTCGAGGGGCGGGAGCAGGCGTGGACGTGGTGGTGCCTGGCGGCGGCGGCGCCGCTCTTGGCCGGCTTCGTCCGGAGGCAACGGCGGCTGGCGGCGTCCGGACGGGCGCCTCTGCTCGATCTGGCGGTGTTCGCGGAGAAGGGGTTCGCGGGCGGGCTGGTGGCGGTGGCGTTGTTGTTCGGTACGTCGGCGGGGTTGTCGTTCGTGCTGGCCCTGTACCTGCAGGACGGGCTCGGGCTGAGTGCACTGGCTGCCGGCGCCGTGTGCACCGCCTTGAACGCCGGCTTCTTCCTCACCTCGCTCCGGGCCGGTCGTGTGCCGGCGCCGTTCGCCGCGCTGATGGTGGTGGCGGGGCTGGCGCTGCTGGGATACGCGGTGATCCGAGCGGCAGGGCCGTACCAGGTGGCGAGCGCGTTATTCGTGACAGGGGGCGGGATGGGGCTGTTGATGTCGCCGCTGATCTCCTCTGTCCTGTCACGGGTACGGCGGGAGCGCGCCGGCGCCGCGGCCGGGGTGCTCGGGACCGTGCAGGAGGCAGGGGGAGTGCTCGGCGGCACGGTGACCGGGGCCGCGTTCTTCGGCGCGCTGGACGGCGGATGGGCGGCGGCGACGTTGGCGGGGCTCGCGGTGCTGGTGGCGGGGGCGCTCGGCGTGCTGGCCCACTGTCTCGTGCCGTCGAAGCCCGTGATTCACGTGAATCCGTGATGCTCAGCCGTACCGGCCGCGTGCCGGCGGATGCACGGTGGCGGCGAGTTCGTCGGCCAGCGACGGGATGTCCTCCGGCCGCAGCGGGGAGACCGTGAGGCGGAGCGCGGGCGGCGTGGCGAGGCGGTTGCGCGCGCCCGGCGCGGCGGCCCAGCCGCGGGCCAGCAGGTGGCTGATCGCGGCGGCCTCGTCAGGGACCGGCACCCACACGTTGAGCCCGGTACGGCCGTGCGCCGGGACGCCACGGGCGGCCAGCGCCGCGACCAGCCCGTCCCGGCGCTCGGCGTACGAGGCCGCCACCGCGGCGGTGTCCACCGCTCCCGTCCGCCACAGGTGGGCCACGGCCCGCTGGAGCAGGTGGCTGACCCAGCCGGCGGCCAGCCGCTGCCGCCCGCGCAGTCGGTCCAGCGTGACCGGATCGCCGGTGATCAGCGCGAGCCGCAGGTCGGGGCCGAAGGCTTTGGCCGTGGAGCGGACGAGTATCCAGCGGCTCGTGGCGCCGGCCAGCGGATGCAGGGGCACGTCCACGAAGCCGTCACCGTGGTCGTCCTCGACGAGCAGCACTTCCGGATGTGGAGCCAGCTCGGCGCGAAGGGCGGCGGCGCGTTCGGCGGTGACGGCGGCGCCGGTCGGGTTCTGCGCGCGGGCGGTGATCACCACGGCTCGCGCCCCGGCTCGCAGCGCCTTGCCGAGCTCGTCGGGCAGCGGGCCGTCGTCGTCGAGCCGCATCGGCACGGGACGCAGGCCGAGCGCGGCGACCAGGTCGAGCAGTGCTGCCCAGCCCGGGTCCTCCACCGCGACCGCGTCGCCGGGACGCAGGTAGGCGTTGAGCACGCGCTCGACCGCGTCAAGGGTGCCCGAGCTGATCGCCAGCGGCGCGGCCGGCACACCGTCGCCGCGCAGGCGGGCTCCGGCGAGGGCGAGGAGTTCTTCGTCGTCACCCATGCCGTACATGGCGGGCCGCTCCTGGTGCGCATGGGCGGCGGCGGCGAGCGCTTCGTGCAGGGGCGGCAGCAGCACGGGGTCGGGGTTGCCCTTGGACAGGTCGCGGACCCCCGGCGGCGCCTCGATGCGGATGTCCTCGCGGGCCGTGCTTGCGGGCCTGGGCCGGACCCTGGTGCCGCGCCGCCCGGCGGTCTCCACGATGCCGCGCTCCCGCAGCAGCCGGTACGCGGCCGCCGCCGTGTTGGGGCTGACCCGGGCCAGCGCGGCCATCTCGCGGACCGGGGGGAGCAGCGCCCCCGGCGCCAGGCGTCCTTCCGACACGGCGGCCTCGACGCCGGCCGCAATCTCGCTGGCCGTTCCGCCGATGGTCCTATATGTTTCTAGCACAAAAACGATTATGTACTAATACATAAGGAAGGTTCCAGTGCTCATTCATCCATGGGACGCCGCCCGCGACGCGAACGAGTGGCGGACCTGGCTGCGTACCCGCGACTTCGGGCAGGTGGCGGCGAACGGCGTGAACGGCGGGCCGCCGGTGGTGGTGCCGACGCATTTCCTGTTCGACGGCGGCAGCGAGGTCGTGCTCCACCTGGCCAGGCCGAACCCGATCTGGGCCGCGCTGGAGGCGAACCCGACGGTGGTGGTGAGCGTGCACGACGACTACGCCTACGTCCCCTCCATGTGGCGCTCGGACTCCCCCGAGAACGGCGTGCCGACCAGCTATTACGCCTCGGTTCAGCTCACGTGCGCGGCCCGGATCGTGGACGACAAGGCGGGCAAGGCGGAGATCCTGCGCCGCCAGCTCGCCCATCACCAGCCTGATGGCGGGCACGGGGTGGTGTCCGTCGACGAGGGGCCGTACCGGAAGATGTTGTCGGCGATCCGCGGGCTGCGGCTGGAGGTCGTGGGAGTGCGGGCCAAGTTCAAGTACGACGATCACCGGCCGGTCGAGTTCCGGGAGCGGATCTCGAAAGAGCTGGCCGAGCGGGATCTGCCGGGGGATGCGGGAGCGCGGGAGCAGCAGCTCAGGCGGATCCGTACACCGTGCTCGGGAGCCGGCCTTGGCCCTGCTGCTCCTGCGCGAGAACCCACAGTCCACACCTGTGGATAACCCGCAATCGCTGTGGATAAAGCCCGGACCAGCTGCCTCGCACACAGCGTCACCGGGACACCGGTCACCATCCACCACGAAGCGCACAACCCCACCCCCACCGGGCCTCTCAGCATGCCAGGGGCACCGCTGAAGAGCCCTCTCCGGGAGGCTGACCCGTCGCCCAACTGAACGAGGGCTGCTATGCACAACCTGTGGATGACCGGGGCGGGCCGCTCAACTTTTCCAGCTTCAGACCCGCCAGGTTCCCCGCCCCGCCAGAAGCACGGCGACCAGAACGACAAGGCCAGTCAATGCCAAGGGCGCTCGCACCAGATGCCTCCACCCAATGATCGAATACCAAGGAGCAGGACACTACAGTTCCAGCCTTCTCAAGAGGTAGCCAGATGCCCCGAACTGCCACCATCGAGACCCCAGTCCTCACCCTCCTCCCGCTGCGTGCCGAGCACGCCGACGAGATGGCCGTCGTCCTGTCCGACCCCCGCCTGCACACGTTCACCGGCGGCGCCCCACTCACCGCGCAAGAACTCCGCGCTCGCTACGAGCGACTGCTCGCCGGACCGCCCAGTTGGTGCAACTGGGTGATCTGGTCGCGCGAGGAAAACCGTCTGGTCGGCTATGTACAGGCCACCATCGACGACGAGACGGCCGAAATCGCCTGGGTGATCGGAACGCCATGGCAGGGCCGCGGCCTGGCCACCGCATCGGCCAAAGCCCTGGTCGCCTGGCTCATCAAGCAAGGGATCGGCACGATCATCGCGCACATCCACCCCGACCACGGGGCCTCCGCCGCCGTCGCCGCCTCAGCGGGCCTGCACCCGACCGATCAATCGCACGACGGCGAGATCCGCTGGGAACGAACGGCCTGAAGAATCACATCACAGAGAAGTCTGGACAAGGAGTGCTTCCGCCCCGATCGGCACGTAGCCGGCCGCAAGGAAGGCCCTGACGCTCGCCGCGTTGCCTGGGGCGATCTGAGCCCACAGGGGATGCCCGGTGAGGTGCCTCGCCGCGCGGGCCAGGGCCCGGCCCAGGCCGCGTCCCCGATCGGCCGGGTCGACCTCGATCGCGACCTCCCACCGACCGGCAACGCCACGCCCGATGATCAGCACTCCTCCCGCGCAGGTCCAGACACATACGTCGTCGCGATACCGGCGTGCGCGCTCGACCCGGGGATGCGCCTCGTCCATGACCTCGGCCAGGTCGATCGGCGGACGGCCGGCGCAGGGGCTGCCCAAGGCCAGCATGTCGATGTTGTTGACCCTGCGCTCCATGCGTACTTCCAACTGCCCGAGGAACGGCGGGTTGAGAGGCGCCGAAAGATCCCCTTCGGGAAGCCGGGACCTGATCCACCCGTGGTCGAGGTCGGCGAAGACGACATTGTGCGCGGTAAAGGCGATCACTCCCGCGTCACGTCGGGATGGCTGCGGGACGATCGTCGGCCCTGCTCCCGGCTGGGGCAGGCGCCCCTGACCCGCCGCGGCGAGGATGTCGTGCAAAGTGATCATCCACCGACCGTATGACCAGTCAGCTCCATCAACCAGCTACAGTCCCCCGCACCGTGACCTTGGCTGTTCGGACTGCTTCTCTCTCGTCAAGGCCTGGGGCGTACATACGCATGGAGCGCGCGCGGCGGCAGCCGACCGGACAGCGCGGCGATCCCCCGGCCAGGCCCGCTGCGAGAGCGGGCCATGCCACCGGGCCGGAGAAATCGACCGACTCAGTAGATGCGGTACTTCTTGCCGCAGTTGTCGAACTTGCCGGCCCAGCAGGTGAAGGTGTAGATCTTCTTGATCCCGTGGCCCTTCCAGCCGCTGGTGACCTTGCCGTCCCAGGAGTGGTTGAAGCGGTGCCAGGAGCCGTTCTTGTAGTACTCGAACCACACCCAGCCCTTCTTCCCGCCGACCTTGTCGACGCCGTACCACTTCACGTGGACGCCGCCGCCGTGCTCGGCGGTCTTGCCGAAGGTGTAGGCCTTGTGGTCGCTGGAGAAGAACTTGCCCCAGCTGATGGTGCCGGTGCTGGTGGCGGCCTGGGCGGCCGGGGTCAGCGCGAGCGCGGTGACGGCCATGGAGCCGGCGAGGGTGACGGCGGCGAGGGTCTTACGCATGGTGGGTTACTCCCCGTTCGGTGTGTGCCGGTCGGTCCGGCAGCAGGGACATTACGGAGATCCCGGGCGACTCTCTGTGCAGGAGTCCACACATCGGAGGTGATCAGTGCCACACATCCGGCACGGGCCGCCAGACGATGGGTGCGGAGGCACACGTTGATCGCCACCTGGGCCGGGCGCGGTCAGCGGGGGCCGGTTCCCGGCCCGGTGAGTGCGGCCGTGCCCTCGGCGGTCGCGAGAACACCGAGCCGGCTCTCCTCGAGCAGCATGCCCGGGTCAACGGGCGGGCCGGTCATATCCGCACCTCTACCGGCTTACGGAACTGCTCGATCATCGCCGCATAGCCGTTGCCACCGTGCCCGTCGGCCACGGCCCGATCCGCCAGCGCCTTGATGAACTTCGGCAGCTCCGCGTTGACACCGAGGAACTCACTCTCGTGGATGAGGTGCTCCATCGACGCCAGGTGCGTGTCGATGGTGGCATCGAGCGCCGGGTACGCGCCGTCGTCGACCTGCTGCGCGTAGCCGGACACCCAGTCGGCCACGGTCCCGATCCCCGCTTTCGCGATCGGCGCGAACGCCGCGGCGTCCACACCCGCCGCGCCGAGCAGGGCGGCACCCTGCAGGAAGCCGTTCAGAATGTTCCACATCAGGCTCAGCACCGCCACGTCGTACAGCGACGACAGGCCGTGATCACCGCCAAGGTACGTCGTGCCCGCGCCAAGGCTCCTCAGCACCGGCTCGTGCAGGTCGAAGGCCTCCTGCGGCCCGCTGTAGAGAATGACGGCGTCCGCCGTGCCGATGGCCTGCGGGATGGCCATGATCGCGCCGTCGAGGTAGGAGCCGCCCCGCCGCGCCGCCCACGCGGCGGTCTCACCGGCCACCTCCGACGTGCCCGAGGTCAGGTTCACGAGGACTCGGCCGTGGAGGACCTCGTCCAGCGGATCGAGGAGCTCGTGCACAGCGTCGTAGCCCGAGACGCAGACGACCACGAGCGGGCTGGCCGCGACGGCCTCGCCGACCGAGTCGGCGAGCTTCGCACCCTGGGCGACAAGGTGCTCAGCCTTCGCCGCCGTGCGGTTCCACACGGTGGTGGGGTGCCCGTCACGCAGGAACGCCCCGGCCAGCGCCTGTCCCATCAGACCCAGGCCGATGACCGTCACAGGGGTGTGGCCGGCGTCGCGATTCTGCATCATGTGCTCCCCCTTAGATGGGTTGGAGGTCATGGAAGAATCCTCAACGTTCACACCGATATGAAGGTCAAGGGGGCCGCGAGCGATCGCGTACCTGCTGCCCTGCGCCACCGAACGGCGCGTGTCCTGGCACTACCGGGGATGCGACTCCCCCACGCTGAAGCCGGCGCCGGCATGATCACGCGGTCACGACAGCCGCACCGCCGGCCCGATGTGCCGCCGTTCCGCAGGCACGTCCGCGCTTGATGTGCTCGACGGCGCGGGTGATCCTAAGGAGGAACCCAAGGCGTGGGCATCTCCGCCTGCATCGTCGAGAATGAGGTGCCGAATGGTGGCAGCGAGACTGGTCCACGCACTCGCCGATCGCGGATATACCGAATTCACCGGCGTACCATGCTCGATGCTGAAAGGAATATTCGAGGTCCTGGAGAACTCCGCGCTCGACGGGCGGGTTCGCTACTTCCCAGCACCGCGGGAGGACACAGCGCTCGGAGTGGCGTCGGGATTGACGGTGGCGGGGCGCGGGTCCGTGGTGCTCATGCAGAATTCCGGGCTGGGTTACGGGTTGAATGTCTTGACGTCGTTCAATCTCATCTACGGAGTGCACCTGCCACTGGTCGTGAGCTGGCGCGGATTCGACGAGAACGACGCGGTCGAGCACGAGGTGATCGGCAGGGAACTCGTCACCTTACTGAATGTCCTCGGGCTGCCATGGACCATTCTTGATTGTTCGGAAGTTCAGCTGTCAGTCGACAGATGGCTGGGACACCTGGACGAACACACCTCTGTGCTCATCGTGCGGGACGAGGTCTAGCCGTGCTCGAGATCCGCAAAGCGATCGAACTCGTCCTCGACCGGTTTCCGGCGGCACTGTACGTCTCCACCTGCGGGTTCATCACACGCGACCTGTTCGGTCTCTCGGATCGACCGGCGAACTTCTACATGGTGGGCTCGATGGGGATGGCCGCTCCGCTGGCACTGGGCGTGGCTCTGGCCAGACCTGAACGTAAGGTCGTGATCCTGGACGGAGACGGCTCGCTGGCCATGAATCTCGGCTGTCTGCCCATGATAGGTGAGCTCGCTCCGGACATTGTGCATGTCGTTCTGGACAATTCGCTGCACGAAAGCACGGGGGGCCAGCAGACGGTTCGACCGCACGACATCTCGGCGACAGCCGTCGGATGCGGATACGCACGTGCGCATGTTGTCGATTCCGAAGAAAGCTTCCACAACCTGGAATTACACGGCACTCCGGCCCTTGTCCATTTCCGGTGCCTGCCGCGAAGCCACAAGCCAGGGCCCCGGGTCACCCACTCTCCACAGGAGATCGTGGCCAGATTCAGGTCGGAGATCGGAGTGTTTTTTGACCGTGAGCCTACGCACCGCGCTACGCAGCGGTAAGCTGCTTCGCGCCGCCGGCGGGCACAGTGCGCTGAGCGCCCGGCTCGCCGAAGAAGCCGGTTTCGATCTCATCTGGTCGAGCGGATTGGAGATCTCCGCGACGGCAGGTGTCCCGGACGCCAATATCCTGACCATGTCAGAATTCCTTGAGGTCGCCGCCGCGATGGCCGGCGCGGTGTCGATACCGGTGCTCGCGGACTGCGACTCGGGATTCGGCAACGCGAGCAATGTCGCGCATATGGTTCGCGTCTACGAGGCCCGCGGCGTGGCGGGCATCTGCATCGAAGACAAGCTGTTCCCCAAACTGAACAGCTTCCTGGACGGGGACCACGAGCTCGCCTCGCCCGCGGATTTCGCGGCCAAGATCCGGGCCGCGGTGGAGTGCCGCCGCAGCAGTGAACTCGTCGTCGTGGCCAGGATCGAGGCGCTGATCTCGGGTCGTGGCCTGGACGAAGCCCTCTACCGTGCCCGGGTGTACGAGCGCGCGGGCGCCGACGCGCTCCTGATCCACTCGAAGCAACAGGACCCGGAAGAGGTCTTCGCCTTTCGGGACAGGTACCGCGGAGAGCTGCCCGTCATCGTGGTGCCGACCACCTACCACCACGTCACGACCGCCGAGTTGGCCAGCCGCGGCTTCAGCATGGTCATTTACGCCAATCACGCCCTGCGCAGCTCGATCATGGCCATGCGACAGACCTTTGCCAAGATCATGCAGGACGGCACCAGCGAGAACGTCGAAACGACCATAGCCTCCCTGAAGGAGGTCTTCGACCTTCAGGGGGTCCAGCAGATGTCCGAACGGCAGGAACGGGTCGAAGCCCTCGGCCGTGAACTGACAGAGGTCGATGGCGCAGCCGGTTCAGTACCACCGGCCGTTTTCACGAAGATAGCGGGGCAGGCTCCCCGGATAGATCGTCCCCAGGGCGGTCCGGGTCTCGGGAGTGACCCGGCCGCCGATGCGCAGGCTCAGTAGCCGGCATGCGTCGGGCCGCTCCGACGCGAACGCGACCTCCACGAAGGGTTTGAGGTAGGCCGAGTCTCCGGGATCCAGCCGGTCGCGAAATGACCGGCCCTCGAACCGCCAGGCCAGGTCGGCGGTCTGGGAGCTCACGTTGTAGACGTATTGATGCTGGTACGTCCGCAAAGAAGAAGACGACGGCGCCACACGATCGGCAGCGGCCAGTGGGATGATCTCCAATGCCCGGGTATGCGGGTGGAGGCTGCTCCCCGCGAGCTCCCTGATCCGATAGGCGGCCTGCGGCGATGACGGATAGCGCCACTCCCTGGCCTCGCCGGCGCGGCAGTGCCGGATCGAGCCGACGACGTCCCTCTTGATCGGCATCAGATCGCGGGGTGAGACCCGCAGGGCCACCGCCAGACGCGTGATCTCCTCCGGCGCGGGCGCGACGGCCCCGTCGAGCAGGTCGGCGACACGTTCCTCCGAGAGTCCGGAAAGCGCCGCGAGCCGGTCGGCGGGAAGCGCGAGGGCGTTGAGGAAGTCCTGAAGAATGGCGGGAAAGGTGAGACCGCCGGGCGCGCGCGCGAAGTTCGCGGCGGTCTCGGCGCCGAGCGCGGCAAGCTCACGCTGAGCGTCGCCCACTAACTCCCCGCCGTAGGTGAGCGCCAGGATGTACGCCTCTTCACCGGCGCTGCGCGAGGTGAAGGTGTGCGGGGAGTACGGAACGCCCCACACCGAATCACCGGTGTCCATGCGCAGGACCCGGTCGCCCTCGGGCTCACGGACGTAATAGTTCACCGGCCCAACGAAGTAGGTGAACTGGTAGAGAAGATGGCCTTTGTTCCATCTGACACCCGGGTGAGCGGGATCATCATCGTCGACCACCGAGAGCATCTTGATCCACTCGGGCCGGAACGACGCCACCCGCGACATGGCCGTGTCGCGGTACTCGTAGTAGTCGATCCCCCCGCGCGTCAGCACCCTCGCCGAAGCGATGGAGTCCGCCAGCCGGTGGATGACCACGCCGTCCGGGCAGTCGTCACGCCAGGGCAGGAGATCGGCTTCGTTGACCGGCCAGACGGCGGCAGCCCGGCGGACCAGCTCCCCCGGGACGGCTCGCCGGCCCTCGGCGTAGGCGGCGAAATCCGCCACGGACACCCCGAGATCGGCGGCCGCCGCCGCGTCGTCACGCTTGAGATCGTTGGCCGCACTCCGGAGCAGCGCCGCGCCGCGGAGACGGAACCCCTCCTCGTCCACTGGCTCGTCGCCGCTCATAGGACAGCCGCCAGAGCCCGGCAGACCGAGTCCCGGTCGAGGTCCACCGGGTTGTTCCCGGCCCGGCCGCGCACACCCATCCCGGCCGCGACCAGGTCGGCCAGGTCCGCCGGACCGACCCCGTAGCCGCTGAGCTCGGCGGGCCACGCGTGCCGGCGCAGATGGCCGGCGATCACACCGGTCATCCGCCCCTCTGCCGGGCCCAGCAGGTGGACCACCTCGTCGATGACGGCACGCGACGGGCCGTCCGACCTGTCCCGGTTGTAGTCAAGAAGCCAGCGGAGGTTGAGCATACAAGCCACTCCATGCGGGATTCCGAAGCGGATGGTCAGCGCGTAGGCGAAGGCGTGGGCGGCGGTCGTCCGGGTGATCGCAATGGCCCGGCCTGCGGCCAGGGCCCCGGCGATGAGGCGTTCGCGGAGCTCCAGGCACGGGTCTTTCAGTGATTCGCCGAGCAGCGGCGACAACAGCGCCAGGGCCTCACGGGCCAGGGCTCGGGACGCGTCGGTGGCCCGCCGGCTCCAGTACGACTCCACGGCATGGCTCACCGCGTCAAAGAGGCCGCTGGTCGTCACGTCGTGCGGGCACGACGCCATCAGGTACGGATCCACGATCGTTGTCTCGGCGCCGACCCTCGGATGATCCAGAGAGTGCTTGTGGCCCCCGTCGTACATCGTGGCGAAGCCGGTCACCTCGCTGCCACTACCCGCTGTGGTGGAGACGAGGATCAGCGGCAGACTCTCCGCCACGAACCGGTCGGCATCTCCGAGCAGGCCGGCGAGCGCTGCGGCCGGGTCCGCCGGCAACAACCGGACAGCCTTGGCGACGTCCATCGCGCTGCCGCCACCGACCCCCAGGATCAGATCAGGTTGCCGGAGCTCCCTCGCCCGGCACCCCTCGACGACCTGGTCGAGCCGCGGATTCGAGGTGAAGTCCGAGAACGCCCACCAGTCGAGGCCCGCCAGGGCACGCTCGGCGTCGATCGACCGGAGCGCGCGGTCCGTCGCGACCACGAGCGGCCTGCGGGTGCGATACCGGGCGAGGACCGTCCTGAGGACGGCCGCCGTGCCTGGGCCGACCAGGAGTTCGGGAAGGCTCATGGGTTTCGGGCCCGCGGGCTGTGAAGAAGGGCCGTGGCCAGATCAGCGGCGGCCTCGTCGAGGATCGAGCCGGCGTCACGGATCGCCTCGGCGGTCCCCGGCCGGTAGTCGGTGAAAGGGACGACAACGGTGCCGGGACGGAGCGCGCCGGCCGCGTGCCGGTCCACGGAGCCGGCGATCAGCCCACCTCGGACCTTCTCGCCGCGGCCGGTCAGCAGCCGGTAGGTCCCCTTGCCGAGCAGGCTCGTCCGGTCGAAGCGGCCTTCGCCCGTGACGACGATGTCCGCGCGCGAGAGCGGATCGTCCAGTCCCAGCAGTTCGCTCATCACCGTGAATCCGGGCGCGCAACGTGCACCGAACACCGCCAGGGCCCCGGCCAGCCCGCCGCCGGAACCACCGCACCGCACCGCGTCGGCGTCCCGGCCGGTGACGTCACGGTAACGTTCCCCCAGCCGTTCCAGCTGGGCGCTGAGCCGGGGGATCTCCTCGTCGGTCGCGCCCTTCTGCCGGGCGAAGTGCCGGACCGCGTCGGTGAACAGGATGTCCACGTCGCCCGCGACGCGGACCTCCGCCCGAACGGGTGACCAGGACAGTGCCTCGATCGCCCCGAGCCCTCCGTCCACGGTGACGGTGTCGCCGATCGTGACGATGATTCGCTCATGGCCCATATGGCAGGCGATGCCGATGAGCTCCCCCACCCCTCGGGTGGTGGACTGCAGCGGGCGGAGCCCCGTTCCGGCCCGCGACCAGCCGCACACATCGGCGGCCTCGATGACCGCGGTCCCATCGGGCAGGGCCGCCCATCTTGCCGGCACCGGATCGCCATAAGGGCCGGTGACCTCCGAGCGGTGGAGCACCGCACCCCGATGTTCCGCCAGGATCCTCAGCGTCCCCTGGCCTCCGTCGGTCAGTGGCATCGCGAGGACGTCCAGGGAAGGATCCAGCCGGCGCATGGCCCGTGAGACCGCGGACGCCACTTCTTCCCCGGTCAGCGATCCACGGAACTTGTCAGGGAGGACGACCACCCGTAAGCCGCCGGTCATGGCGTCGGATGGGAGCGGGCTACCGCGAGCAGCGCCGCGACAGTCCGCGCTTCATGGATCTCGCCGTTCAGGCACATGCGCACAGCGTCGTCCAGCTGAAGCGTCACCGGCTTGATGCTGTGCTCCTCATCGCCCTCGAGCGGATCGGGCGACAACGCCGTCGCCAGGAATATCTCGGTCCGCTGAGACAGATAGCCGGGGCTGACGCTGAGCGTGCAGAGATGCCCGAGATCGCCGCGGAGCCCAAGCTCCTCACGCAGTTCGCGGCCCGCGGCCTCGGCGGGGGTCTCTCCCGCATCGATCCGCCCTTTGGGCAGGCAGAGCGCACGTTCGCCGGTCGCCCCGAAGTACTCCTCCACCAGATGGACCCGGTGTTCAGCGTCGATCGCGACGATCGCGACGCTGTCGTCCTTCTGGATGACCTCCCAGGTGACGACCCGGTCGGCGGCGATCCTGATGTCCCGCTCGACGACTGTGAGCCGGCGACCGCGGAACACCTCGCGCTCCGCGACGACCTCCTCCTCTTCGAAGTCAGCCAATTCCCGCCTCCTGGGACAACCACCGGTGCTGGTCGGCCAGGTGGTGGGCTTCTCCGCTCTCGTGGCCGTTCCAGGCGTACACGGTGATCTCCTTCCGGCCGCCATAGGAGTTGAAACATCCGTAGACCCCCAACGGCGGGCAGGTCTCGTCAAGGAGGGCGACGCCGAAATGGGCAGGACAGCGGGCCGCGCGAACCAGATTGACCACGTCGAAGTAGCCGAGTGTGGCCAACGCCTGGTCGGCCAGGCTCCGGTGGGTGCGGCACCACTTGACGAGCTCGGGGTAGGGACCCGTTACCGCGGCCCGGGCGGAGTTCCGGATGTCGCACAGGAAAGGCACGTTCGGCATGGTCGCTGCGACCCCGGGGTGCAAGGACGCCGTGGCGAGTGACAGCGCGCCACCCTGGCTGGTGCCTGTGGTGACCAGCTTGGCAGGGTCACTGTGGGGGAGTTCGGCGGCGGCGTCCACGGCGCGGACCGCATCGGTGAACAGCCGGCGATAGTAGTAGTCCTCTCGCGACGTCACACCATCGGTGAGGAAGCCGGGCACGTGGGGCCTGCCGGGCGAGCCGGGATCGCCGGTGTCGCCGACCCGCCAGGAACTGCCCTGGCCGCGGGTGTCCATGATCAGGTGTGGATGGCCCGAGGCGGACCAGAACAACAGCTCATGCGGCAGGCCGCGACCGCCCCCGTAGCCGATGAACTCGATGATCGTCGCAGCGCCGGGCTCCGGCTCGCGCGGGACCAGGTACCACGCCTTGATCGGATGACCGCCGAAGCCGGCGAACGTCACGTCGTACACCGACACCGTCCGCAGCGGGGTGTCGGTCACCGGTACCGCCGTCACGGCCAACGGAAACTGGGCGGCCTCCGCGAGGGTCTTCTGCCAGAACTCCTCCAAGTCCTCCGGCACTGGCAGCGTCGGCCGGTAGGAGGCCAGTTCGTGCGCGGGAATGTCGAAGAACATGGGTTCCTCCGTCAGGTGTTCTCTGCTGATCCGGCTACCAGTGCTGCGACGGAGAACCCGTCGAGAATGGCGTCTCCCATCGAGCCGTAGGTCCATCTCCCGTACCGGCCGCACGAGTGGACTCCCGCTTCCGCGAGCCACGGAAGGATCGTGTCGATGGCCTTCTCCCTGGCGTCGTCGAACACGATGTAGGCATGATCCACTTTGTGGTGCTCCATGAACAGCACATCGGCGGCTGACCCGATCGCGCCGATCTTCAGCAGCGCGTCGACGATGTCCGGGTCCGCCACCGGGCCCTTCTGGTCGGCGATCTCCACCCAGAGGCTCGCGCCACCCGGCGGCGCCATCCGTGGTGCGGCGTTCGTGTACACGCCCATCCGATAGAAGGGAATGTCCGGCTCCGGGGTGTACACCCAATGTTCCCGCAGCGGGGACGGCGCCCGCAGGGCTATGTTCGCGTAGCGCATCGCACTCGATCGCAGCGTGCGGCGCGCGTCCCTGATGTGCTCGGGCAGCCCCGGAATACGGTCGAGCAGGTCGGACAGCGGGATCGTGGAGACGAGCGCCCGCCAGCCCAGCCAATCCGCCGACCCGCTGAGCCGGATCCGCCTCCTGTCGAGATCGACCTCCTCCAGCGAGGTCGACATCTGGATGTCGAAACCGTCACGGCTCCTGCAGGCCGCCAGCATCGCCTCCGGCAGGAGGCCGATGCCGCCCTGAGCGGGGTAAAGGAAGCGGGCGTTGTATCCGAATCGATCATTCCGGACCCCGAGCGCCCCACCGAGCACCTGCGCGGTGCTCGGCATCGGAAAGTAGTCCTTCAGCCATTCGGTGCGCAGCTCGTCCAGCGCGATCCCCTGGAACTTCTTGGAGTAGTACGGCACGAAGAAATGCCGCGCCATGCCCCGCCCGAAGCGCTCGACGACGAAATCCTCGAAACTCATCTCCGCCGGCGCTCCCCGCCGCCGGCGCATGCGCGCCGCCGCGAAACCGGCCAGGCACTGCAGACGACTCGGCCACGGCAGCCCATGGATATTCGCCTGGAACGGGTACGTGATCATCCTGCCGTCGAGCCACACCGTGGCCCTGCGCTCGAGGCGGGCCAGGTTGTCCTCTCCCAGCAACCCGAGCACCAGCTCCTTGAGCGGTTCCTCGCGCAGGTGCAGCCAGTGCCCTGTCACGTCGAAAGTGAAGCCGTCGCGTCCTCGGCTCCGCGCCTTCCCGCCGACCGCCTCGTCCCGCTCCACCACGACGACGCGTTCCCGCTCCAGTCGCATCGCGGCGGCCAACCCCGTCAGCCCGGCTCCGACCACCACCACAGGTTCCCCCGGGATTTCCGGAACTCCCCGTTCCAAAGATCACCGCCCTGATCCCGCCGCGAGTCGCTCCCCAGAATGTACGACGGCACCGGAGCCCTGGCCATACATGGATTCGGCCAGAGCCTGCCCACCTGCTGGATCCGGTCGGCCGGCGCGTGAACCGTGCTGGCGGCGGACGAACCGCCGGCACGCTGGTGCCTTCCATGCCGCGTGGCGAAACAGGGGACCGAACCGGTCAGGAATCGAGAAGCGCCGGCCCCCGAGCCGCACCTAGTGTGACCGGCATGGACCTCACCAGTCGCTAGACCCCGCATGACGACCCGGACGCCTCTCTGGCCTTGTACCGCGACACCCGCGGCCGGGCGGCTTCCCGTGTCCTTGACCAGACAATCCCCACCAGACCTACGACCTCAGGAGTGACCATGACCGGCTCGTCCACCCAGGGAATCAAGACCGTGCTGCATCCCGTGTCCGACCTGGCGAAGGCCAAGGAGGTGTACGCCGCCCTGCTCGGCGTCCCGCCGCAGGCCGACTCGTCCTACTACGTCGGCTTCGAGGCCGAGGGCCAGCACATCGGGCTGGTGCCGGGCGGCGCGTCGCAGGGTATGACCTCGCCGGTGGCCTACTGGCACGTGCCCGACATCGAGGCGAAGCTCGCCGAGGTGACCGCCGCCGGTGCCACCGTGAAGGAGCCCGTACGGGACGTAGGTGGCGGCCGCCTGGTCGCCACCGTCACCGACCCCGATGGCAACGTCCTCGGGCTGCTCCAGGACCGATGACCGCCGACCCCCCGCTCCCAAGCAGCGGATGACCGGTTCGACCCACGTGGCCGGAAGCCCAGAGGCTCCACGGGGTCGAAGCGAAGGGAACCAGACGTATCCTCAAACCTGGCCAGATCACGCCAGGCGCCCGCGAAACAGATGGAGACACGATGAGCACGCCCCCGAGGACGGACAAGCAGTCGCCTGTGCCTCACTCTGCCGACAGCCACGACCTGATCCGCGTGCACGGCGCGCGCGTGAACAACCTCAAGGACGTCAGCATCGAGATCCCGAAGCGCCGGCTGACGGTGTTCACCGGCGTCTCCGGCTCGGGCAAGAGCTCACTGGTGTTCAGCACGATCGCCGCCGAGTCGCAGCGGCTGATCAACGAGACCTACAGCGCCTTCGTGCAGGGCTTCATGCCCACCCTGGCGCGGCCGGACGTCGACGTCCTCGACGGGCTGACCACCGCGATCATCGTCGACCAGCAGCGGATGGGCGCAGACCCCCGCTCAACCGTCGGCACCGCGACCGACGCCAACGCGATGTTGCGCATCCTGTGGAGCCGCCTCGGGCAGCCGCACATCGGCCCCCCCACGGCCTTCTCCTTCAACGTCGCCCAGGCGGTGGCGAGCGGGGCCATGAAGGTCGACAAGGGCAAGGGCGAGCGAAAGGTGGTGCGCGAGGCCGTCTACCACGGCGGCATGTGCCCGCGCTGTGAGGGCCGGGGCACGGTCACCGACTTCGACCTGTCCCAGCTGTACGACGACACCAAGTCACTCAACGAGGGCGCGCTCTCCGTCCCCGGCTACAGCATGGACGGCTGGTACGGCCGCATCTACCGGGGCTGTGGCTACTTCGACCCGGACAAGCCGATCCGCAAGTTCACCAAGAAGGAACTCGACGACCTGCTCTACAAGGAGCCGACCAAGATCAAGGTCGAGGGCATCAACCTGACGTACTCGGGTCTGATCCCGACGATCCAGAAGTCGTTCCTTTCCAAGGACGTCGACGCGATGCAGCCGCACATCCGGGCGTTCGTGGAGCGGGTGGTGACGTTCACCGCCTGCCCGGACTGCGGCGGCACCCGGCTCAACGAGGCGGCCCGCTCCTCGAAGATCAAGGGCATCAACATCGCCGAAGCCTGCGCGATGGAGATCCGTGACCTGGCCGAATGGATCCGCGGCCTCGACGAGCCGTCGGTCGCGCCGCTGCTCGGCAAGCTGCTGCACACCATCGACTCGTTCGTGGAGATCGGGCTGGGCTACCTCTCCCTCGACCGGCCGGCGGGCACGCTGTCGGGCGGCGAGGCACAGCGCACCAAGATGATCCGCCACCTCGGGTCCGCGCTCACCGACGTCACCTACGTCTTCGACGAGCCCACCATCGGCCTGCACCCCCACGACATCCAGCGGATGAACGGCCTGCTGCTGCGGCTGCGGGACAAGGGCAACACGGTGCTCGTCGTCGAGCACAAGCCGGAGGCGATCGCGATCGCCGAGCACGTCGTCGACCTCGGCCCCGGCGCCGGTACGGCGGGCGGCACCGTCTGCTACGAGGGCACCATCGAGGGGCTGCGGGCCAGCGGCACCATCACCGGCCGCCATCTCGACGACCGGGCCGCACTCAAGGAGACGGTGCGTACGCCCAAGGGCATGCTGGAGATCCGCGGCGCCAACCGCCACAACCTCCAGGACGTCGACGTCGACGTCCCGCTCGGCGTCCTCTGCGTCGTCACCGGCGTCGCCGGCTCCGGCAAGAGCTCGCTGATCCACGGCTCCATCCCCGCGTCCGCGGGCGTCGTGTCGGTCGACCAGGCCCCCATCCGCGGCTCGCGACGCAGCAACCCGGCGACGTACACCGGACTCCTCGACCCGATCCGCAAGGCGTTCGCGAAGGCCAACGGCGTGAAGCCGGCGCTGTTCAGCGCCAACTCCGAGGGTGCCTGCCCCGCCTGCAACGGCGTCGGCGTCATCTACGTCGACCTGGGGATGATGGCCGGCGTCGACACCCCCTGCGAGGAGTGCGAGGGCAAGCGGTTCCATGCCTCGGTGCTGGAATACCACTTCGGCGGCCGCGACATCAGCGAGGTGCTCGCGATGTCGGTGACCGAGGCCAAGGAGTTCTTCGGCGCCGGCGAGGCGCGCACGCCGGCCGCGCACGCCATCCTCGACCGGCTCGCCGACGTCGGGCTCGGCTACCTCAGCCTCGGCCAGCCGCTCACCACGCTGTCCGGCGGCGAGCGGCAGCGGCTCAAGCTGGCCACCCACATGGCCGACAAGGGCGGCGTGTACGTCCTCGACGAGCCGACCACCGGCCTG
Source organism: Nonomuraea turkmeniaca (assembly GCF_005889735.1). GTDB lineage: Bacteria > Actinomycetota > Actinomycetes > Streptosporangiales > Streptosporangiaceae > Nonomuraea > Nonomuraea turkmeniaca. The sequence goes on from NZ_VCKY01000001.1 coordinate 126,360, forward strand.
CACCTCGCCGACGTCGAGCAGCTGCTCGGCCTGCTCGACCGGCTCGTCGACTCCGGCAAGTCGGTCATCGTCATCGAGCACCACCAGGCGGTCATGGCGCACGCCGACTGGATCATCGACCTCGGTCCCGGCGCCGGGCACGACGGCGGCCAGATCGTCTTCGAGGGCACGCCGGCCGACCTCGTCGCGGCCCGCTCCACCCTCACCGGCGAGCACCTCGCGGCCTACGTCGGCAAGTGACCGACGTGCCGACGGCCGTCACCGTCGCGTGCTTCGCGCTCGGCGGACCGCTCACCACGGCGCTGGGCCCGGGGGCGACGCTCGGCGGCTCCAGGACTCGTCACCGTGGCGCTCGGGGCCCTCGCGTGCGTCCTGCTGCTGACCCGGCGCCGGAACCAGTGAGCCATGACCCCATGCTCACGTCCCGAGGCTGACCACGTGCCCCCTGCTCGGCCTTCGTCGCGGTGCGTGCCGGCGGCACGCCGTGCTCAGGGATGCCGCCCGGGCGCTCGACCAGCAGGTCACCGGGCCACGGCCAGACAGTAGTCCTCGTCGGTCGCGAGGAGGTTCCGATGGGTGTCCTCGGCGGTGATGACGCCGTCGTCCAGGACGAGGACACGGTCGGCGGCGTCCAGGAGTGCCGGGCTGCTGGTGATCACGATGGTGGTGCGGCCCCGGCGCAGCTCCGCGATGTTGCGCGCGATGAGCTGTTCGGTGACCGCGTCGACGGCTGTCGTCGGGTCGTGCAGGACGAGGACGTCGGTGTCGGCGGCGAGGGCGCGGGCCAGAGACAGCCGTTGGCGCTGCCCTCCGGAAAGGTTCGCGCCGCGGTCGCGAACGCCGTAGTCGAGTCCTTCGCGGTGGAGGGCGACGACGTCGGTCAGCATGGACGCCTCGACGGCCTCGGGGACCATCCGGCTGGTGCCCGACGGGTCGATGTTCGTACGGAGGGTGCCCGCGAAGATCTCCCCGTCGTACGGGTTCACCAGCATGTGCTCGCGGACCGCCTCGATCGACAGGTCCGCGATCTCCTGTCCGCTGACCCGTACCACTCCCTCATACGCGTCAGGCGGGACGTTCACGGCCAGGATCGACGCGAGGTCGGCCGCCGCGCGCGGCTGGTAGGCGGCGATCGCCACGAACTCGCCGGCGGCCACCTGGAACTTCAGCTTGCGCAGGGACCCGTACCGGACGCAGTCGATCTCAAGGTCTCCTCCCACGGCCGGGCGCCCCGGCCCCGGGGTCGTCACCGGCGGCGCGGCCAACACCAGCGCCATCCGCTCGGCCGACGCACGCGCCATCATCACGTACTTCGGCATGTCCGAGAACAACTTGAGCGGTTCCATGATGAACTGCGCCAGCCCCACGGCCATGACCAGCTCCCCGATGGTGATCTGGCCGTTGAACGCCAGCCAGCCCGCCGTCAGGGTCACGGCGGCGGCCAGGACCGCGTTGAGGGCCAGCGCGGTGCCCGCGTACGCGCCGTTCACCCTGGCGACGGTGATCGCCTGGCGCTTCGCCTCCATGCTGACCTTCCGATAGGACAGGAACGCCGCGTGGTTGCCACCGAAGCCGTGCAGCGGTCGTAGGCCGACGATGAGGTCGGCGACCTTCGCGCCTGCGCGCGCCACCCGGGCCTGCTGTTCGCGGGTACTGACGCCGATCCGCCTGGACATCACGCTCAGGATCGACAGGATCGCGACAGTTCCCACGATCACCAGCAGTCCGAGCTGGACGTTGGCCAGGCCCAGCGCGACCGCCGCGACCAGCACCGCGACCAGCGAGCTGATCAGCAGCGGTACCACCTCGATGATGTCAGCGGTCTGGTCGGCGTCCTCGGTGGCGATGGTCAGCACCTCGCCGGACTTGAGGTCGACGTCCCTGGCCACCGGCTGGAGTCCGCAGGCCGCGACCCGCACCCGCCAGCGGTGCGCCTCGGTCGTGTTGGCCTTCTGCAGGATGCGCATCCCGAACCGCCACGACAGCGACACGGTCGTGATGATCACGGCCAACGCGGCGATCGACAGGGCGAGCGAGCCGAGGCTCCGCTCCCGCATCGTGTGTTCGACGATCAGGCCGAGCGCGATGGGGAAGGCGGTCTCACCCGCCTGGTACATGCCCATGAGGACGGTGCCCCAGGTCATGGCGCCGATGTTGCGACGCAGCGCGGTCCAGAGGATGTCGGACCCCGGGCGGGGGCGCTGCGTGCCACCGGTTCGGCGACGTACGTCGGACATACCTAACTACCTTCTCGCCAGGCCCGCCACAGCCGCGCATACCGGCCGCCCAGAGCCACCAACTCCTCGTGAGTCCCTTGCTCCACAACGCGTCCCGCGTCCAGCACGGCGATCCGGTCCGCCGCCATCGCCTGGGTCAGCCGGTGCGCCACGAACAACGTGGTCCGGCCCGCGCACGCGGCCGACACGGCCCGCTCCAGCTCGGCGGCGCCCTCGCTGCCCGCCTCCGCGGTCGACTCGTCGAGCACCACCACCGGCGCCCGGCCCAGCACCAGCCGGGCCAAGGCGACCTGGGCGACCTTGGTGACGTCCAGGCGCTCGCCGCCCTCGCCGACCATGGTGTTCAGCCCATCGGGCAACGCGTCGACCCACCCGTCGGCGCCGACCGTGCGCAACGCGTCCATCAGCTCGGCGCCGGTCGCCTCCGGCGCGACCAGCCGCAGGTCGTCGGCGAGCGCACCGGAGAACACGTGCGTCTCCTGCGTCAGGATGCTCACCAAGGCTCGCGCCCCGGCCTCGTCCAGGTCCGCGAGGTCGGTCGACCCTATGCGCACCGATCCGGCCTGCGGGGTCCCGATGCCCGCGATCAGCGCGGCCAGGGTCGTCTTGCCCGCGCCCGTCGCCCCCACCAGTGCGAGCGAGCCGCCGGCCGGGATCGTCAGGTTGACATCCCGGAGGACCGGCTGCTCACTGTCGGGATAGCTGAACGTCAGCCCCTCCACCGTCACCGGGTACGGCGCGGCGTCCGCCGGAGCGACCGCCACGTCGCCCACCAGCCGGTCCTCCGCGGCCTCCCCCAGCACCCCGACCAGCCGGGTCAGGCTCGCGCCCGACTTCTGCGCCTCGTCGAAGGTGAACATGATGGCGCCCAGTGGGTTGAACAGCCGGTGGAACAGCAGCGGGGCCGCCGACACCTCGCCCAGGCTGGCGGCATCGGCCTCCAGCAGGGCGTACCCCACCACGATGATCAGGACCAGCCCGATGAACTCGGCGCGATTCTCTCTGCCGACGAACCGGCCGAAGAACCGGAACACCTCGATGCCGAGATCCCGCACCCGCCACGACTCACGGGTGACCTTCTCGCGGAAGGTGTCCTCAAGGCGGTACGCCCGGACGGTGTCGATCCCGTTCAGACCACTGATCAACGCCTGCGCACGGTCGGCCTGGGCCGCCCGCTGCTTCTGGTAGAGCGGGGCGGACCGGGGGAGATACCAGCGCAGGGCCAGCGCGTACGCGGGCAGCGCTCCGGCGCCCGCCAGGCCGAGCCGCCAATCCAGTCCGAACATGCCGACCGTGGCGATGACGACCAGCACTCCCGCCGAGAACACCGTGGGGATGGCCGTGCGGATGCCTTTGGAGAGCACGGCCACATCGTCACCGACCCTGGACAACACGTCTCCCCGGCCGACCTGCTCGATCCGCGCGCTCGGCATCGCCAGCACCGCCCGGACGGCGTCCTCCCGCAGCCGCGCGAGCAGCCCCGCGCCCAGCCGCCCGATCAGGTACGTCGACGCCGCCGTGGCCGCCGAGCCGAGAAGCGCGGCGGCCACCATCAGCGCGCCGATCGTGACCAGCATCGATTGCGGTTCGCCTTCGATCACCCCGTCGACCACCCGGCCGAGCAGGAGCACCGGCAGCACCTGAAGCGCCGCCCCGGCCACCGTGGTGAGCACGGTGACGACCGTGAGCCATGGCACCTCGCGACAGTGCGCCGCCACCCAACGGGTGGCCTCTCGTCCGGTCGCCGTACGCAGGGTGGCCGGGGCGACGCCGGTGCCGGTGGTGCTCACCTCCGGACCAAGGCAGGCCGGGTGCAGGACACGTTCGTCGACATCGTCAGCCGACCGACTGGACGAGTTCGTAGATCTCGTACGGCAGAGACAGCACGGTGCCCCGCGACATGTCCGCGCCGATCGCCGGCCCCTTGACGTGCGAGCGTCAACGGATTACCGACGCCCCGCCCGATGCTCGCCAGTCCGGCGAACCCGAATAAAGGGGTCCCCCCACGAAGCATGCCCAAATCCACAACCCGCCGTCGAGGGACCTCTGTGCCCCTGGGCGCGGGGCGCTCACCTGCAGTCGTGCCCATGTCGACGTACGCTATCCCGTTGATCTCCCGGGGACGCATGGTCAGTGAGGCACCTCACGCTCGGAAAGGGGTGTGCCCACAACCTCGCCTCCGCCCTGGTCAGCGGACAGAGAGGACGCGGGCGGGCGGAGCGACCTGGAGGCGAGCATGGAACGATGCCGCGTGGTGTCCAGGAGTGCAGGCGACGGCGTTACCGCAAGTCGGGCTACACGCGTCCCAGGTCGCCCACAAGACGTCCGCAATTCCAGTGACATGCGCACGAGCTAGCGCGCCGCTAGTGAGCCGCTAGTTTTTCGACGAGCCGGCGGCCGACGATCTACGTTTGCACGACCAGCCGGCGAACTGTGCTCAGAAGATCCGTCGTCGGACTCGGTCTTGACCCAGGCTCCCTTTTGGGCGGTATCAGGATGACCCGTCCAAACGGAAGGAACCATGATGAAAAATCTGCTCAAGACCACCGTTGTCGGCGCTGCCTTGGTCGCGTCGAGCTTTGCCATGGCGCAGCCGGCGATGGCCAGCTCGTTGTCGTGGAACGTCAGCGATGGCCTGATCTCCTACGCCGATGCCTCGAACAAGTTCTGCGTGCGGGCGTACGACTCCGAGGGTGCCCGCCAGGTGACGGTGACGCTGACTCCGGTCAATGGCGGCAGCACGATCACCATCACCGACAAGAACAACTACTACGGTCACTCGGGCGGCACGTGCAGGTACCTCAACAACACGTACAAGGAGAACACCTCCCTCCGCGCGACCGCCAGGTCGTACTGGGGCGAGCGTGGCACCTGGGTGGGTCGCGGGACCAGATCGTTCACCAGCTGACCAACCTGCCGGCTCCCCGCACGCCGTCCAGGCGCGCGGGGAGCCGGCTCGGCCAGGGGCATCAATTCCGTCGATGTGAACTCCGCACGCGCCGAATACCGCCCCTGCTTCCCCTCAGAGGAAAGTCCAGCTGGCTTGAGAAATTCGCCGCTTTGGCGATCCTGACGGCCGTGATCGTGCTCGCGTTCATGGCACTCACCGGCTGGATGGGACACCAGCGGTGCGGAACTCGCAGGGCGGCTCTGGTTACTCTATGTCGCCGTGCTTGCGCCGATACCTGTACATCAAGGACTCGAGCATGGATATGAAAAGAAAGAGCATGCCGCCCAGGACGAGGCAATGCTCAATCCATTGGGCGACGGGGCCCCATCCTGATGATGCGAAGCTTTGCGGATCACCTGAGACGATGCCAACGATGTGAGTGAAAACGCTCCAGGCAGCGACGACTGCCAACAGCCAGGTCCCCACAGGGTGTTGATCGGCTGACGCCGCGTTGCTCAGGCGTATCGAAGCGCGTACGCTGCTCAGCGATTTGCGGTCGCTCACGACGATCACTATGGCACCGCAACCCAGGTAACGGAAGATCGTCCATAGGTCCTCGTGAGTGAACGTGAAGTGGCACGGGGATCGACGAGCCGATAAACGGCACTCACCAAGAACCCAGCGGGCACGACCGTCAAAACCGTCGACGATGAACTCTTCATCATCGCTGGTGATGCGGCGGGGACGGCCTCCCGCCCACTCGGGATCCACCGCCGACAGCCCGCGCTCGTTGAAGGCGCGGATCACATCCCGGACGGTGTCTTCATCGGCGGCGGCCAGGTGGGCGATCGCCGGCGCTTCCGCGAAACTTCGCCCCGGGTTCACTCGCCCGAGCGATGGCGGCTCGGCGACACCCCGCGGACGCGTTTGAAGGCCACGCTCAGCGCGAAGGCGTTGGCGTAGCCGACGTGCCGGGCGACTGCGTCGATCGTGGCGTCGGAGGAACGCAGCAGATCGGCGGCGAGCGCCATGCGCCAGCCGGTGAGGTAGGCCATGGGCGGCTCCCCCACGAGCGTGGCGAACCGGCGGGCGAACGCCGCGCGTGAGGCGCCCACCTTGCCGGCCAGCAGAGCCACCGTCCAGGGATGGGCGGGATCGCCGTGGATCAGCTGGAGCGCCGGGCCGATCAGCGGATCGCTCTGCGCCTGGTACCAGCCGGGCGCGTGAGCCTCGGGGCGGGCGAACCAGGCGCGCAGGGTCGCGATCAGCGCCAGGTCCAGGAGCCGGTTGAGGATGACCTGCTGGCCGGGCCCTTCGCCGTTGACCTCCTGCGCCAGCAGTTCCATGATCGGGGACTGCACGCTCGACCGGGGCACGAGTACGATCTCCGGCAGGGCGTTCAGGAGCCGCTCGCTCACCTCCCCGATGACCTGGTAGGTGCCGCTGGCCACGATCGCCGACCCGCCGGGGCTGTATCCGCTCGTCCGCGGCCCGAGCCGCAGCTGATCGGTGACGTCGACGCCGTCCATGGTGGTCAGGCGGTTGCCTGGCTTGACGATGACCTCCGGCGGGGTGGCCGGGTCGTCGCCGATCGTGTACGGCTTCGGCCCTTTGATGATGGTCACGTCCCCGGTGCGCATCAGCACCGGCTCACCCACGTCGGGCACGACCCAGGCGTGCCCACGCAGGGCGGTGGCCAGGGCGAGCGTGGCCTCGTCGGCTATCCGCAGCGACCACGGTGGTTCGAGGATGGCCTGGCAGAACGCCGCGCTGCGGGCACGGACACCGTCGAGGAGATCGGCGAGCGGGTCCACACCGCCAGTGTAGACGCACAGAAATGCAAATGAGCGTACGGGATATGGATCGTCTTTCTGCGGACGCGTTCACTGGGTGGTGACTCACCTCGACGACTCACCGGAGGTATCCGATGTACGCGATCACTGGAGTGACAGGCCACGTCGGCGGCGCGGCGGCCAGGGAACTCCTGGCCAAGAGGGAAGCGGTGCGGGCCGTGGTCCGCAACGAGGCCAAGGCCGAACCCTGGTCGCAGGCGGGCGCGGAGATCGCCGTCGCCGACTTCGGCGACAGGGCGGCGCTGGCGGAGGCCTTCCGTGGGTGCCGCGCGGCGTTCGTCATGCTGCCGACGGACCCGGCCCTGGCCGACGCCGACGCCGATCACCGACGGCTGGCCGACTCGATCGCCGGAGCGGTTCTCGACAGCGGGGTCCCGCACGTGGTGATGCTCTCGTCGATCGGGGCGGAGCTGGCCGAGGGCACGGGCCCGATCCGCTGGCTCCACCACATGGAGGACCGGCTGCGGAAGACGGGCGTGACCCTGACCGCGATCCGACCGCCGCACTTCCAGGAGAAGGTCGAGACCGTGCTCGGCGCCGCTCGCGAGCTCGGCGTCTATCCCGTCTTCGCCGACTCGGCCGACATTCCCACCCCGATGGTCGCGACGCGCGACATCGGCGCGGTGGTCGCCGAGGCGCTCTCCGCGCCTTTCCCGGCTGAGGAGGTCATCGGCCTGGACTGCCATCACTACACCGAGCGGCAGGTGGCCGAGGAGCTGGGCGACGTTCTCGGCAGGCCGCTGGAGGTGATCACCGTCCCGCAGCCGGGATGGGTCGGCCTGATGGTGCAGGCGGGTGTCCCGCCCCAGCTCGCCGAAGAGCTCGCCGGCCTGTACGACGCCGAGCAGCGCGGCATCCTCCAGCCCAGCGGCGACAGGCACATCACGTGCACGACGGAGCTGGGCGAGACGCTGCGCCATCTGGTGAAGACCCTCTCCTGACGGCACGATCGTTGTCCGCCCACCACGACGCCCCGGCCCGTCATTGCTTGGAGACGTCTGCCCGCGTGCATCCAGGATGACCTTGGCTGTGGCCTCCGCCAAGTCTTTCGCGGTGCCTATCGCCAGGGCATAGTCCCGGGCCTGCCAGGCGCGCTCAAGGCGCGAACGATGGCTCTCAATGGACGACCAGGCAGGGGCGTCAAGCCCTGAAGGGCGAGGAAGTTCCCAAGATGCGCCAAACGCTTTCGAACGCGGCAATACCCATGGTGCTGTCCAGCGCCACGGTCAAGTGACGGTCAAACGATGAAAAGGCCAGATCCCTGATCTCGGGATCCGGCCTCTGAGCTGGAGCGGAACGGTGGGGCTACCAGGACTTGAACCTGGGACCTCTTCCTTATCAGCACGATCATTCACCGCATCATACGGCTCCGGCCACGGAAACCCCTGGTGTGGCCGAGTGAGATCATGCGTGGTCGTTCGGCGGCGTTGCCGTCTTCGTTGCCGTCTTCGTTGCCGTCAACGTCCCGGAAGGCCGGACGAGGGCGCGGTACCCCAAGAGCGGACACAATGGAGGCATGACCTCGCGTAACACCAGCCGCGCCGCCGCGAACCGTCGCCGCATTCTCGACGTCGCCGTCGCCGAACTGGTTCGCGACCCGGACGCCTCCATGGACCAGATCGCGCGTGCCGCGGGCGTCGTCCGCCGCACGGTGTACGGGCATTTCCCGAGCCGCGAGGCACTGCTCAGCGCCATCCTCGACGATGCCGTGGAGACCGTTGCGGCGGCCAGAGCAGCGGGCCTGCAAGCCGCGACGGACCCCGCGGAATCACTCGCACGCGCCACCCTCGCGGCCTGGCAGGTCGCTGACCGCTACCGGCTCCTGCTTGCGCTCGCCCAGCGCAGCGTCACCGTGCAAGGCATCCGCGAGCGTCTCGCCCCGGTCCGCGAAGCCTCGTTGGAGACGCTCCAACACGGTCTCGATCAGGGCCGGTTCACGTCCCCGCTGTCGGCACGGGCCCTGATGTTCCTCCACGAGCAGATGCTCATGGCCCTCATGGACGCGGTGAACGACGGCCTGCTAGGGTCCGACACGGCCGGCCCCGCCGCCGTCGTCGCCATCCTGACCGTGTCGGGCGTGCCCGCTACCCAGGCCACCGACCTCGTCTCGAAGTTGGGCGCCGGAGACGGCCTCGGCCCGAACATCGGTTAGCCCTTCAGTCGTAGATCCTCTTTTCCGTGGCAGTTCAGTGGTGTCTGCGGTGGGTAGCCGCCGTGCATGCAGGTCCCGGTGTTGGACATCTCGGCGGTCGTTACTGACCGGGAGCGCGTGGATGAGTGGTCAGATCAGCTGGAGGACCTCCTGGTAGAGGTGGGGTCGATCTTCCCTCGAGCTGATTTGCGGCGGCGGGCGGCTGCCTGTGTGCGGGGCCTGCTGAGACCGTTATCACGGAAGAACGGCTGGCAATTGGCCGAGTATGCCGGGGACTTCCACCCCCACAACCAGCAGCATCTGCTCTACCGTGCCCAATGGGACGTCGATGAGCTGCGCGATTTTGTCCGCCGCTACGTGGTTCAGGGTCTGGACGATGGCGGGGCCGGTCTGGGACCGGGTGGCGCGGGCGTGCTGGTGATCGATGAGACCGGGTTCTCGAAGAAGGGCCGCGCCTCGGCAGGGGTAGCTCGCCAGTTCACCGGATCACTGGGAGGGGTCTTCCCGTGCCAGGTCGGGGTGATGGCGGCCTGGGCCACCGCCGCCGGGCAGGCGTTGATTGACCGCGAGTTGTATCTGCCCAGGGAGTGGACCGATGGTTGTGCACGCTGCCGCGCCGCGCACATTCCTGATCAGGTGGGATTCGCCACCAAGGCGCGGCAGGCCGAGCAGATGATCGACCGGATCCTGCCCGATCTTTCGGAGGCCGGGTGTGGGTGGCCGCCGATGAGGTGTACGGGCGTGACGGGGCCTTTCGCGCCTTCTTGGAAAAGCGCCGGCTGCCGTAGGCGGTGACGGTACAGGCCAACCACAGCGTGTTGCCACGCCCAGGCGGATCGGGCATGCCCGGCTTCTGAACGCGCTCGGAGCCGAGATCTTGGGGCCGAAGACTTCCATGGCCATGACCTGGATGGATGCAATAATCGGCAGGCGCACGGTTCGGCAGCGGCACCCGCTCGATCGTGCCGTGCAGGAACTCTACGTTGCGCGCGCGCCGACCTACTCACGTTGCGCCGGGCCAGGGCCAGCATGTCGACACCAGCTCGTACACGGGGGCTCACCAGACCACCACCTCAACCGACTGGACACCGGCAAGAAGATCCGCAACCACGTCCGCCAGCTCGAAGCCCTCGGACTCACCGTCACCCTGACCCAGGCTGCCTGACCTATACCGATCACACCAACGCCGACGCACCGCCGTCCGTCGGGGTTCGCTGCCGCGCAGTGGCGCAGGTGACTATTTTCCGGTCAGCCGAGCAGGGCGCGCACGTCGTCCGTGTCGGGCAGCTCCGGCCGGCCCAGCATCGCGACCGCCTCGGCCAGGCAGGCCCGGGCGCGGTCGCGCTGGCCGAGCTGCCCCAGCGCGCGGCCGAGCACCGTCAGGACCTTGCCGCGCGCCCACATCTGATCCACCTCCGCCAGGATGGTCAGGGCCTCCTCGGCATGGTCCACGGCGCGCTCGGGTCGGCCGATGGCGAAACAGGTCTCGGCCATCCGGCGCAGCGTCATGCCCTCCCAGGTGAACTGTTTTATCCGCCGGAACTCCGCGCGCCCCTCCTCGAAGCGGGCAAGCGCTTCCTCGTGGCGGCCGGCCGCGCTGAGCGCGACCGCCAGCTGATAGACGACCTGCGGGTTCGGACGGCCGCCGCTCAACTCGGTCGTGATGCCGAGAGCCAGCTCGGCGACCGGCACGGCCGCCTCGCCCCGGCCCGCCTCGCCGAGCACGAGCGCCAGGTTGCCCAGCGCGAGAGCCTCGTACGCGGAACGGTCGTGAGCGCGCCAGATCCGGATGACCTCGTTGTAGCGCGTGATCGCCTCGTCCCACGACCGCTCGTCGTGAGCGACCATGGCGGAGACGTTGACCGCGTAGGCCTGGTTCACGGAGAACACGCCGGCAGGATCGAGCTCCCGGATGGTCCTGACCTCGTCGAGCGCGGCCTCGCTCGCCTTGCGCCCGTAGAGGATCTCGGCGTGCTTGTGGCGGGCGTACACCTCGGTCGCCAGGTCGCCGCGCTCGACCGCCGCCGAGATGAGACTCTGCGCCGCCCGTTCGTAGCCGGTCGTGTCCGATTCGAAGTCGAACACCTGGCTCATCATGTCGAGCAGCCACACCGCGTCGTACAGCCGCCCGCCCGGCGTCTCGGCGACCTGTTGCAGGCAGCTGAGCGCCCCCTGCTCCTCGGCTTGCCCCCACTCCAGAGCGGCGTCAAGGTCCGGGAACGACGGGCAGGAACCGCTCGACGCCGCGTCGGCCAGCGGGTCGCCCGGGTACAACATAGCGAAGATCGCCCCGATGCCTGCCAGATGACAGCCGAGCAGCCGCTCCAGGACCTCTCGCCGGACCTGCTCGCCGTCCTCCTCGTCCAGCCGGGACCGGGCGAAGATCTTGAGCAGGTCGTGGTGGCGGTAGCGACCGGGCGCGGGGGAGTCCATCATGCTGACGTTCACGAGGGCTTCGCAGAGCTCCTCGGCGTCCGCCTCGTCCATGTCCAGCACGGCCGCCGCCAGTGACGACGACAGGTCGGGCGCGTTCGGCACCGCCAGCAGGCGGAACGCGGCCGCGTGCGCCGCGTCGAGCTGGTCGTAGCCGAGGGTGAAAGTCGCCTCGACGGCCAGGTCGTCCACGCGCAGCTCGGCCAGGCGCCGGCGCTCGTCGGCCACCCGGTCGCGCATCCTGGCCAGGCTCCAGCCGGGGCGGGCCGCGAGCCGCGAGGCCACGACCCTGATCGCCAAAGGCAGGTAGCCGCAGGCCCGCACCAGGTCGCCGGCCGCCTCCCGCTCGGCGGCCACGCGTGCCTCGCCCACCACCTTGATCAGCAGCGCCGTCGCCTCGTCCGGACGCATCGCCTCCAGGTGGAGGTGACGCGCGCCCGACAGCCCGGTCAGCCGCGCCCGGCTGGTGACCAGCACCGCGCAGCCTGCGGCGCCGGGCAGTAAGGGCCGCACCTGCGCGACGTCGGTCGCGTTGTCGAGCACCACGAGCACCCGCCGGTCCGCCAGGGCCGAGCGGTACAGGGCGGCCCGTTCGCTCAGGCTCTCGGAGACCACGTCCACTCCGAAGGCACGCAGGAAGGCGCCCAGCACCGCGTCCGGCGGCAGTGGGCGCGGCCCCGCCCCCTGCAGGTCCACAAAGAGCTGACCGTCGGGGTAGTCGGCGGCGATCCGGTGCGCGACGTGCACGGCCAGGGTGGTCTTGCCCATGCCGCCCGCTCCTGCCACGGCGGCGATGACCAGCGCCGAAGCATCGGCCGCGCGCAGCGCGCGTGTCACCTGCCCGATGTTCGGCTCCCTGCCAGTGAAGTCGGTCGTGTCGGCGGGCAGCTGGCGCGGCACGGGCGTCGCGGCCGGCCACTTCTTTGTCTTCACCCCGAGGTCCGGGTCGGCCTTGAGGATCTGCTGGTAGAGCTCGGCCAGTTCCGGGGACGGGTCGATACCCAGTTCCTCGGCCAGCAGCTCGCGGAGGTCGGTGAACACGCCGAGGGCCTCTGCCTGCCTGCCCGACCGGTACAACGCCCGCATCAGGAACCCGGCCAGGCGCTCCCTGGTCGGGTGCGCCGCGCAGAGCAGGGTGAGTTCGGCGACCACCTCGGCGTGCCTGCTGTCCTCGATGTCGTTCTCGATGCGGCGCTCCAGCAGGACGAGCCGCCGCTCCGCGAGATGCGCCTGCTGGGCCTGGGCGTAGGCGCCGTCCAGCCCGGCGAGGGGCTCCCCTTGCCACAGCGCCAGCGCCTCGCCGTGCCTGCCCGCGCGGGTCAGCTCCTCCATCCGGTCGGCGTCGCACGTCCCTGCGGGCAGCGCGTACCCGTTGCCGACCGAGACGATCACGTCTGCGCCGAGTGCGGCGCGCAGGCGGGAGATGTAGGTACGCAGGGTGCTCAGGGCGGTGCGGGGCGGGTCGGCGCCCCAGACGGCGTCGAGCAGTTGCCCATGGCCGACCACCCTGCCACCGGCCAGCAGCAGGACCGCCAGGACCAGCCGCTGCTGCGGGGAACCGATGTGCACTTCGATGCCGTCGCGGTGGGCGCGTACGGGGCCCAGCACGGAAAAACGCAGGTCCAGATTGCGTGACACGGCGGTGCGTTCGTTCCCTCCGACGGCCTGCTGAGGCAGAAATCATAGGGGACCTCATCCGCTGCCAGGCCAGGTAGTTGAGTTTTTGGGCTGCTGGCAAGGGTGCTGGGGAGAGGGGCCGGGCGGTGTAGATGCCGGGCCCGATCCAAGTTCGCGGGGACACCGTGGGGCTCGGCTGTGAGAGGGAGACTTCGTGTGCAACGTTCCGTTCATCCTGGCCGCCGTGCAGTCGGCGTGGTCGAGGGCCGCGCGGACGCATCGAAGTCGGCCCGGCCGGCCGGAGACAAGGCGAGCAGACCACCCACATAGGGGGTCGCCACCGGCCGAGCTCGCGCGCGGCCGGATGCGGGCAAAGAAACCCCGCGCTGGTGGAGGCGCTGACCGGCCGCTTCGACGACCATCACGCCGAACTGGCACGGCTGCTGCTGGACCAGATTGACACCTTGACCGGCCAGAGCAGGATACGGCCGGAAGGTGATCGCCACGAGGCTGAATGCCCTGGTCACAGGAGCACTTCATCCCCTGTGCCGCGGTATTTGAACGAGGCCCACCGGCCTGGCTTTAAATTTGCCTGGCGATCCGCTACCTTCCTCGGCGGAACGATCACCGGAAGAGGCCCGTTTTTCGGACATCCCTGCCCGTGTCGCGCCAATCACCCCGTACGTGACGCTGTCGCCCATCCGGTCGTGCAGACGATCCCGAGCACCCCCCGTCGCCACCCAGGAACAGCTCACGCCCTCGACCACGGAGAGACCATTTGCCCAGCGCCGACAACACCGCCATGCCTCCGGTCACGGCCGACCGTCCCTACACCCACGAGATGGTCATCGTCCACCGGGTGTTCCGCGTTCGAGAAGGCCTGGCCGCCACCCGGCACATCAAGGCCCACGCCCCGTACTGCCGCGTCATCTTGACGGTGTAGCGCTTCCAGGCTCTACACCGCTTCCATGGCCTTCGCCCCGATTTCGAAGGGCTCGGCTCTCCCTGTTCCCACCCGAGGGCGGGCTGAGTAGCGACGCCGCAGGCTTCGCTTCATGCTACGGACCGCACCATCGCTCCCCCTATTCGCAGGGCCTTTGACGCTGGGTTTCGACCCCGCCCGTTTCCAGACGAAACCGCCAGCCTGCTACCGGGCCTCCTGGCAGCTACCCGGACCGGACTTCCACCGGCAAGCGACGACGAGCTTACGAACAGCAAGATCCACCGCTACGTCGCGGCTTCACCCCCTGCTCTGCTGGGCGCACGAGAAGGGTTCATCAAAGTGACTGCCATGCGGATCGACGCGGAGGAGGACCGGGGTCGGATGTTCGCCGCAGGCCGGAATCTGCTCGCGGCTGCCCGGCCGACGCGCCGATGGCACGAATGACACGGTAGGCCGGAGACAGGGATGCCGCCGGCAGATCCGCGGGGGAACATCAGGGCCCGTGCCGACAGCGGGGACGTGAACCGGCCCTGATCGAGACCGTGTTGGAGCGTCTCCAACGAGGCTTCGCGGACCGGGGCGAGACGCTCGCGGATGCCTTGCACGGTGACGCTGCGCTGGGCGAGCGCAAGCAGGAGCCGGTAGCGGTCAGCGACCTGCCAGGCCGCGAGGGTGGCGCGTGCGAGTGATTCCGCGGGGTCCGTCGCGGCTTGCAGGCCCGCTGCTCTGGCCGCCGCAACCGTCTCCACGGCATCGTCGAGGATGGCGCTGACCAGTGCCTCGCGGCTCGGGAAATGCCCGTACACCGTGCGGCGGACGACGCCCGCGGCACGCGCGATCTGGTCCATGGAGGCGTCCGGGTCGCGAACCAGTTCGGCGACGGCGACGTCGAGAATGCGGCGACGGTTCGCGGCGGCGCGGCTGGTGTCACGCGAAGGCATGCGCCCATTCTGTCCCCCGCTTGGGGGTGCCGCGATCCGCCGTCCAGCCTTCCGTAACCTTGCGCACCCCTGCGCAATCGTCTAAATTGCACATCACTGTGCAACTGCGCGCTGTCGTGCACGTTGTGTTGAGTCCCAGAGAGGAGGCCTCCGCCTATGCATCTCGTCATGAGCGAACCGGCCGG
The DNA here is from genome assembly GCF_005889735.1 of Nonomuraea turkmeniaca. Lineage (GTDB taxonomy): Bacteria > Actinomycetota > Actinomycetes > Streptosporangiales > Streptosporangiaceae > Nonomuraea > Nonomuraea turkmeniaca. The sequence continues at coordinate 141,611 of NZ_VCKY01000001.1, forward strand.
AGGGATGAACCTGTCCTACCCGCGGCAGGTCGTGGGCGCTGCTTGCGCTCCCCCTGACTCTGCTGATGGCCCTGATGGCTGAGGCCGCCCTCGCCGTCGCCGCCCCCGTGGTGACAAGCGATCGCGGACTGTCCAGCAGCGGTCTGCAGTCGGCCATGGATGACTGCACCATTCCGCATGCCCTTCTGATACTGCTGCTCGCCGCGATCGGCGGCAAGTACAGCCATCGCGCTGCGCTGCCAGGCAGGCCATCGCCTGTCGCCCGGAGTGGAGGAATACCGGTGGGCACCGGTGGCGCATCGACTTTCCGATCGAGACAGCTCGGCGGGGTCTTAGGCATCCGCTTCACAGCACATGGGGGTAATGGTGGATTATGGTGCAGCTGCGATCTCGGACAGTCCTCAAGGGCGCAAAAGATTCGCCGGCGCACACCAGCACGCCGGAGGACACCCAGACGGGCGCGACCATGAGTTCATCGGCACCCGGCCGGCGGCACAGGGCCGTGGTATCGGCGCTCGGTTGCCGGCCGACCGCATCGGGCGGTGCGACCTCGCGATCTATCTGGACACGCCCAACCCCGCGCACCCTGTCGTTCGCCCGTGGGCCGCAGCGGACACCGCGGTGGGCGTTTTGGCGGGACCGGTGAAGCCAACCCGCTCTCCAGCCAAGCTGAACAAAGTCGAACCCGCTGCGTCAAGCAGAGTGTGCTCGGGCAGCCGTCCCGTTTTGCGTGACCGTCAACGAAGATGTTCCCATCAGCAAGGAGAAGAAGATGACCAGCGTATTTTCCCAGATCATCAACGGAGAGCTGCCGGGCCGTTTTGTCTGGAAGGATGTTGACGTGGTGTGTTTCTTGACCACCGCGCCGCTTCGGCCAGGTCACGCACTGGTCGTGCCGCGGCGGGAAATCGACAGTTGGACTGAGCTGCCGGCTGAGCTACTGGGCCGGGTGATGAGTGTGGCTCAGGTGATCGGCCAAGGCGTCGAGCGCGCCTGGGACGCGCCGCGATCGGGGCTGGCCATCGCGGGGTTCGAGGTGCCGCACTGCCACGTGCACGTCAGCCCGATCTGGAGCATGGACGACCTCGACTTCACAAAAATCAAGCCGGTGAGCGACCCGGTCGCGCTCGACGACGCCGCGGAGCAATTGCGGACCGCCCTACGAGAGTTGGGCCACGGGAAGTTCGTGCCGGCCGCGTAAAGCCCCGTTAGCGTCCACGGGAGAGGACAAGCATCCCAAGGCCGCCGCCCATCTGGACGAGGCCCGCGACGACATCCTGGCCTTCGCCGTCTATCCCAAGGGTGTGTGGCGGCAGATCTGGTCGAACTGTGAGGATTGTCTTGTTGACCGGTCCCTGGTGGGGTTGCCGAGGGTGGGACGGCTGGTAATCAACAATCGGTCTCGACACCTTGACACGCGCGTGGACGACGCGACAACTCTTCACGGGTCACACACGGTGGACCGTTGGAAAGAGCGCGGGGAAGAATAAGCGACAAGTTGAATAGGCGACTCCACCAGTACACGACCCGGAGTCGCACTGGTGGTCGCTCAAGGCGCCGCTCCTTCCTTCGCAGCCGCCGCGACCGGGGAGCCGAGGCGGGTGGCGTGGCTGGGTGGGTGGCCGTACTGGCGGCGGTACTCGCGGCTGAACTGGGAGGGGCTGTCGTAGCCGACGCGGTGCGCGACGCCCGTGACGTCGCCGGGGTGGGCGGCCAGCAGGAGCCGGGCCTGCTGGAGGCGCAGCTGCTTCTGGAACTGGATGGGGCTCAGCGCCGTGACGGTCTGGAAGTGGCGGTGGAACGCCGACGGGCTCATGCCGGCCAGCCGCGCCAGGTCCTCCACGCGGAGGGGCTCGGCGTAGTGGTCTTGGATCCAGCGGACGGCCCTGGTCACGTGGCTGAGGCTGCTGCTGGCCAGGCCGAGCTGGCGTACGGCGGCGCCCTGCTCCCCGGTGAGCAGCCGCCACAGGATCTCGCGTTTGACCAGCGGCGCCAGCACCGCCTGGTCGCGGGGCCTGTCCAGCAGGCTGTCTCTTATACACCTCT
>NZ_VCKY01000200.1 GCF_005889735.1 Nonomuraea turkmeniaca
GAGGAGGCGGTCGCCAAGATCTGCCCCGTCCGGCCCCATGTGGCGACCAGCACCGTGGAGGGCAATCCGGTGTTGCGGGGGGCGGTGCTGGCGGCGCTCCAGCAGGCGCGCGAGGAGATCTTCAGCGCCTGAGCCCGCGGCGGGTCCTGGGCCGGACGCGCGGTGACGGTCGGGTGCGGGCCACGATGAGGTCGTGGACGCCGCCCAGCGAGCGCTTGAGCCGGAAAGTACGTCGAGGCTGGGCTCATGATCGGCGAGTTCTCCCCGGGACCCGCCGCCCAAGCCCGGCCTGTGGAACCCCGGCTTCCGCCCGTTGAGCAGCCCGGTGCCGCTCCTGGCGATCAGGCACATGGTGGCCACGGATCTCCCGTTCCTCAAGGACGACCCGCGGCAGGCGGCCGCCTACGCCGAGCGCTTCGGCTCGAGGGAGGCGATCGTCGCCGCGCGGGGCCGCTGACCGTTCGTGAGGAGCTCCATCGCGGCCCTGGCGTTGGCCCTGGCCGCCCCGTACGTGGCCAGGTAGACCGCGCTGCCCGGCCGCCAGATGGGTAGCCCCATCTCGACGACGACCGTGTCGGGCCGGGCGGACAACAGGGCGGAGACGAGCGTCCGGCTAGCGGCGTGCCGGTGGGCGTCCTTGACCACCACCAGCAGCGAGCGGTTCCTGGCACGCTCCAGAAGCTGATCGACGGCGGCCTCGGCCGGCGCCACCCGGACCACCTCGCCCTGGGGCAGCCACGGTGAGACGCCCCACGGGACCTCGCCGACCGCGATCGTCGGAGGTGTGTCGACCTCCACGACCAGCGGATCCGTCAGCGGGCCCGCCGACCCGTCCAGCCTGACCGCCCGCCTGGCGGCGTCCAGGCCGACGTCCGCCGTGTCGTCCTGCACGCCCGTTTCCGAGCCGAACCAGGCCCGCAGCCGATCGGCCCGAGCCGCGGCCTCCTCCAGCCGCTCCGCCGGCAGCCGCCCGTCGCCGACGGCGGCCACGATCTCGGCGATGATCTGCCGGATCTCGTCGTAGCCGGGCTTCGGCCCCAGGCACAGCAGGTCGGCTCCGGCCGCGATCGACAGGACGGCGCCGTTGGCGAGTCCGACACCGTCACTGATCGCCTGCATGTCCAGCGCGTCGCTGACGACCACTCCGTCGTAGCCGAGCTCGCCCCTGAGGAGCCCGGTGATCGCGGCGGGCGAGAGCGTGGCGGGCAGGTCGCCGGTCAGCGCGGGAACGGCGACGTGCGCGGTCATGACGGACCGCGCGCCTGCCTCGATGGCGGCCAGGAACGGCACCAGCTCCCTGGACCGCAGAACGTCCAGCGTGACGTCCACGACCGGGATGGCCAGATGAGAGTCGACCGTGGTGGCGCCGTGGCCGGGGAAGTGCTTGACGCACGCGGCGACCCCGGCCGACTGCAGACCCTGGACCGCCGTCACCGTGTGCCTGGCGACCAGCTGGGCGTCGTCGCCGAACGCCCTGGTGCCGATCACCGGGTTGTCCTCGGCGGTGTTGACGTCGGCCGCCGGCGCCATGTCGAGGTTGACCCCGGCGGCGACCAGCTCCAAGCCGATGGCCCGGTAGACGCGGCGGGTTAGCTCGACGTCGTCGACGGCGCCGAGCGCCGCGTTACCCGGATAAGGGCTGCCGACGTGGTAGGCGAGCCGAGTGACGTCGCCGCCCTCCTCGTCCAGGGAGATGACCGGGTCACCGGCCGCTCGCAGCGCCCCGGTGAGCCCGGCCACCTGGTCCGGCGCGGCCACGTTGAAACCGAACAGCGTGACCCCGCCGAGCCCGAGCTCCAGCTCGCTCAGGACCCAGTCGGGCGCGGTCGTGCCGTCGAAGGCGACGAGCAGCGTGCCGGCCGCGAGACGGCGCAGCCCCCGATCACTCTGACTCATGGCTCCTCATCAGGTTCAGGGCAGGGTCAGGGGGTACGGCCCGCGCAAAGGCCGTACCCACCCTGCGAAAAATGGAAAATCAGCCTTTAACAGCTCCGGCCACCAGGCCGGAGACCATACGGCGCTGCACCAGCAGGAAGAAGGCGATGACCGGCAAGGTCATCAGCGTCGAGGTCGCCATGATGGCGCCCCAGTCGGTGCCCCGCTGCCCGAAGAAGAACTGCAGGGCCACCGGCATGGTGTAACCCGTGGAGTCGTTCATCAGCACCAAAGCGAAGATCAGGTCGTTCCACGCGGTGATGAACGAGAAGATGCTCGTCGCCACCAGGCCCGGCGCCACCAGCGGGAACAACACCTTCCAGAAGGTGGTGAACCGGCTCGCGCCGTCGATCCACGCCGCCTCCTCCAGCGACTTGGGCACCGCGGCGACGAACGTCCGCAACATCCAGATGCCGAACGGCAGCGTGAGACCGACCTGGATCACGATCAGGCCGAGCAGGTTGTCGTAGAGCCCGAGCCGCCGGACGTTGAGGAACAGCGGGATGAGCAGCGCCTCGGTCGGGATCATCTGCACGATGAGCAGGGTGATCAGGAAGCTCGTGCGCCCCTTGAACCGGAACCGCGCCACCGCGGTCGCCGCGAGCAACGCGAACGCCGATCCGATGAGCACGGTGCCGAGCGCCACGATCGCGCTGTTGCGCATGTAGACCCAGATCGAGTTGCCCGCCACACCGTCGGTGAGCACCGTGTCGATGTGCTCGAAGGTGAAGTGTGTGGGGAACGGGATGAAGTCGGTGGTGAAGATCTGGTCGTTGGCCTTGAACGAGGTCGAGACCATCCAGTAGACGGGGAAGACCGCGAAGAGGAAGACCAGGACCCCGGCGGTGTTCAGCGTGATCTTGTTGAGCCGCTTGCGGGCAAGGGGGGTCATGTGAGGTCCTCCTGCTTGACCATCTGGCGGGTGTAGAAAGCGGTGACGACGAGCAGGATGATCGTCAGCACCACCGCGATCGCCGCGCCCGAGCCCATCTTGGGCGGCGCTTTGAAGGCCTCGGCGAAGGAGAAGAGCGAGAGGTTGAACGCCTCACGGTTGGTGGGCCCGTTCAGCAGCACGTAGAGCTGGCTGAGCACCTTGAAGTCCCAGATGATCGACAGGATCGTCAGGACGGCGAAGACGGGCTTCAGCAGCGGGAAGGTGATCTTTCTGAACGTGTGCCACGGCGTGGAGCCGTCCACCCTGGCCGCCTCGTAGAGCTCGGCGGGGATGCCGCGCAGGCCGGCCAGGACCGACACCGCGACGAACGGGAAGGACGCCCAGACCACGGTGAGGACCAGCACGATGTAGACGGACCACGCGTCGTTGAGCCACGGCTGGGCGGTCCAGTCGGCCCGGCCGAGGACCAAGGTGGACAGCCCGTCGGGGAGCAGGTTGAGCGCCCAGTTGATGATGCCGGCCTCGGCGTCGAAGAGCCAGCGCCAGATCGTGCCCTGCGCCACCGGCGGGACCGCCCAGGCGGACATGATGCCGATGATCACGAAGGTGGACATCCGCCTGCTCAGCCGGTTGAGCAGCACGCCGACGGCGGTGCCCAGGATCAGGGTGAGGGCGACGGTGACGGCCGCGAAGACGATGGTGTTCCGCAGCGAGGACCAGAAGATGTCGTTGTCGAAGAGCTTGGTGTAGTTCTCCAGCCCCACCCACTTGGGCTCCGCGACGCCGCGGATCACCCGGAGGCTGATGCTCTGGAACGACATGGTCACCATCTGGATCATCGGGTAGAGCAGCAGCCCCGCGATGACCAGGATGCCAGGGACGAGCAGGACGTACGGGATGGACCATGAGGGCATCCCGCCGCCCCGGGCGGGCTTGCGTGAGTTGTGGCGGCGGCGCCGCCCAGGGGCGGAGGTGTTCCCTCCGCCCCTGGGCGCGAGCGTTGACGTCTTCGCCATGGTCACGACTGGTTGAGGATGTCTTCGAGTTCCTTGTTGGCCTTGGCGAGCGCCTCATCGGCCGTGGCCTTGCCCTCGATGACCGAGCGGGCCGCGTTCTGCAGGACCGCCTTGGTCTCGTTGGCCTCCGTCCACTGCGGGTCGGCGGGGAACGCCTTGGCCTTGGCGAAGGCGGCGGCGAACGGCGCCTGCGCCGGGTCCTTGGCGAGCTCGGCCAGCGTGTCCGGGTAGACCGGCAGCAGGCCGCCGTCCAGCGCGTAGCGGTCGGCCCACTTCTTGCTGGTGGCCAGCTTCACGAACTCGGTCGCGAGCTCCTTGTTCTTGGCGTCGTTCCACACGGTGATGTCGTTGCCGCCGAAGAACGCGGGGGTCTCGCCGCCGCTCTTGGACGGGAGCGGGAAGAAGGCCATCTGGTCCTCCTTCACCTTGCCCTTGCTCTCCTCCTTGATGGTGGCGATGTCCCACGACGCGGTCAGGTACATGCCGACCTTGCCGTTGGAGAAGCGGGTGCGGATGTCCGTCGTGTTCAGCGTGAGGCGGGACTTGCCGGACACGCCCGAGGTCACGAGGCCCGTGTACGTCTCGAAGCCGGTCTTGAAGGCGGGGTCGGTGAGCTTGCCCACCCACTTGTCGCCCTCCTTGACGGCGTACTCGCCGCCTTCGGACCAGGCCAGCGCCCCGAGCAGGTGGTTGGCGTCGGAGCCGCCGTTGAAGGCGAAGCCGTCGACGTCCTTGCCCTTCTCGTCCTGGATCTTCTTGGCCGCCGCGACGAGCTCGTCCCAGGTCTTCGGAGGTTCGATCTTGAGGTCCTCGAACCAGTCCTTGCGGTACATGACGGCGCGGGTGCCGGCGCCCCACGGCATCGCGTAGACCTCGCCGTCGATGGTCTCCAGGCCGAAGAGGTTCTTCGGGATCTGCGCGTGCTCGCCTCCGGTGGTGATCGAGGTGACCGGGGCCAGCGCGTCCTGGCTCTGCCAGAGCGGCACCTGGTCGTTGCCGATCTCCGTCACGTCGGGACCCTCGCCGCCCGCCGCGGCGGCGGTGAACTTGTCGTTGACCTGCGGCCACGGGATCCACTGCACGTTGGCCGTGGCGCCGGTCTGGGTCTTGAACTCGGCGACGAGGTCGTCCATGTACTTCTGGGACGGCTCGTTGGGGTCGCCGAGGCGCCAGACGGTGATGCTCTGGCCCGCGAACTTGGGGCCAGAGGCGGAGGCGGAGGCCTGCGGCTGAGGCGTGGTCGTCTCACCGGAGCCACATGCGGCCAGGCCCAGGGCCAGGGCGGCCGTGGTGACCGTAGTGGCCGTGATCTTCGCGATCCTCACTAGCGTTCTCCCTTCCCGGCTAATCGCGTCGGGTCTGCGCTCATCGGGTGCTGAGCCTGTGGTCCGCACCTGGCTGATCGTCAGTTGTCGAATTGCTGCTAAACTAACAAGAAACTTTCTTAAAAGAAACTGCCGTTAGCGTTTCGTTGCGAGAGGGGAGAGGTCCCGTGACACGGAACCCCGGTGTGCCACGGCTGTTGCGGCGCCTGAACGACCGGGCGGCCCTGGAGCTCCTCCTCTCCGAGGGCCCGCTCACCCGTGCTGAGCTGGGCGAACGCACCGGGCTCTCCAAGGTGACGGCGGGACAGCTGCTCGCCAGGCTGGAGGAGAGAGGGCTGGTGGAGGTCGCCGGCGAGCGGGCCGGCGGGCGCGGGCCCAACGCCGCCCTGTACGGCGTGGTGCCCTCCAGCGCGCACGTGGCCGGCCTCGATGTGCTGCCCGACGCCATCACCGTCGGTGTGGCCGACATCACCGGCAGGACCGTGGTCGAGGTCGTGGTCAACCCGACCGCCGGCGACCCGGTCGCCACCGTGCACGAGGCCGTACGGCGGGCCTGCGAGGCGGCCAGGATCACGCTGCCGCAGCTGCGTTCGTTCGTTATCGGCACCCGCGGCGTGGTCGACCCGGACACCGGCGACGTGCGCTTCTCCTACGACCTACCGGCCTGGCACGCCGGCGTGCTGGCCAGCCTGCGCGGGGCGCTCGGCGCCTCGGTGACCATCGAGAACGACGTCAACCTCGTCGCCCTCGCCGAGCACCGCTACGGCGCCGCCGTCGGCGTGGACGACTTCGTGGTCGTCTGGGCCGGTGTCGGCCAGGGCCTGGGCGTCATGCTCGGCGGGCGCCTGCACCGGGGCAACACGGGAGGCGCGGGCGAGATCGGCTGGCTGCCCGTGCCCGGCGAGCCGCTGCCCGCCGACGTCACCCAGCCGCAGTCGGGCTCCTACCAGCGGCTGGTGGGCCAGACCGCGCTCGACGGGATCGCCAAGGGACACGGCATGAGCCTGCGGCCGAGCGCCGACCTGGTCCGCACCGCCCTTGCCGAGGGCCGCTCCGGCTTCCTTGACGCCGTCGCGGATCGGCTGGCCGTCGGCGTCGCGGCCGTCACCGTCGTGCTGGACCCGGGGCTCATCGTGCTCGCCGGCGACGTCGGCCGGGCTGGAGGGCCTGAGCTGGCCGCCAGGGTCGAGGAGGCGGTGGCGAGGGTCTGCCCGACGCGGCCCAGCGTGGTCACCACGGGAGTCGCCGGGAACCCCGTGCTGCGCGGGGCTCTGGTCGCTGCATTGGAGCAGGCCCGGGAGCAGGTTTTCTCCGACACTGTGTGAGAATTTCTGCCCATGTGGCATCCCGCAGACGGCATCGTCCTGATCTCCGACCCGCGCGTGACCGCCATCCCCGTCCACGACAACGGGGAGCCGCTGGTCGAGGTGCGGGGGCGGTTGCGACTCGACGACCGGATGGCCGACGAGCAGGGCGCGTACGGCCGCCTGCGTGCCGGCCTGCTCGACCGGCTCGAACGGGCGGAGCGGGCGCTGCCCGCCGGGTACCACCTCCTGATCGTCGAAGGGCACCGGTCCATCGCGAACCAGCGCCAGACCTTCGACGACTACCGGGCAGGGCTCGCCAAGCGCTTTCCCAGCATGACGCCCGATGAGCTGTACGCCGCCGCCAGCCGGTACGTCTCGCCGGTCGAGGTCGCCCCGCACACCGCGGGCGCGGCCGTGGACCTCACGCTCTGCGCCCCCGACGGCACCGAGTACGACATGGGCACCGCGATCAACGACACCCCTGAACAGAGCGCCGGCGCGTGTTACACCGCCGCCGCCGGGATCTCGGGGGACGCGCGCGGGCACCGCAAGATCCTCGCGGCCGCCCTGGAGCCGGCGGGCCTGGTCAACTACCCCACGGAGTGGTGGCACTGGTCCTACGGCGACCGCTACTGGGCTCTGATGACGGGCTCGCCCCACGCCCTCTACGGACCGGCGCACTGAGGCGCCCGGGCCCGCCCGGCGTGCTGGTGTGGACCGTCGGCGCTCAGCCGCGAGCCGGCCGGGGCTGCCCGCCTCCCCAGGGACGCCACCGGAGCGGCAGGTCCGGGCCGCCCGCGATGAGGAGGCCGATCTGACGGGTGCGAACTTCGTCGTCACCCGGGCTCGCCCACGACCACCGCCTGATCAACGGCAGGGACGCGGCGTTGTTCATGGCCGCGTTGAAGGCATCCGTCGAAGAGCTCCGCTGAGCAAAGGTTTTCCACAGGCCGTGGGACGGGCACAACATCTTACGGAGGACAGTGGGCTCCCCCAACGAGGTGCTGTCATGGTTCCGCTGATCGGGATCGAAGAGGAATACCTCGTCGTCGATCCTCGCACCCGCCACGTGGCTCCCCGAGCGGCCGACGTCCTGGCCGCCACGAAGGGCGTGGCCGACGTGGTGCACGAGATCACCAGATTCCAGGTGGAGGCCCGCACGCCGCCCTCCGCCGACCTCGGCGAGCTGGGCTCGCAGCTGCGTGCCGTACGCAAGGAGGTGGCGGACGCGGCCCGCTCGTGCGGGCTGGCGGTCGTCGCCAGCGGCATCCCCGTACTGGGGGACGTCGCCTCGCCGCCGCTCACCGACGTGCCCCGCTACCTGCAGGGCAGGGTGCTCTACCGCGCGTTGCAGGACGAGATCACCATCTGCGCCCTGCACGTGCACGTGGACGTGCCCGACCGGGAGCACGCCGTCTATGTCGGCAACCATCTCCGGCTCTGGTTGCCGACGCTGATCGCGCTGGCCGCCAACTCGCCGTTCTTCGCCGGCCGCGACACCGGGTACGCCTCCTGGCGGGTCATCACCTGGGGGCGATGGCCGGTCGCGGGCGCGCCGCCGTACTTCCCGTCGTACGACGACTACGAGCTTGCGGTGCGTGCCCTGCGGGAGTCGGGCGCGCTGCTCGACCCGAAGACCGTCTACTGGGACACTCGCCCGTCGCCGAGCCTGCCCACCGTCGAGATCAGGGCGGCCGACGTGCCGCTCGACGTGAGCGACAGCCTCACCCTGATCGGCCTCGTCCGTGCCTTGGTGGTGACGGCGCTGGCCGCGGTACGGCGGGGCGACCGGGGGTTGCCGGTGTCGTCCGAGGTGCTCCGCGCCGCCTATTGGCGCGCGGCCAGGGACGGGTTGCTGGGCGACAGCCTGGACATGCGGCACGGCACTCTCGTGCCGGCTCCGGTGCTGGCCGGGCGGCTCCTGGAGCACGTGCGGCCGGCGCTGTGCGAGGCCGGCGACCTGGCGTTCGTCGAGGAGGGGCTGGGCCGGCTGCTGCGCAAGGGTTCGGGGGCGATGCGCCAGCGCCGGGTGCACGCCAGGGACAACGACCTGGCCGACGTGGTCGACGACCTCATCGAGGCGACGGTCGCCTAGCGGAGGGCCAGCGCCACGGCCACCCCCAGCCCGAACGCGACGACCACGCCCCGAAGGACCCTGGCGGACATGAGCCTGGCCAGCCGCGTGCCGAGGAGCCCGCCCACCAGGGCGGCCGGCGCGATCACCGCCACCGCCCGCCACTGCACGGCTCCGAACAACGAGAACGCCACCACCGACACCGTGCTGATCACCAGCGCGAGCACCGCGCGCACGGCGTTGAGACGATGCAGCCCCTCGTGCAGGAACAAGCCGAGCACGGTCAGCAGCAGCACGCCCATGCCGCCGTTGAAGTACGCCCCGTAGCACCCGCCCAGGAACACCCCGGCGTACACCAGCTTGCTGGGAGCTGCGTTGGCCTCGCTGCCGAAGAGCTTGCGCAGCCACGGCTGGGCCAGCAGCGCCACGCTGGCGAAGGCCACCAGCCACGGCACCAGCGACTCGAACAGTTTGCCCGGCGTGAGCAGCAGCAGCGCGCTGCCCGCGCCCGCGCCGAGCACGGTCGTGATCGACAGCGCCGCCGCCCGGCGCCGCTGGTCGCGCAGCTCGGCCCGGTAGCCGAGCACGCCGCCCAGGTAGCCGGGCCACAGCGCCACCGCGTTGGTCACGGACGCGGTCAGTCCGGGGTAGCCGAGCGCCAGCAGCGCGGGGAACGAGATGAGCGTCCCGCCGCCGGCCAGCGCGTTCACCACGCCGGCCAGCAGACCGGCACCCACCAGGAAGAGCAGATCCGTCATCGGCCGACGGCGTAGCCCTGGGCGCCGCGCGGGTTGGCGGCCGCCTTGAGGAACGCTCCGTCACGGGCGACCGCGCTGAGCCTGCCGAGCGACCACGGGCCCTGCACCTCGACCTCGTGCCCGCGCCGCCGCAGCTCCGCTGTCACGCCCGCGTCCAGGCGGTCCTCGACGTGCAGCACACCGGGGCGGGAGCCGCGCGGGAAGAACGAGCTGGGGAAGTGCTCGGAGTGGAACATGGGGGCGTCGATGGCCTCCTGCAGGTTGAGGCGGCCGTGGACGACGGCGAGGAAGAAGTTCACGCTCCACTGGTCCTGCTGGTCACCGCCCGGGGTGCCGAACGCCAGCCACGGCCGGCCGTCCCTGAGCGCGAACGCCGGCGACAGCGTGGTGCGCGGGCGCGTGCCCGGACGCAGCGACGCGGGCAGCCCCTCCTGCAGCCAGAACATCTGCGCCCTGGTGCCCAGGCAGAAGCCCAACTCGGGGATCGTGGGAGAGCTCTGCAGCCAGCCGCCGCTGGGCGTGGCGGAGACCATGTTGCCGTGCCGGTCGACGACGTCGACGTGGCACGTGTCGCCCTTGACCAGGCCGTTGCGGGCCACGGTCGGCTCGCCGACGCCCTGCGGGGAGCGGGCGCCGGAGAGGCCGGGCGCGGCGCTGGTCGTGCCCGGCGCGGGGTAGTCGGGCAGCCGGGGCGCGCGGCCGCCGGGTGCGCCCGGCCGCAGCTCAAGGCTGGCCTCGGCACCGACGAGCTTGCGCCGCTCGGCGTTGTAGGCCTCGCTGAGCAGGTCGGACACCGGCACGTCGGCGTCGCCGTACCAAGCCTCGCGGTCGGCGAAGGCGAGCTTGGCCGCCTCCGTCACCGTGTGCACGTAGTCGGCGGTGAGGAAACCCATCCCGTCCAGGTCGAAGCCCTGCAGCAACGCGAGCTGCTGCAGGAACACCGGCCCCTGCCCCCACGGGCCCGTCTTGTAGACGGTGTGCCCGCGGTAGTCGAAGGCGAGGGGCTCCTCGACGGTGGCGGACCACCGGGCCAGGTCGTCCCCGGTCAGCAGCCCGCCGTGCACCTCGCCGCTGCTGTCCCGCCAGGCCGTCTTGGCGCTGAACTCGGCGATCGCCTCGGCGACGAAACCCTCGTACCAGGCCTTCCGCGCGGCGGCGAGCTGGCCCTCACGGCTGCTGGACGCGGCCTCGGCTTCGGCGACCACGCGCCGGTAGGTGGCGGCCAGCACCGGGTTGGCCAGCTTCGACCCGGCCGCGGGAACGTTCCCGCCGGGCAGCCAGGTCGCCGCCGACGTCGGCCAGTCATCGGTGAACAATTCCTGGACCGACTCGATCGTGGCCGCGACGCGCTCCAGCACCGGCACCCCGTGCTGGGCGTAGTGGATCGCGGGCGCCAGCACGTCGGCCAGCGACCAGGTGCCCCAGCGCTCCAGCATGAGCATCCAGCCGCCGAACGCCCCCGGCACGGTGGCCGCCAGCAGCCCCGTGCCTGGCACGATGTCCAGGCCCAGCTCCGTGAAGCGCCCGACGGTGGCCGCGGCGGGCGCCACGCCCTGCCCGCACACCACGGACACCTTCTGCTCGGCCTCGCTCCACAGCAGGATCGGCACCTCGCCGCCGGGGCCGTTCAGGTGCGGCTCGGCCACCTGGAGCACGAACCCGGCGGCCACCGCCGCGTCGAACGCGTTCCCGCCGCGTTCCAGCACGCCCATGCCGGTGGCCGAGGCCAGCCAGTGGGTGCTGGCGACCATGCCGAAGTCGCCCGTCAGCTCGGGCCTGGTGGTGAACACAACTTCTCCTTAGAGGTTCGCGGCCGCGTCCGGGACGCGGTCAACAGTTACCAGGTGGCACGCGGCCGGATGGCCGTTCCCACGAGGGTCGTGCAAGGGCGGCTCGTCGGTACGGCAGGCGTCGTACGCCAGCGGGCACCGCGTGTGGAACCGGCACCCGGAGGGCGGATCGACCGGGCTGGGCACGTCGCCGCCGAGCACGATCCTGCGCCGTTCCCGCTGCCTGACCGGATCGGCGACGGGCGCCGCCGACAGCAGGGCCTGCGTGTACGGGTGGCGCGGCGCGGCGAAGATCTCTGCTGTCGGACCACACTCCACGATCTTGCCCAGGTACATGACGGCCACCCGGTCGGCCAGGAACTCCACCACCGACAGGTCGTGTGTGATGAACAGGCACGAGAACCCCATGTCCCGCTGCAGGTCGCTGATCAGATTGAGCACCGACGCCTGGACGGACACGTCCAGCGCCGACACCGGCTCGTCGGCCACGACCAGCTTGGGCTCCAGGATCAGGGCTCTGGCCAGTCCCACCCGCTGCCGTTGCCCGCCCGACAGCTCGTGCGGGAAACGGGAGCGCATCTCCTGCCGCAGCCCCACCTTCTCCAGCATGACGGACACCCGATCGGAGACCTCCCGCCGACCGGTCACCTTGTGCCTGAGCAGCGGCTCGGCGACGATCTGCCCGATCGTGAATCGCGGGTTGAGCGAGGAGTAGGGATCCTGGAAAACCATGTGGACGTCCCTGCGCAGCGGGCGCATGGCCCGGCGCGACAGGTGGGTGATGTCGCGGCCGTCCAGCTCCATCGTGCCCGAGGTCGGCTCGGTCAGGCGCAACACGCACTTGCCGACCGTGGACTTGCCGCTGCCGGACTCGCCGACCAGGCCGAGCACCTCGCCCTGGGCGATCTCCAGTGACAGGCCGTCCACGGCGCGTACCTGGCCGTAGTGCTTGACCAGATTGTCGATGCGCAGGATCACCGCTTGCCTCCGGGGTGGTAACAGGCCGCCAGATGGTCTTCCGCGTGCCGTTCGAGCGGGGGCCTCGCCGCCCGGCAGTCGTCCTGGGCGCGCGAGCAGCGGGCCTGGAACGCGCACTCGTCGGGGTCCGTCAGCGGTGAGGGCACCATACCGGGGATCTCGGCCAGGCGGCCGTTGACGGCGGCGGACGGGAGCGCGTTCATCAGACCGACCGTGTACGGGTGCCGCGGGTTCGCGAACAGCTCGGTCACCGTGGCCTGCTCGACGGCGCGGCCGGCGTACATGACCACGGCCCGGTCGGCGATGTCGGCCACCACGCCCAGGTCGTGCGTGATGAGGATGATCGCCGTGCCGAGCCGGTCACGCAGATCGCGGAACACGTCCAGCACGCCTGCCTGGATCGTCACGTCGAGAGCCGTGGTGGGCTCGTCGGCGATCAGCACCCGGGGCGAGCAGGCGACGGCGATCGCGATCATCACGCGCTGCCGCATGCCGCCGGACAGCTGGTGCGGGTACTCCTCCATGCGCCGCCGAGGCGCCGGGATGCCGACCAGCTCCAGCAGCTCGACGGCCCGGCTCCTGGCCGCCTGGCGGGAGAGGCGCTCGTGCCTGCGCAGCACCTCGGTGATCTGGTATCCGACGGTGAACGACGGGTTCAGCGAGGTCATCGGCTCCTGGAAGACGACCGAGACGTCCTTGCCGCGTACGTGCCGCATGTCACGGTCGGGGAGCGTGGTGAGCTCGCGGCCGTCCAGCTTGACCGAGCCGGAAAGCCGGGTCGTGTCGGGCGGCAGCAGCCTGGGCACCGACATCGCGGTGACCGACTTGCCGCAGCCGGACTCCCCGCACAGCGCCAGGATCTCGCCCTCGTCCAGGGTGAGCGAGATGTTCCTGACCGCCTGCACCAGGCCGTCCTCGGTGTCGAAGCCGACGGTCAGGTCGGTGATCTCGAGCAGGCTCATCGGGCGCTCCTCGGGTCCAGGACGTCACGCAGGCCGTCGCCGAGCAGGTTGAAGCCGAGCGTGGCCAGCGCGATCATCAGGCCGGGCCAGATGGCCAGCCAGGGCGCGTCGCTCAGGTACTGCTGCGCGGTCGTCAGCATCACGCCCCACGACGCTGTGGGCGGCTGCACGCCGAGCCCGAGGAACGACAGCGTGGACTCGCCGATGATGGCCGACGGGATCGCCACCGTGGCCTGCACGATGAGCGGGCTGGCGCAGTTCGGGAGCACGTAGCGGAAGATGAGGTGCCCGTCGCCCGCGCCGTCGGCGACGGCGGCGGCCACGTAGTCCATCTCCCTGATCGCGAGCACCTCGCCGCGGGTGATCCTGATGACGGCCGGGAGCTGGGAGAAGCCCAGCGCCAGCACCACGCCCTTCAGCGAGGGTCCGATGATCGCCGCCAGACCCACCGCGAATACCAGGAACGGGAACGCCAGCGTCACGTCCACCAGCCGCATCACGATCGGGTCGAGCCAGCGCCGGTAGAACCCGGCCACCAGGCCGATCGGGATGCCCACGAGCATGGCCAGCAGGGTAGAGAGGACTCCCGCCTGCAGCGACACCTGCGCGCCGTGGGCGATCCTGGCGAACGCGTCGCGGCCCAGGTCGTCGGTGCCCATCGGGTGCGCGCCCGACGGGGGAGCGAGCGTGGCCAGGTAGTCCTGCGCGGCCGGGTCGCCCGTCGCCAGCGGGCCGATCAACGCCAGCAGCACGAACGCGACCACCAGCACCAGCCCGGCCATCGGCATGGGCCGCCGTCTGAAGCGGCGCCACATCTTAGTCACGGGAGCCCCCTGCCAACCTGATCCGCGGGTTGAGGTAGGCATAAGCGATGTCGACCAGCAGGTTGACCAGCACATACCCGATGACCGTGATCAGCACGACGGCCTGGATGACCGGGTAGTTCCTGGTCAGCACCGCGTCCACGGTCAGCTTGCCGAAGCCAGGGATCACGAAGATCTGCTCGGTCACCACGGCGCCGCTGATCAGCGCGCCGAGCTGGAGGCCGAGGACGGTGACGACGGTCGTCATGCTGTTGCGCAGCGCGTGCGCGCCCACGACCTTGGCCTCGGACAGGCCCTTCGACCTGGCGGTCCTGACGTAGTCGGCGGACAGCGCGCCGAGCATGGCCGAGCGGGTCTGCCGCATGAGGATCGCGGCGAAGCCGGTGCCGAGCACGAGGGCGGGCAGGATCATGCGCTGGAGGTTCGCGGCCGGGTCCTGCGTGAAGGGGACGTAGCCGGAGGCGGGCAGCACTCGCCAGGTGACCGCGAACAGCAGGATGCCGAGCAGGCCCAGCCAGAAGTGCGGCACCGACAGCCCGGCCAGGCCGAACCCGGTGGCCACGTAGTCGGCGAGCCGGCCGCGCCGGACGGCCGCCGCGATGCCGGCTCCGACACCGACGACGATGGCGATCAGCATGGCCAGCATGGACAGCTCCAGCGTCACCGGCAGCCGCTCGGCGATGATGTCGATCACCGGGAGCTGGTCCTGCGTGGAGCGGCCGAGGTTGCCGGTCAGGGTCTGGCGGACGTAGTCGAGGTATTGGGCGGGCAGCGGCTTGTCCAGGCCGAACTCGTGCCGGATGGCCGCCACCACGGCGGGCGAGGCCTCCTCGCCCGCCATGACCGTGGCCGGGTCGCCGGGCAGCGCCCTGATCCCGAGGAAGATCAGGATGCTGGCCAGGAACAGCACGATCAACGCTGACCCGCAGCGCCGAAGGATGAACCAGAGCATTATGCGGCGAATCCGGCGGTGACGAAGCGTGGCAGGCCGTCCTTGAAGTACTGGACCCCCGCGACCTTCTTGCTCATGCCCAGGTAGTACTTGTTGTGGTACAGGTACAGGACCCCGCGCAGCTCGGCGGCCTTCTTCATGGTGGCGGCGTAGAGCTCGGCGCGCTTGGCCGGATCCGACTCGGCGGCGGCCTGCGCGATCGGCTCGTCGATGCCCGGGTCGGACATGCCGCTGTAGTTGTTGCTGCCGCGAGTGGTGATGAGGTTCGTGAGGTTGCCGTCCGGGTCCACGCGGCCCGACCAGCCGTTCAGCACGACGTCGAACTTGCCTGACTTGCCCTGCTCGAGCGTGCTGACGAACTCGGCGGTCTGCACGCTCACGTTGAATCCCGCCTCCTTGGTCATCTGCTGGATGACCTGCGCCAGGCGGACGTTGGTGGCGTCGTTGGGGCTGGTGAGCGTGACCGGCACCGGCGTCGGCACGCCGGACTCCTGCACGAGCTGCTTGGCCCTGGCCAGGTCACGCTTCGGGCACCGCAGGTCCTTGGCCCGGTACGGGCTGTCCAGCGGCACGGGGAAGCAGTCCGCCTCGTGCAGGCCGTTGTAGACGGTCTTGTTGATCACGTCGCGATCGAGCGCCAACTCGAACGCCTCGCGCAGCTGCGGGCTCTTGGCCAGTGCCGTGTCGACCGTGCCGGGCTTCTCGGTGGAGCCGTTGGCGTTGCCGGTGTTGATCGTGATGCCGTAGTAGCCGAGGCCGCCGCCGGACACGACGGTGAGGTTCGGGTCGCTCTGGACGCCCTTGACCGTGGTCGTGGCGAGGTTGTCGCCCACTTGCACGTCGCCCGACTTCAGGTTCGCGGCCCGCACGTTCGGGTCCACGATGATTTTGTAGACGAGCTTGTCGAGCTTGACCTTGGCCGCGTCGTAGTAGTCGGGCGCCTTGTCCAGCACGATCTCGCTGCCGGACGTGCGGCTGGTGAACGTGAACGGCCCGACGCAGACCGGGTTCGCGCCGAAGGTGTCGTTCCCGGCGTCCAGCGCCTTGGGCGACATGATCATCCCGGCGCGGTCGGCGAGTTGCGCGGTCAACGGCGTGAACGCTCGCGTCAGGGTGAGCTTGACGGTCGTGGGATCGACAACCGTGACCTTGGACACGGCCGCCAGGTCGGCCTGGCGCGCGGACTTCTCCCAGGTGCGATGCCGGTCCAGCGACTTCTTGACCGCCTCGGCGTCGAAGGCCGTGCCGTCGTTGAACTTCACGCCCTCGCGCAGCTTGACCGTCACTTCCTTGCCGTCGCCGGAGATCTCGGGCAACGCGCTGGCCAGCTGCGGGATCAGGGTCGACTGCGCGTCGATGTCGTAGAGCTTCTCGCACATGTTCACGAACACTTCGCGGCCCACCAGCGTGGTCGAGATGCTCGGGTCGAGTGCGTCGGGGTCGGCGCTGAGCGCCACATTCAGCGTGCCGCCGCCCTTGACGGGCCGCTCGTCGGCTGAGGCGTCGGCGATGGAAGGCGGGGCCGCGGGTGCGCTGCTCGAACCGCCTCCGCCGCAAGCCGCCAAGGCGAGGGGAAGAACGGCGAGCGCCGCGACGAGCCTGGGGGACGGTGTCATGGAGCCTCCGTTGGAAAAGGTTAGGAGACTGTATACAACACATGACATTTCATTGGTGTTTCGGGGCTATGTGTTGTTATCTGACCGTTTTCATATCGTTCGGGTGATTTGTCGTACGGGCCGCCGCGAGGAACGACCGCCGGGCGGCTGCCACGTGGGCGACCGCTCGGGCTTCCGCCTCGTCCTCATCGCCCGCCGCGATGGCCTCGTACAGGCTGAGGTGCTCTGTCCAGGAGTGCGGCCCGCGTGCGGCGGCGGTCTGGCTGAAGACCCACTGCGCTCGCTGGAGCATGGGCGTCATCATCAGGCTGAGGTACGAGTTTCCCGCCGCCTCGCCCACGGCCAGGTGGAAGGTGGTGTTGAGGTCGGCCACGTCCTCCAGCCGCCCGTTCTCCACGGCCTCCTTGGCCTGGTCGAGCACGTGGCGCAGCCGCTCGGCCGACTGGGGCGTGCGCTTGCGCGCCGCGAGCCGCGCCGCCAGCCCTTCGACCGCCATGCGCACGTCGAAGAGCTCCTCGCCCTCCTCGGCCGACAATCGCGCGACGGTGGCGCCGAGCCGCGGCACGACCTCGACGAACCCCTCGGTGGCCAGCACCCGGATGGACTCGCGCACGGGGTTGCGCGACACCCCGAGCGAGGCGGCCAGCCGGTCCTCGACCAGCCGCTCACCCTGGGCCAGCTCGCCGGAGAGGATGCGGCGCCGCAGCTCCTTGGTGACCTCGTCCCGGAGGCTCCGGTGCGCCGCACCCAGCGTCAAATCGCTCATAAGGCGACTAATCGTATACAGCGGCCTCAATTCGCGCGATCGGGGTACCAGTCGGCCTCGGTGACCTCCCGGCCGACCTCCCACATGCGGTCGAACTCCGCCTTGAAGTGTTCGTACCAGAAGTGGTCGCGACGTGGGGTGAGCGTGAAGACCGGGTCCCGGCCCGCCGAGCTGTGCGTGCCGAGCTCGACGTGGATGACGCCGTCGTCCTCGTCGGCATCCAGCAGCACCAGGCCGAACGCGGGCACGAACGGCAGGAACCGCACCTCGACGCCCTCCAGCTCCCGCAACAGGTAGATCGTGGACTTGACCCGGTGCTCGAACACGTCGGAGTGATCGGGGATCGTGCTCCTCCTGGCGGCCTCCTCGGGCACGGTGCCCTTCGGATCGATCAGCAGCACCTGGACCGACGCCCCGCGGCCCAGGCTCTTGCGTAGTTGCTCGACGTGCGCGCGGATGGTGCGGCTCAGCGTCACCCCCGCGAAGCGGATGTCCGCGGCACGGGCGACCCGCTCGTCCAGCCCTTGCCGCACGGTGGTCAGGAAGGCGTCACCGGCCAGCTTCGCCTCCACCAGGCGGTTGAGGTCGGCGACCCGCGCTTCGAGGTCGGCGACCTGGTGCCGGGGGCCGAGCGCGTTCACCGCGACCAGGGCCAGCGTGGCCAGGATCGCGGCGCTCACGACCTGCGTATTGACGACGCTGAAGACACCGAGCACGCCCACCGTCAGCGCGATGAGCGCCGTCAGGTAGATCTCGAGGTTCTTGCCGGTGCTGAAGTCCGCGCCTAAGCGCTTCAGGGGGCCCATGCACACAGTTTCTCGCCTTGGCGCGGCGCACGATCCACAGGCCGATGACGTACATGGCCGGTTCCAGGAGAGTGGGTCAGGAGAGCCGGTCGAACACGGACTCCACCGCGGCCGGCAACCGTACGGGATCGTCGTCCACGAGCTCCCGCCCCGCGTAGTAGGCCGCCAGTCCGATCTCCGCCGCGATGGCGGCGATCTCCCCGCCGGCCCCCTGACCGGCGAGCAGGTCACGCAGGAGCTCGACGTACCGGCGTTGTTTGGTGAGGCCGCGGGCGAGCAGCTCGGGGTGGCTGGCGACCAGCCGCTCGTGCCGGGTGTAGGCGGCGGGATCGGCGGTGATCCGACGTACGTAGGAGACGACGATGCGGCGCGCCACGGCCAGCGCGGCGGACAGTGACTCCCCGATCGGCCCTTCCGCGGGGAGCTCGGCGGCCTCCGCCAGCACCGCTTCGAGATCGCCCCCGTCGGCGAAGACGACCTCCTGTTTGTCGCCGAAGTAGCGGAAGAACGTGGCCCGTCCGACCTGGGCGCGCTCGGCGATGTCGGCGACCGTGACCTTGTCGAAGCCGCGCTCCTCGAACAGCGCATGGGCCGCCTCGACGATCGCCTCACGGGACCGTTGCTGCTTGCGCTCCCTGAGCGAGCCCTGATCCATACATCCCAGTCTATTGACCGCCACCACTTGATACTGAGTATCATTCGATATCAAGTCTCAATTAGATGGGAGCATCATGAGAATTCGGCCCATCATGGTCACCGCCGCGCTGGCCCTCGCCGTGACCTGTGCCGCAGCCCCCGCCCTCGCATCCGAGAGCAGGAGCACCGAACGCCGCACGGCGGCGATCCTCAACGCGTTCGAGCGCGAGGACCTCGCGGCCGTGTCGGCGCTGCTGGATCCCAACGCCACGCTGACGATTCCGCTGTCGTTCACGGGCCGGAAGGAGGACGCCGCCCGTTTCACCGGCAAGGAGCAGGTGCTCGGGTACGTCAAGAACGCGCTCGCGGCCTTCGGCCGCATCGACTTCGTCAACGTCAACGTCACCGTGTCCGAGGAAGGGAACACGTCGTTCGTGCAGGCGGACGGCGACTTCACGACCGCGGACGGGCGGTCGTACCGGAACGTGTACGTCTACGCCTTCGAGTGGCGGAACGGCCGCATGGTCAGGGGCGCCGAATACGCCAACCCGGTGACCTTCTGCGCGACCTTCCCCGCCACTCCCGGCTGCTGACTCAGGCGCGCAGGCGCAGTCCCCGCGGCGTGGGGTGGAAGCCGGCCGCCTCCAGGGCCGCCGCCAGCGGCGACTCGATGATGGAGGCGCCGTCGGCCCGCTCGACCGTCAGCTTCCCGAGCGCCCCGTCCCGCACGGCGAGCGCGAGGGCGTCCACGGCGGGCTGCAGCCGTGCGTCGTCGGTGAACGAGAGCAGCGTCTTGCCGCCCCGCTCCACGTAGAGCACCAGGTGGCCGTCGACCAGCACGACCAGCGACCCGGCCTTCCTGCCGGGCTTGTGCCCGACGTCGCCGGGGTGCTGCGACCAGGGGAGCGCGGCGCCGTACGGGCTGGCCGGATCGGCGGCGGCCAGCACCACGGCCCGCGGCCCCACCCCGCCGCCACTC
>NZ_VCKY01000201.1 GCF_005889735.1 Nonomuraea turkmeniaca
GGAGATGAGGGAGGGAAACCAGCCGTCGCCCACGCGAGCGGCTCGGCGGATGGCGGCGGCTGAGGCGTTTCCCACCCATACCGGGGGCATTGGCGCGGGGGGTGCCAGTTCGACCGTCGGCTCGCCGGGTTCGTCCCGTAGCCGGGTTTGTTCGCCTGCGAGAAGGCGGGGGAGCAGGTCCAGGGCGGTGTCGGTACGGCGGCCGCGTTCGGCGTAGGGAACTCCGGCCGCGGCCCACTGGGCGGAGCTTCCGCCCGAGCCGATGCCGAGGATGAGGCGGTTGCCGGAAACATGCTGCAGGGTCGCGATCTGTTTGGCTGCCCAGGCGATGGGGCGGATGGCGGGGATGAAGACGCTGGTGCCGATCCTGATCCTGGTGGTGGCGGCAGCGGCGGTGGCCAGTGCGATCGGGGCGTCCAGGGTCGGGTTACCGATGGCCAGGTGGTCGCCGTGCCACACGCCGTCCAGCCCGGCGTCCTCGGCGTGCCTGGCCGCCTCCCGCAGGTCGATGCGGTCGCGCTGCTGTACGGCGATTCCCGGCAGAATAACGCCTATCTCGAAGGTCCCCATGGGTCAACGGTGCAACCTCGAGTTAAGTTGATGTCAATCGTGAGGGCTCGAGGGTGCGGCGGCTGCACTGGCGTATGGGAGGGGCCCCTTGCGCCCAGGAGGGAAATAACTTAGGAAGGTTTCCTATTAATAAATGGGGTGAGTCGGGTGCGGGCGAAGCTTGTCGTGGCGGCGGCCTTATCGGGGCTCATGCTGATCAGCTCCGGCTGTGGGCGATCCGAAACCTCCGAGGCGCCGGTCAACGCCGATGACGTGATGTTCGTGCAGATGATGGTGCGGCATCACCGGCAGGGCATCGAGATCGCCAAGGTGGGCACCGCCCGTGCGGCCAAGCGAGAGATCAAGACGCTCACCGCGGCCATCGAGAGCACGCAGCAGAACGAGGTCGAGATGATGTTGCGCTGGCTGCACTCCTGGGATCAGCCGCTCACCGCTCCGTCGACCGGGCACGATCACCACGGCGGCATGCCGGAGACCGACGTCAAGCAGATCCAGGCGCTGAAGACGTCCAAGTCCTTCGAGCGTGACCTGCTCAACCTGCTGATCGCCCACCAGGACGACGCCGTGCAGATGGCGGGCATGGAGGTCTACAACGGGGCCAATCCGGCCGTCAAGGAATGGGCCGCGCAGGTGCAGGCCTCCAGGAAAGGCCAGATCGACATGATGACGGAGTGGCTCAAAGGCTGACGCGTAGCGGACCCCGAGGTCCCGCCCTGCGGCGCGATCTGGGAGCCGTCGTAGGCCGCGACGGGCGGGCGAAAACTACGCCACTCATAGACGCCGATGGCAATAAGTGATTAGATCACTTGATATGTCCGAGGTGACGCGTCCCACGCTTTCCGACGCTCTGACCGAGCGCATGCTGGAGCTCATCCGTACCGGAGGGCACCGGCCGGGGGACCGGCTGCCCTCGACCAGGGAGCTCTCCCAGCGCTTCGCCGTCACCACCCCGACGCTGCGCGAGGCGCTCCGCAGGCTCGAGGCCACGGGTGCCATCGAGATGCGGCACGGCTCCGGCATCTACGTCGGGGCCGACATCGAACGGCTGGTCCTGCCCAACCCCAACATGCGCGAGCTCCACGCCGCCCGGCTCCTGGAGTTGCTGGACGCGCGCATCCTGATCGAGCCGCCGCTGGCCGCGCTGGCCGCCGAGCACGCGGGCCGCGACGAACCGGCCGCGCTCAAGCAGGCGCTCGACGAGGCACGCAGGCACCTGCGCGGCGAGGACGCCGAGCTGCACGACGCCAACATGACCTTCCACCGGGCGACCGCGCGGATGGCGGGCAACAGCGTGCTGCACGAGGTCGTCGACTCGCTGCTCACCGTCCACGGGCCGGAGCAGCGGGAGATCCTGCAGATCTTCGACGACCGGCGCCGCGACTACGAGGAGCACCTGGCGATCCTGGAGGCCATCGAAGCACGCGATGCGGCCGCGGCCGAGGAGCGGATGCGGGCCCACCTGGTCGACGTGAAAACGGTTATAGAGCACCGGTTGCAACCCCCCAAGTAGAGAACCAAGGAGGCCGGTCCATGTTCCGGTCACGCATGGCCACGTTCGGCGTGGCGGCGCTCGTCCTGACCGCGTGCGGCGGCGGCAACACCGCGGCGCCGCAGAAGAAGACCGAATTAACCCTGTACAACGACAAGGGCGCCTGGACGAAGTTCTTCGACGAGATGGGCGCGCTGTCCAAGCAGAGCATCGGCCTGGGCATGAAGCCGACGGGATACACGGACTCGGCGCAGTACCAGGCGTTCATCAAGGCGTCGTTCCGCACGAACGTCAAGCCCGACCTGTTCACCTGGCAGACCGGGGGAATGCTGGAGGAGATCGTCAAGCAGAAGCAGGTGGCCGACACCACGGCCGTCTGGCAGGAGGCGATCAAGGCGGGTGACCTGTTGCAGGACCTCGCCCCCTACTACACGATCGGCGGCAAGCAGTACTGCGTGCCGATGAACGTCGCCTACTGGGGCATGTTCTACAACAAAAAGATCTTCGACAAGTACGGTCTGAAGCCCCCGCAGACGTGGGACGACCTCATCAAGGCCGCGGACACCCTGAAGCAGAACGGCGTCAAGGCGTTCTACCACACCAGCGTGCTGTTCTCGTTCGTCTGGTTCGAGCAGCTCATGGCCGGCACCGACCCCGACCTGTACGACCGCCTCTCCACCGGCAAGGCCAAGTACACCGACCCCGGCGTGGTCCAGGTGATGGAGAAGTGGAAGCAGCTCATCGACGCCGGATATTTCATCAATCCGGGTGACAAAACGGACCCCGGCGACGTGCTGAAGAACGGTAAGGCCGCCATGGTGTCCTTCGGGACCTGGTTCAACACCAGCATGACGCAGCGCGACATGAAGCCGGGCACCGACTACGACTTCTTCGTCATCCCCAACGTCAACGCCTCTCTCCCCAAGACCTCGATGATCTTCGAGAGTGGGCCCCTCTGCTCCCTGACCAAGGCCGCCGACCCGGACGCCAGCATGAAGTATCTCAAGTGGTGGACCACCGCCGAGGCCCAGGAGAAGTGGGCCTCGAGCCGGGGCGACGTGAGCGCCAACCCCAAGGTCACCATCAAGGACGAGGCACTCGGCGCCGTCACCAAGGACGCGGGCAGCGGCAAATATCGGCTGGTCAACCGCTACTTCGAGGCCACCCCGCCAGCCATCCTGACGGCCGCGCTCGACGGTTTCAGCAAGTTCGTCACCGAGCCCGGCACGTACAAGGAGGTCCTCGACACCATCCAGAAGAGCGCCGACGAGTACTGGAGCACGCATCAGTGAGCGAGGGAGTGCCGTCGCCTGGAGGAGCGGCGGGAGCGGAGCGACCAGAGCGGGGGAAGGCGGCGGCACATGGCGACCGAGCACGCCTCACGGAGTGAGGCCAACGAGCAGGGCGGCATGTGGCGACCGAGCCTGCCTCACGGAGTAAGGCCATGAGCAGGAGTGCCCCTATGCTCGGGCGGTTCCGGCACGGTTACGTGGCGCCCGCGGCCATCCTGGTCGCCTTGCTGCTCTACGCGCCGTTCGTGTGGACCGCCTACCTGAGCCTCACCCGGTACGACGGACTGGAGCCGCCCGTCTGGGTCGGCCTCGCCAACTTCGGCAAGTTGTTCAGCGACCCGGCGCTGCTGACCTCGACCCGCAACACGCTGATCTGGGTGGCCGGCACGATGGTGCTGCCGGTCGGGCTCGGCCTGCTGGTCGCGGTCCTGTCGTACGACATCAAGGGCGGCGCCTGGTACCGCGTGCCGTTCATGTTGCCGTACGCGCTGAGCGGCGCGGGCCTGGCCATGGTCTGGAGCCCGGTCCTGTCGCATGACGGGATCGCCAACCTGCTGCTCGGCGTGGACACCGCGTTCCTGCAGGAAGCGCCGCACAACACGCTCGCCATGCTGCTGGTGTGGACCTGGCAGCAGCTGGGCGTGAACACGTTGTTGTTCGTCGTCGGCCTGCAGTCCATCCCCAAGGAGCCGATCGAGGCGGCGCGGCTGGACGGGGCGTCGGGGTGGCGGCTGTTCCGGCACGTGATCTGGCCGCTGATGAGGCCGCTGACGGCGGTCGTGGTCGGGCTGGCGCTGGTGGCCAGCTTGAAGACGTTCGACATCGTGTGGGTGCTGACGCAGGGCGGTCCGGGGCGCAACTCCGAGACGCTGGCGGTCACCATGTACAAGGAGACGTTCGTGGCCAGCGAGTACGGTTACGGCTCGGCCGTGGCGGTCCTGCTCACCGTGGTCACGGGGCTGGCGTCCTACCTCTACCTGAGGAGGCAGGTCCGATGATCCGCAGGGCCGTGCTGATCGTGCTCGGGCTGATCTGGCTCGGGCCGACGTATCTGCTGCTGGTCAACGCCTCGCGGCCGGCGACCTCGTACGATCCGGCGAGCGCGTGGGTGCCGTCCGGCGACTTCGCGCTGCTGGAGAACTTCGGCCACGCCGTCGAGGGCGCCAACCTGGGCGGAAGCCTGGCCAGCAGCGCGCTCTACTCCGTCGTCTCGCCGCTGCTCGGCGTGATCATCGGGGCGCTGGCCGGGTACACCATCGTGGTGCTGCGGCTGCGACACGGGTTCTGGTGGTTCCTGCTGATCTTCGGTGGCACCGTCTTCCCTTCCCAGATGATGCTCGTGCCGCTGTTCGTCAGCTACAGCGACGCCGGCCTGTACGACACCCACCTCGGCCTGATCCTCATCTACACCGCGATCAACGTGCCGCTGGCCGCGTTCGTGCTGCGGAACTTCTACTCCGGCGTGGCGTTCTCGATCTTCGAGGCGGCCCGTATGGACGGCGCCTCGACGTGGCGCATCTTCTGGCGCATCTACCTGCCGATGTCGGTCAGCGCGCTGACGGCCGTGTTCATCCTCGAGTTCACCTTCATCTGGAACGACCTGGTCTTCGGCCTCACCCTGACCCAGACCGAGAACGTGCGTCCGGTGATGACCGCCATCGCCGGGCTCATGACCGACGTGTACGCCGGCACCCCGGTGCCCGTCGGCCTGGCGGCGGGGCTCGTGGTCTCGCTGCCGACCGTCGTGTTGTTCCTCGCCACCCAGCGCCTCTTCGCCCGAGGCCTGTCCCTAGGGAGTGTGTGATGACCAGCCGGTTGCTCCAGCGGAGCCTGGGTAGCCCCGACTACGACGGGATCAGGCAGGCGCTGCGGGACGACACCTCGACGCCCGTCATCAGCGTGCGCGGGCTGGAGGTGCGGGTCGCGGTGTTGCCGCTGTTCACGCACGACGGCCGGCAGGCGGTCAGGGTGTCGAGCACCGAGCCGCTGACGCACACGCTGGTTGGGCCCCGAAATGAGCTCGTCAGCGGGTCGGGCAAGGACGTGACGTTGCTGGTGCCCGAGGTGGACACGCCGCGCGAGTTCACGCTGGAGAGCCGCGACGAGGCCGGGGCCGTCGGCAGCGCCCGGATCACGGTGACCCCGCAGCGCAAGTGGAGCGTGTTCGTCGTGCACCACTCGCACCTGGACATCGGCTACACCGACCCGCAGGGGACCGTGCTCCGCCACCACCTGGACTACCTCGACGCGGCGCTGCGGCTGGCGGAGGAGACCGCGTCCTGGCCGGACGACGCCAAGTTCCGCTGGACGGTCGAGTCGTCGATGCCGGCGTTGAAGTGGCTGGCCGCCCGCCCGGCCGAGATGGTCGAGTCCTTCCTGCGGCGGGGCCGCGAGGGCGTGATCGAGGTCACCGCGCTGCCGTTCCAGCTGCACACGGAGGCGTGCTCGACCGAGGAGCTGCACCGGCAGCTCCGCTTCACCCGGCAGTTCGGGTTCCCGGTCACCTCGGCCATGCACACCGACGTTCCCGGCGCGGTCGTCGGGCTGGTGGACGCGCTCAGCCAGGCCGGTGTGCGGTACCTGGCGGCGGCGCACAACTGGGCCGGGCGGTCGGTGCCCTACCTGCACGGTGGGGACAAGCTGACCAGGCCGTTCCGGTGGCGGGCGCCGAGCGGGAACGAGATCCTCGTGTGGTTCACCGACACGCCGCACGGGATGGCGTATATGGAGGGGAACACGGTCGGGCTGACCGACTCGTACGAGCTCGCGGATGATCTGCTGCCGCGGTACCTGTCGGCGCTGGCCACGCGCGGTTACCCGTACGGGCCGGGCACGTTCGGGTGGCAGGGGCCGGACGCGCCGCGGGAGCCGTACGAGCTGGACGTGCTGCATCTGCGGGTGCAGGGCGCGCACGCCGACAACGCGGGGCCGTCGATCGTGCCCGCCTCGATCGCCCGTACGTGGAACGAGCAGTGGGCCTACCCGCGCCTGCGCTCGGCGGTCAACAGCGACTTCTTCCGGCACGTCGAGGAGCGTTACCTCGACCGGCTGGCGGTGCACGAGGGCGACTGGACCGACTGGTGGGCGGACGGGCTGGGCTCGGGCGCGCGCCCGCTCGGCTACGTACGCCGGGCGCAGTCGGCGCTGCGCGTCGCCGAGACGTTGCACACGCTCGCCGGCGCGGACGCCACCGAGGAGATCGACGCGGCGTACGACAAGATCGCGCTGTTCAACGAGCACACGTGGGGTGCGGCCAACCCGTGGGAGGACGCCGAGGAGGCCGGAGACTCGGGCGGGCTGCAGTGGACGCGTAAGTCCTCCGGCGCCTACCAGGCCCAGGACGACGCGGCCGACCTGCTGCACGCGGCCGTCAGGCGGTTCGCCGCCGCGTTGTCGGAGCCGGGGACCGAGGGTCGAGCTCCGGCGAGCCCCGGCACGCTGGCCGCCTTCGCCGTCTTCAACCCCGCGACCAGGGCGAGGACCGACGTCGTGCGTACGTTTCTGCCGCGGGACGTGGTGGGAGTGGACGTGCCGATCGTGCTGGTGGACGCGCGTACCGGGGAGACGGTCCCGCACCACGAGGAGTTCGTGGACCCGGACGACTGGCCGACCCGGCCGATCGGGCGGCACGTGCACGCGGTCGTGCCCGACGTGCCCGGGTACGGCTACGTACGGCTGGACGTCGTCCGCGGCGAGACCCAGGCCCCCGAGCCGGTCGAGCTCCGCGAGCTCCGCGAGCTCGGCGACAGCCCGGCGATCGAGAACGAGTTCTACCGCGTGGTCTACGACCTCCGCGAGGGCTACATCAGCTCGATCTTCGACAAGCGGACAGGCCGGGAGCTGGTCAACGAGGATGCCGCCGCCGGGTTCGGCCAGTACGTCTACGACCAGTACGCCACCGCGCCGCATTTCAACCATCTGTCGGGGCATGTCGGGGCGCACGACCGAACGCTCCTCGGCGACCGCGCCATCGGCCGGCACGCCACGATCACCAAGTGCCGGCGTACGGCCGTGGGCGAGAAGCTGGTCGTGGAGCTGCACGGCAAGGGCGTCGACTGGCTCCGCACCACGATCGAGCTGCACTACGGCGTGCCCCGGCTGGACCTGACCTACCAGCTCGCCAAGCAGGGCACCCCCGCCAAGGAGGCGGTGTTCCTGGCCTTCCCCTTCGCCGCGGGACCCCCTGCCGCGTGGGAGCTGACCGGCGGCGTCGGCGGCCCCGACGTGCCTCGCGTCCCCGGATCGGCCGAGTACATGTTGCCGATCAGGCACTGGATCGCCTTCGAGGACCCGGAGCTGACCATCGCCTGGGCCACGCTGGAGGCGCCGCTGGTGCAGCTGGGCACGATCCACATGCCGTACGCGCCGTTCCCGCCGACCCTCGACCACGAGGACGGCACGGTCTACTCGTGGGCGCTCAACAACATCTGGGACACCAACTTCCCCGCACAACAACAGGGCGAGACCACGTTCCGATACTCGGTGACGTCGAGTGTGAATGTCGCGGGGTCCGCGACGAGTGTGAATGTCGCGGGGTCCGCGACGAGTGTGAATGTCGCGGGGTCCGCGACGAGTGTGAATGTCGCGGGGTCCGCGACGAGTGTGAATGTCGCCGGGTCCGCGTCGAGTGTGAATGTCGCCGGGTCCGCGACGGCGCCCGGCGCCCGGGGCAGGCGATTGGGTGCGGCGGCGGCCGCCGGGCTGACCGAGCCGTTCGTCGGCGCTCTGATCACCGACAGCCCGACGGTCACCGAGACGTACGCCTCGGTCGACCACCCGGACGTGTTCATCACCTCGATCGGGAAGGACAGCGTCAGGCTCCAGTCGCTGGCCGCAGAACCGGTCGAGGTGACGGTCACCATCGCGGGGCATGAGACGGTGACGGTACGGCTGCCTGCCTGCGGGGTCGCCGTCGTTGGGGGTACGAGCTCGTGAAGATCGTTGACATCCGGGCCACGACGGTCGCGGTCCCGCTGGAAGCGCCGCTGCGGCACAGCAACGGCGCGCACTGGGGGCGGTTCGTCCGCACGATCGTCGAGGTCGAGGCCGACAACGGGCTCGTCGGTCTGGGGGAGATGGGCGGTGGCGGGGAGAGCGCCGAGGCCGCGTTCCGTGCGCTGGTGCCGTACCTGAAGGACCACGACCCCTTCCAGCTGGAGGCGCTCCGCTTCAAGATCGCCAACCCGACGGCCTCGCTCTACAACAACCGCACGCAGCTCCTGGCGGCCATCGAGTTCGCCTGCGTCGACCTCATCGGCCAGCAGCTAGGTGTGCCCGCCTATGACCTGCTCGGCGGCCGTCTCCGTGACGCCGTGCCGTTCGCCTCGTACCTGTTCTTCCGGTACGCCGACGCCGGCTACGGCGAGATCCGCACGCCTGAGCAACTCGTCGAGCACACCGCACAGCTCAAGGCGGCGCACGGGTTCACCGTGCACAAGCTCAAGGGCGGCGTGTTCCCGCCGGACTACGAGCTGGAGTGTTACCGGGCGCTGGCCGAGGCGTTCCCCCGGGACCGGCTCAGGTACGACCCGAACGCCGTGTTGTCGCTGGCCGAGGGACTGCGGTTCGGCCGGGCCATAGAGGACCTGAACAACGACTACCTGGAGGACCCGGTCTGGGGGCTCGAAGGGCTCAGAGCCGTCCGCGAGCAGGTCAGGGTGCCGCTGGCGACGAACACCGTGGTCGTCAACTTCGAGCAGCTCGCCTCGAACGTGCTGCGCAGGGCCGCCGACGTGGTGCTGCTCGACACGACGTTCTGGGGCGGGATCAGGCCGTGCGTGAAGGCGGCGGGCGTGTGCGAGACGTTCCAGCTCGGCGTGGCCGTGCACTCGTCGGGGGAGCTCGGGATCCAGCTCGCGACCATGCTGCACCTCGGCGCCGTGTTGCCGAACCTCACCTACGCCGCCGACGCCCACTACCACCAGCTCCGTGACGACGTGATCGAGGGCGGCAAGCTGGCCTATGTGGACGGGGCCATCGCCGTGCCGTCCGGGCCCGGGCTGGGGGTGCGGCTGGATCGGGACCGGGTCGCTCGCTATGCCGAGCTTTACCGGGAGATAGGCGGCTATCCCTATGATCGCGACCCAGGACGGCCCGGCTGGTACGCCACGGTCCCGAACGAGCGTTTCGCCGACCCCACCGTGTCCCTGGATGTAGCTCCATAATTGGGCGTTATGTCTGAAGTTACCCAGCCTGCTCCTCCTGCCGACAACCTCGTCACCACGTCCCACTCCCTGCCGTCGGGCGAGGCGTACACCGCTGTCACCGGAACCATGGTGTTGCGCGAGGAGGTGTTCACCGACGGCAAGTTCGACGGCCTGCGGCCCAAGGCCGAGATGTTCGTCACGGCGTACACGCTTGACGGAGCCGACCCGCTCACCAGGCCGGTCACGTTCGCGTTCAACGGCGGTCCCGGGTCGTCGAGCGTGTGGTTGCACCTGGGCGTGTTCGGGCCGCGCCGGGTCGTCATGGGGGACGCCGGCGCGCTGCTGCCGCCGCCGTACGGGCTGGCCGACAACGAGGAGAGCCTGCTGAAGGTGAGCGACCTGGTCTTCATCGACCCGGTCTCCACCGGCTACTCGCGGGCGGCCGAAGGGGAGAAGGCCGAGCCGTACCACGGGTTCACCGGCGACCTGGAGTCGGTGGGCGAGCTCATCAGGTTGTGGACCACCAGGAACGGGCGGTGGATGTCGCCGAAGTTCCTGGCCGGGGAGTCGTACGGGACGGTCAGGGCGGCCGGCCTCGCCGACCACCTGCAGTCGCGCTACGGCCTCTACCTCAACGGCGTGATCCTCATCTCCTCGGTGCTCGACTTCGTCACCGGGGAGTTCAACGAGGGCAACGACCTGGCCTACGCCCTCTATCTGCCGACTTATGCGGCTATCGCGCACTATCACGGACTGCACGGGGACCGGCCGCTGGCGGACGTGCTGCGCGAGGCCGAGGCGTTCGCCGACCGCGACTACCTGTGGGCGCTGGCCCGCGGCAGCCGGCTGACGCGGGAGGAACGTGCGGCCACGGTCGCCAGGATCGCCGCGCTGACCGGGCTGAGCGAGGACTACGTCGACCGCGTCAACCTGCGGATCGAGCACATCAGGTTCTTCACCGAGCTGCTGCGCTCGCGCCGCCTGACCGTCGGGCGCCTCGACGGCCGCTTCACCGGCTGGGACCCCGACGCGGGGCGCGAGCACTTCTCCGCCGACCCCAGCATGAACGCGATCATGGGGCCTTACAGCTCCGCGCTCAACCACTACCTGCGCGCCGAGCTGGGGTACGCCAACGACCTGCCGTACGAGGTGCTCACCTCGCGTGTGCAGCCGTGGTCGTACAAGGAGTTCGAGGGTGCGCACGTCACGGTCGTCGACAAGCTCGGCGCCGCCATGCGGGCCAACCCCCACCTGCGCGTACACGTGGCCTGCGGCTACCACGACGGGGCGACGCCGTACTACGCCGCCGAGCACACCCTCGCCCACCTGCCCGTGCCCGCCGATCTGGCGGGCAACGTGGAGGTCAGGTACTACGAGGCCGGGCACATGATGTACGTGCACGAGCCCAGCAGGCTGCGTCAGTCAGCCGACATCGCCGCCTTCGTGCGCGGCGATCACGCTTGACGCCCTCTTGAGGCGATGCTCCAGGTTGGCGCGGAGCGCGGCGAAGCGGTCGGAGTTGTCCCTGATGAGGGCCCGTTGCAGCGTCGCGTCCGCCGCGTGCCAGGCGGCCACCAGACCCGAGGCCCACTTGCACTGTGTGTCGGCGGTCGCGGTCTGCTTCTCGTCCTCGGTCACGGTGCGCTTCTCCAGGTCCCAGCGGCTGTCGGCGATGGCCGCCTCCGGGGCCGGGTGCGAGTGGCCGGCCTGGCTCATGCACGACTGCCAGCGCTTGACCGCGTTCGTCACGGACGGGTGTTTGGCGGACTGCTCCAAGGTGAGCGAGTCCTGCAGGGACAACCACGGCCAGTCCGCCTTCCGCGCTCCCCGATCCAGCGCCAGCGCCGCACGGTCCAGGCAGCCGCGGTCGGCGGCGGTGCCGTACAGGCGGTGGCGGGCGGGCTTGGGCAGCTTGCCCGCCCATCGGGTCGTGTCGGGAGACGGCGGCCGGGCGAGATGATAGCCGTAGCGACGGGCCGCCTCGGTGTCCACGACGCCGTAGCGACGGGAGTTGCCGGGTTCCACGGCGGCGATGGCGGCCGGGTCCTCGGCAGGCGGCTCGATCGTGATGCCCTGCTTGTGCATGCACTGCACGACCAGGAGATTGTGTGCGTTACCCAGAGTGGCCCGCTGCTCGGGAGTGGTCTTGTACGCGTCGAACGGCAGCACCAGTTGCGCCACCGAGGTGACGGCGGGCGCCGGCTTCTGCTGCCGGGGCTCGCCGGCGGCGCAGCCCCCAATGGTCTGCATGACGCACATCAGCAGCAGCGTGCCGGAGCTTGCCGCGAGGAGCCCGCGACAGCCGGTTTCCGGCGGCCAGTCCCGGAAACCGGCACTCCCGGTATTGGTCAGCGGCACCAGATGTCGAGCGAGCTGGCGCGGTTGTTGCCGACGGCGTTGTTCGCCAGGAACCCGTCGTTCGAGTTATGCGTGAACGTGCTGTGGGCGCCCGTGTAGAAGGGATGCTGCCAGAGAGTGGCGCTGCACCCGATGCGGTTTCGCACCGAACTCGTCTCATTGTTCATGGTGCGCCAGGAATTGCTGAAGTCCCAGTTCAGCCAGTTGTTGTCGCTGAAGTTGGAGTCGTCCTTGATGAAGTCGCGCCAATGGTCGATCTGGCCGCGGTTGTAGTCGAATCCGGCGTACAGGCAGACGCGACCGCCGTAGCAGGTGGAGCGGGGGCTCGCCACCGCGGCGGTCGCCGGGACGACCACGGTGAACAGCGCGGCCGCGGCGACGAAGCCGGCGGCCTTTTTGGATAGCCTCACAGGTCTCTCCTCGATGGGTGTGTCGTTCGACCACGTAACTTAGCGTGCCGAATCTAATGCGGACCGTTATGACTCGCCGGTCCGATTGGGGCTGTGCGCCCGAGTCGGGTCGCGTGCCTGGCACGCCGTCACACTCGTATCAAAGGGGTGACCTGGGAGTTCTCCCTATTGACTTAACTCTTGCCCGCTTTGCAAAAGACCGGGGGAGTTTGAGGGGCGGGCTCGACCTGTTGACCATTCAGAAATGGGGCTATTCAGGGAGTGCCGCCGGGTTCTGCGCCAATAGGCCGCCGTCCACGCGATGCTCCGCCCCGGTGATGAACGACGAGCGCGGGCTCGCCAGGAACGCCACCAGCTCCGCCACCTCCTCGGGCCGGCCCACGCGGCCCAGCGGGTGGGCGCGACCCCACTGCTTGACCTGCTCCTCCTGCGACAGGTCCCCCCGCCACAGATCGGCCGCCCAGCGCAGCATCGGCGTGTCGACCGAGCCGGGGCACACCACGTTCACCCTGATGCCGTCGGCGGCGTGGTCGAGCGCCATGGCCCGGGTCAGGCCGTTGAGCGCGGCCTTGCTCGCGGTGTAGGCGGCCACCCGCGCCTGCGAGGAGAACGCCTGCACGGACGATATGAGCACGATCGAGCCGCCGCCGCGGGCCCGCAGCCGCGGGATGGCCGCCTGGCACGTCAGGTAGACGCCCTTGAGATTGACGTCGAGCACCTCGTCCCAGACGTCCTCGGGCGTGTCCTCGACGGTGCCGTACCGTTGCACACCCGCGCAGGTCACGACGATGTCGAGGCCGCCGAACCTGGTCACGGCCAGATCGACCAGATCACGTATCTCGCCGGCCTGGCGCACGTCGGCGATCCGGCCGACGACGTGCTCGGTGTCGAGCGCCGCGTCCTTGTCCACCCCGCAGAACACCACGGACGCCCCGCCGTCGGCCAGCCGGTCCACCACCGACCGCCCGATGCCCGTCGAACCGCCCGTGACCAGCGCCACCTTGCCGCTGAATTCAGTCACACCAACACCTCCGCGCGCATACGCAACACCTTCGTCTCGTACGGGTCCAGAGCGAGGGCCGTGCCGTTGTCCACGGCGGCGGCCAGGCCGTCGGTCGGCATGCTGGAGAACGGCTCGAGCCCGACCGTGTACGCCCGCCCCCACCAGGGGTAGCCGGTGGACGCGCCCAGTTCCTGCCACATCCACAGGTACGGCAGGAGCGACGCCTCCCACTCCACCCGAATACCGATATCCCCCAGAAGTTCGTACCAACCCTCGTCAAAGCCGGTCAGGTAGACGATGTCGCTCGGCGACCCCGGCTCCTGCACCACACTGAGGTCTGTCGCGCCACCCCGCTCGGCGGGCACCTTCGGCCACGTCCAGGGCCCGCCCGCTCTGACCCTGCGCCCGGCGGGGTTGATGGCCGTCGCGTGCGGGATCACCTGGACGCCCTCAGGCAGCCGGATCCGCGCTCCAGGACGCAGGAAGGGCGGCCCGTAGACGATGTGCTGTCCCCACATGGCATGCAGCGGCACCGGGGAGTCATTGGTGGCCAGGGACTCGATCTCCAGCGCGGCCGTCCCCGACCGCAGCCGGAAGACCTTCTCCACCAGGTACGGCAGCCGCCTGGTCCTGACCCTGAGCCGGACCGCGACCTCCTCCTCGGAGTCCGCCGCGACCTCGTAGGACCACGGCAGCCCGGAGACCTCGCCGTGCTGGGCCAGCCGCGCGCCCCGGTATTCGCTCGGCGCCCCGCCGCTGGGAAAGATCTCCTGCCAGCCGCCCTCGTAGTGGTCGATGAACTGGGCGACGTCGTCGGCCGCGCCCTGGAGGTGGTCACGCGGGTTCCGCAGGCCCTGCGGGGAGAGCCAGACGAAGTCCGTGTCGGTGGGCTTGTGCAGGAACTCGACGACGTCCCCGCCCTTGTCCGGTACGACGGTCACGCGCAGCCGCTCGTTCTCCAGCACGACCGCCCGCAGCCCGTCGATCACGACGTGCCGCAGGCGGGCCGCCCAGTTGCGTCTCACTGGAAGGTCACGTCCAGGAAGCGTGGCCGGTAGATGGACACGTCGCGGTAGTGGTCGGTGTTGACGAAGCTGTTGACGTTGTACGAGACCACCAGCCCGTTGCCCGCGATCTCGGGGTGGGCGTGGGCGTTGTAGGTGAAGATGTTCCCGCTGGTCTCGGGCGTCGTGTAGATGTGCTGTTTGCCGGTGAACGGGCCGAAGGGCGAGCACGAGGCGTAGGCCACGATGTTGGCGCTCAGCACCTCGGTGGTGTCATGCGTGATCAGGACATATCCGGATCCGACCTTGGTGACGCTGTACTCGTTCGCCACGCCGCTCATGATCCGCGCCGAGTCGGCCTCGTTCCGCGACCAGGTGCCGTCGCCTTTGAGGAACTCCCAGGCGCCCAGCAGGCTCTGGCCCTTGACGCGGGCGACGTGCATGTACTTGGGCGAGCCGAAGTCCTCCACACCATAGATGTAGGTGTACTGGCCGTCCTTGAGCGTCGCCGAGGCCCAGGCCACACCGTGCCCGGACGGCAGATCGTGCACGCTGATCGGCCGGTTGAGCCGTCCCGGGGCGAACCTGGCCACCACGTTCCGGTGCCAGCGCCAGTCCCACGCGCCGGTGCCGTACCGCTCGTACTCCTGGTAGGTGACCTCCACGATCCCGCCGGCGAGCGTCGCGTCGCCGGCCCAGTACCAGTGGTTCTTGTCGCGCGGCGGCATCACGGCGGTGGGCTTCGCGGGGGTGCCGTCGTAGATGGTGGACAGCCTGCCGTCGCGCTCGACGGCGAAGGAGTTGTTGAGGAAGACCGTCGTGCCGCCCTCCTCGACCACGGGCGGGCGCGAGCCGTCGGGGTTGACCTGGCCGAGGAACGTGTCGGAGAAGATCCAGAGCTCCTTGCCGCTCGGTAGGCGGAGCGAGTAGGTGCCGTCGGCGCCCGTCCAGTCGTCCAACCGGCTGTTGTCGTTGCCGTAGGCGGTGAACAGGCTGGTCAGCCGGGCGTTCGTGGCCGCGCCCTTGACTGTCGGGGCGCAGGGGGAGGCCGGTGTCGCCGCCTGCTGCTCCTGTGCCACGGTCGGCACCGGTTTGGGCGGGGCGGCCCACGCGTCCTGCGGCACGGTCGTGAGACCGACTAACGCGATGGCCAGGGTGGCGAGGGCAGTGCGGAATCGCGTCATCACTGTTCCTTGCGGGAGGGGGATTCCCTACAGTTCTAGTCATTAGATCACTTGCTGTCTAGGGCCTCCTC
Organism: Nonomuraea turkmeniaca; assembly: GCF_005889735.1. GTDB lineage: Bacteria > Actinomycetota > Actinomycetes > Streptosporangiales > Streptosporangiaceae > Nonomuraea > Nonomuraea turkmeniaca. Next base: position 15,528 of record NZ_VCKY01000201.1, read on the forward strand.
ACAGCCGGGCGGAGGCGATTGTGGGGTCTCCCGACGCACCCTCAGACGATCGGTGGCGGGCGCTCACGGCCTCCTTGGCGGCGCTCACGAGGGAGGCCGTCCCGGGAAGGGAGCCGGAGGGCATGGCGGTGCCTGGGCTCGCCTCGGGCGTCGCAGGAGCATGCTGATGCGGTGGAAAATGTGGTGACCAAGGCGGAAGGCGGCAGGTAGCCTGCCGGGATGGGCCACGTCGAAGTAGGACATTTGACATACGTGCTGCCCGACGGCAGGCCCCTGCTCAACGACGTCTCCTTCAGAATCGGCGACGGTGTCAAGGCGGCACTCGTCGGGCCCAATGGCGCGGGCAAGACCACGCTCCTGAGGTTGATCGCCGGTGATCTGCAGCCGGTCGACGGCAGCGTCGCCAGCTCGGGCGGGCTGGGCGTGATGCGGCAGTTCATCGGCAGCGTGCGCGACGGCAGCACCCTGCGGGACCTGCTGCTCGGCGTCGCGCCGCCCGCGGTGCGGCAGGCGGCCGAGCGGCTCGACGCGGCCGAGCTGGTGATGATGGAGCGCGACGACGAGAAGACGCAGATGCGGTACGCGCAGGCCATCGCCGACTACACCGACGCGGGCGGCTACGACATCGAGGTGTTGTGGGACACCTGTACGGTGGCCGCGCTCGGCGTGCCGTACGAACGGGTGAAATATCGGGACGTGTCGACGCTGTCGGGCGGGGAGCAGAAGCGGCTCGTCCTCGAGGCGCTGCTCCGCGGCCCCGACCAGACCCTGCTGCTCGACGAGCCCGACAACTACCTCGACGTGCCCGGCAAGGAGTGGCTGGAGCAGCAGCTCAGGGAGACGCCCAAGACGGTGCTGCTGGTCAGCCACGACCGCCAGCTGCTCGCCAACGCGGCCGGCCGGATCGTCACCGTCGAATCCGGAAATATCTGGATCCATGGCGGCGGCTTCGCCACGTACGCCGAGGCCCGCAAGGCCCGCAACGAGCGGCTCGACGAGCTGCGCAGGCGCTGGGACGAGGAGCACGCCAAGCTCAAGGCCCTGGTCAACATGCTCAAGAACAAGGCAAGGTACAACGACGGCATGGCCCCGGCCTACCATGCCGCCCAGACCCGGCTGCGGAAGTTCGAGGAAGCGGGCCCGCCCGAACTGGCGCCGAACGAGCAGAACATCAAGATGCGCCTCAGAGGCGGCCGCACCGGCAAGCGCGCGGTCATCTGCGAGCAGCTGGAGCTCACCGGCCTAATGCGGCCGTTCGACGTGGAGGTCTGGTACGGCGAACGCGTCGCGGTGCTCGGCTCCAACGGCTCGGGCAAGTCCCACTTCCTGCGCCTGCTGGCGGGGGAGCCGATCGGTCACCAGGGCGCGGCCCGGTTGGGCGCCCGCGTGGTGCCCGGACATTTCGCGCAGACTCACGCCAGGCCCGACCTGATCGGCCGGACACCGGTCGAGATCGTCATGACCGAGCACGCCAGGCTGAAGAACGAGGCCATGAAGGCGCTGGCCCGCTACGAGCTGGCGGGCAGGGTCGCCGAGCAGCGATTCGAGACGTTGTCCGGCGGACAGCAGGCGCGGCTGCAGATCCTGATGCTGGAGCTGTCGGGGGCCACGCTGCTGCTGCTCGACGAGCCGACCGACAACCTCGACCTGGCCAGCGCCGAGGCGCTCCAGGCCGGGCTGGACGCGTTCGACGGCACGGTGCTGGCGGTCACCCACGACCGCTGGTTCGCCGCCGACTTCGACCGGTTCCTGATCTTCGGCTCGGACGGCACGGTCTACGAGTCGCCGGATCCGATCTGGGACGAGGCCAGGGTCGTGCGGCCCCGTTAAAGAGTTGGTACGGCTGGCGCGTGTCCACTGCCAGCCGTGCCCATGCTCGGGTTATCACGGCAAAGTGATCCCGTACCGTCGAACCGTCAGCGTACTCGCACTCGGGGCACTCGGGGCGTTCTGCCTCTCCGGGTGCGCGAGCGAGAAACGGCCCGTACAAACGCTCAAGCCCCTCGCTCTCAAGGAACAGGTCTCGAACATCGTCAAGTCCACGGACGGGTACGCCGTCACGTGGGCAGGCGTGCTCAGCAACGCCAACCCGTGGCACTTCGGCGAGCACGTGGTGGCCACGATCGTCGGGCACGACGCCAAGGGCATCGAGGTCGTCCGGCTGGACCAGCCGCTCGACGCCGTGCCGCCGGGTGGGTCGTTGGCCTTCACCGGACAGGCCAGCGCCGCCGAGAAGCCGGCCAAGGTGACCATCCAGTACCGGCCCGCGCAATGGCGGTCCGCTGCCCGCATTCCCTCTGCTTTCCAGCAGTTCCCCATCACCCGCGCGCAGACATTGCGCCAGAAAGACGGCTCATACCTTATTACCGGATATGTAGGAAATCCGTATCAGCTATCGGCCAGCAGCCTCGTCGTGAACGCGTTGTTGCGCGACAAAGCGGGCAAACTGCTGGGTGGCGGCAGCACATTCGTGGATGACGTCAAGGCCGGGAGCCCGCCCAGGTTCATCCTCACCGTGTCCGGGCTCCCGGCGCGCGCGGAGATCGCGAAGACCGAGATCACGGCCAGGACCTGGGGTTCGACCGGCCGTCCCTACGAGGATCTGGCGCTCGCCGGGGCCATCCCCGTGCACACGATCAAGCCCAAGACCGAGCCGTTCGAGGTGGACCGGAGCACCCAGGTGGCGTCGGGCCGCAATCAGTAATTAGCCACGCTATAGCCCAAAATATCGGACATGTTAATCAGGTGAAATTCACGTATGCCAACGACGTCAAATCGGTGGAACTAGTAGTTACGAATCCATTACATTCGGTCACATGACCGACCGCGCCCTGGTGGAAGCACTCCGCGCCCGCCATCCCGGCGCCCCCGCCGCGCTCTATGACGCGTACGCGGAGGACGTCTATCGTTACTGCTGGTCCCTCCTCCTGAGCGCCGACAGCGCCCAGGTGGCGCTCCGCGACACGCTCATCGCCGCCGAGGCGCACGCGCACGCGCTGACCGATCCCGACCGGCTCCGTATCTGGCTGTACGCGCTGGCCCGCGTCGAATGCCTGCGCCGCCGCGCGGCCGCGCCGCCGGGCGCCGCCGAAGCCCTGGCCGAGGCGCCCGCGCTGGACGACCCCGCCGACGCCGACCTGCAGGTCATGGCGTGGAACGCGGTCCAGGGCCTGCCCGTCGCAGACCGGGAGATCCTGGACCTGTCGATCAGGCACGAGCTGCCCGATCCCGAGCTGGCCCAGGTGCTCGGCGTGCCCATTCGCCAGGTGGAGCAGGCCATGGAGGCGGCCCGCGACCGCCTGCGCGACGCGATCACCGCCGAGATCCTGGCCAGGAAGGGCCCGTACGACTGCCCGCGGCGGGCCGCCATCCTCTCCGGGTTCTCCGGCGAGCTCACACCGGGCATGCGCGAGCGCCTGGTCAGACACCTTCAGCAGTGCGACAGTTGTGCGCCGCACCGTAGCCGGCAGGTCTCGGCGACCAAGGTCTTCGAGCTGCTGCCGCGTACGGCGCTGCCCCACGCGTTGCGGATCAGGGTGATGAGCTCCTTCGTCGATCCCGAGCTGGTGCCCTACCGCCGGTACGTCGCCAGGCGCACCGGCGCGCTGGGCGCCGCCGGGTTTCCCTTCCCCGCGCCGAAGAACGTTCGAAAGTGGCCTCAGGCGCTGGCGAGCGCGCTGGCGGCGGTCGCGGCCGTGGTGGCGATAGCGGTGATCTTCCAGGTGATGGGCAGAGAGGGCGTGGGCCTGTCGGGAGGGGCGACGGCGGCCTTGCCCACGACGGGCGAGCCGCCCCCCATCCGGGTGCCGCGGCAGAGCGAGCCCCAGAACGTGCCCATGACCGTGGAGCCCGTCGTGAACGTCACGGGCTCGCTGCCCGTCCAGACGGCCGGCTCGACCCCGCGCGGCACGCTCTGGCGCCCTCCGCCCATCGGCTCGTCGGCGCCCGCGCCGCCGTGGGCAGGATCCCCGGTCCAGACGTCGCCACCGCAGCAGCCAGGGGAGCGGCCCACTTGGCGACCGCCGGCCGGCCAGCCTCCCGGCAAGCCCGGCCACGGAGCGCCCCCAGGAAATCCGCGCCCCACCCGCACCC
>NZ_VCKY01000202.1 GCF_005889735.1 Nonomuraea turkmeniaca
GCGATGCCGGACGGATCGCGTCGCCACCGCGCCTCGGGCCGCCGCCGCAGCGCTCCCAGCCCGGTGCACGGCGCGTCCAGCATGACCCGGTCGAACACGCCCGGCCGCCAGGCGGGCTCCGTCCCGTGGAAGCTGTAGAGCCGGGCCAGCTCCTTGTACGCCAGCAGCGGCGCCACCGCCGGATGGTCGATCTGCTTGAGCTCCCACGACCGGGTGCTCTTCAACGCCACCCCGGCCCCCTTGAACGCCTTGACCAGCTGCTGCACCGAGTCGGGATTGACCGGATGCCCGAACGCCGCCGTCACCTCGTCGGCCAGCGCCTGCAGCTTGGCGGGCCGCATGCCGTGCACCGGCCGCGGCCCGAGCAGCTCGGTCAGCAGCGCGTCGTGCACGTCCCTGCGCCACGGCATGCCGTCGTAGGCCATCTCGGCCGCGATCAGCGCCCCCGCCGACTCGGCCGCGACCAGCAGCCGGAACCTCCCGGGCTCCGGCAACGCCTCGATCCGCCGCAGCTGGCCGGCCAGCACCTCGGCCACCGCCTCCGCGGCGAGCGGCTCGGGAGCGAAGAGCGTGTCCGGCATGTCCGGCTGCTCGTCGGGCACCGGCAGCCCGTGCAGCCGGGCGTGGGCGGCCCTGGCCGAGCGGCCCTCGCCGTAGCGGCCCTCGTGCGCGAGCAGCAGCCCCTCGGTCAGCGCGATGTCGTGGCAGCGCGCAACCCGCACGCCCGCACGCAGCAGCGCCGGATAGGTCTCCCGCGTGTCGGCCCACACCCACCGCGGCCGCTCGGCCGCCTCGATCTCACGGACGGCCCCGGCCAGGTCCGCGATGCGGCGAGCCGCGCCCCCGACCGGAAGCACCGTCTCGCCTGCGACCACGACGTACACGCACTCAAGAGTGCCAAATGCCTACGACAAACTGATGCGCACCTCGTCCTCGACCGGCGGCTCCAGCTCCTGTGCCAGGCACCCGGTGGCGGCGAAGCACCGCAACGTCAGCTCCTCGGGCGTGACCGACACGTGCAGGAACTGCTTGAAGAACGGTGGTGTGTCCCAGTCGGACAGCTCGGACAGGTAACGGTGGAACGCCTTGTCCACGGGCAGCCGGAACGGCCACGGCCAGGCCCCGAGCAGCCGCGCCGCCCACCGCATCCGGCGCGTGATCTTCACGGGACCCTGGGGCGTCCTGACGGGCTCGTTCTTGATGTGCTCCGACATGATGCACACGGCCTCCTCGGGCCTGAGGTAGAGCCACTTCATCCGCAGCCGGCGCGCGTACAGCTGGCTGTAGAACGACAGCGAGTCGCCGCGCAGCGGATAGCACTTGAAGTCGTCCTCGTGCACCCCTGCCACGTCGACGCGGCCGATCGTGTGCGTCGCGTGCATGAACGCGCCGCCGCCGCCCGCCACGACGTACTGGATCTCCCGGTCGCCGACCTTGACCGGATACCGCTGGTAGTTGTGCACGTCTCCGCCGATGGCCGCGACGTACCGGTGCGCCGGGTCACGCACGATGTCGTCGATCGTGCCGCCTTCCTCCAGCGGTGACGGCTTGTAGGCGTTCGCGGTGTAGATGGGCTTGCCGGTCACGAGGATCTTCGGCCGGGGATCGAGCGAGACGCGGCGCAACCACGCGGTCTGCGCCTTGTCGATGACGTTCGTGATGCCGGTGTCCACGCCGACGATGAGCAGGCTGTCGCTCTCGATCGCCCAGTACGGCCCCGGCTGCTCGGCCTGCTGCGACGGCTTGCCCCTGAGCGAGCGCGCCACGTCCAGCCGCTTCTCGTCGATCGTCTCCGGCTTGCGCCACAGCAGCCCGCGCAGGCCGGGGTCCGGCTTGGGCTTGAGCGGCGGCGCGTCACAGAAGACCCGCATGAAGCCGCCGAGCCCGTCGTACCAGTCGTGGTTGCCGGGGATCGCGTAGATCGGGGCGTCATAGTCCTTGTACGGGCGGAAGAACTTGTCCCCGTACTCGTTGCCGGATCCCGTCGGATAGATGACGTCACTGGCGACGATGGCGAAGGATGTCCCTTCTCCCACTTTGAGCATTCCAGGAACGACCGCGTATTGAGAGGCATCTCCCTCACCGGTATCCCCCAGCAGCAGAAAACTGAAATTTCCCCCAACGGATGGCTTGATACGAAATTCCGGGTCTATCCCGCGCGCTTCCTGGGCAGCCACCCATCGCACCCGCACCTCCCCCGACGGATCACCGAACAACCCGGCGAGGATCTCGTTGCGCGAACGCCAGAGAGTCGCCAAATTGAGCCAGCTGAACCCGTGACCATTAGGCTTGAGCTGGGCAAACGACCCGATCTGCGCACAAGCCCACCCCGCGCCCGCTTCCGACACCCTTGAGGAAACCTGTTTACCGCGCTCCGCCGCGACTTCCACCATGACCACATCTTTACCGTGATCTACCATTCGCGCATCCCGAACTCTCTGTACCACACAGAACACAGAAGGTGCGCAATGGTGTAGCCTCACCCCCCAAGCAAGCGGTTGGGACCGCCAAGGGGAGGCTTCCCATGACGCGTAGCGGCCCGGACGACGCGCCCAGAAAAGGTATGTCCGAGGCGAGGGCGATCGAGGGTTTGCTGGCATATGCCCAGAAGCGACCCCGGTGGGGCAACGCCGCGATCGACTGCCTGAGCGAGGCCATCGCCAGGAGCCGCGCCTTGGCCAGGGAGTGTCCCGGCGAGCACACGGAGCTGCTCGCGCGCTGCCTCGGCACGGCGGCCAAGGTGCTGCTCAAGCGGCGCCGGGCCACGGAGGCGCTGCCGCTGGCCGAGGAGGCGGTGACGCTCACCCGCGCGGGTGGCGGCGCCCCGCTGGTGGTCTCGCTGCAGCGCCTGGCCGCCGTGCTGGAGGCGCTCCACCGCTACAGCGACGCCGCCGCGACGATGGCCGAGGCGGACAAGGTCACCCCGCCGCCGGAGTCCTGACCGCCTCCGCGGCAGGCGGCCGGACACCTCAGCCGGAATGCCGGATCAGCACGCCGGGATTGAGTATCCCGGCCGGGTCGAGCCGGGACTTGATCGCCTCCAGGACGGCCACGCCGACGGGGCCGAGCTCGGCGGCGTAGGCGTCCCGGTGATCGCGGCCGACCCCGTGGTGGTGCGTGATCGTGCCGCCCGCCTCGATGATGGCGGTGTTCACCGCCGCCTTGGCCCGCTCCCACTGCGCCACGGGGTCGTCCTCCTGCGCGGTGACGACCGTGAAGTACAGCGACGCGCCGGTCTCGTACACGTGCGAGATGTGGCACATCACGAGCGGTGAGCCGAGTTCGGCGAGCAGGGTCAGCCGCACCGCGTCGTAGAGCCGCGGCAGGTCGGCCCAGAACCCGGCCGTCTCCAGCGTCTCCACCGTGGCGCCGGCCGCGAGCAACGCGTCCCTCAGATACGGGGCGGAGAAGCGGCCGCGCTCCCACTCCTCGCCGGGCACCTCTCCCACCGGTTCGCCGCCCATCCGCTCCAGCACGGCGGCGACCGCGTCCCGCCGGGCGGCGAGGGTGATCCCCCGTTCCGTGACCGGCCGGCCCTCGTAGCCCACGATCGCCAGGCAGCCCGCCTCGCCGCCCGGCTCGATCGTCTCCGGCTTGGCCAGGCCGACCATCGTCTCGGTCTCGTCCGACAGCCGGATCACGGCCGGCAGCGGGCCTTCCTGTGCGATCGCCCGCAAGGCCGCGCCGCCCGCGGCGAACGACGCGAAGCGCCACCTCTCGTACAACCGCTGGGCGGGGGCGCGCCGCACTCGCAGGCGCAGCGAGGTGATGACCCCGAAGACACCCTCCGAACCGAGCACGAGCTGCCGCAGATCGGGACCCGCCGCCGACTTGGGCGCCCGGCCGAGGTTCAGGTCGCCCGACGGCGTGGCCACGGTGAGGCCGACGACCATGTCGTCGAAGCGGCCGTACCCGGCGGAGGCCTGGCCGCTGGAGCGGGCCGCGGCGAAGCCGCCGAGCGTGGCGTACTCGAACGACTGGGGAACGTGACCGAGCGTCAGCCCGTGCGCGGCGAGCAGTCGCTCGGCGTCGGGAGCCCGCACGCCCGGCTCGAACTCCGCCGTCATCGACTCGGCGTCCACCGACCGCAGCCGGTCGAGCCGGCCGAGGTCCAGCGCGATCACGCCCGTGCAGCCGGCCCGGGAGGCCTGGAGCCCGCCCACGACCGAGGTGCCGCCGCCGAACGGCACGACCGCGATCCGCTCTCCGGTGCACAGCCGCAGCAGCGCGGCCACCTCCTCGTGCGAGCCCGGCAGCACCACGGCGTCGGGCGCGTCCGAGCCGTCCCCGGCGCGCATGCGCAGCAGGTCGGGGGTGGATTTGCCGCGTGTGTGCCGGACGCGGTCCTCGTGCGAGGTCAGCACGTGCTCCTCGCCCACCACCCCGGCCAGCGCCCGCAACACGGGCTCGGGCAGGGCGACGGGCGGCAGCCGCACCGACTCCAGCGTGGCGGCGGGGGCGGCCGGCGGGCGCACGCCCAGCAGGTCGTGCAGCAGCTTCAGCACGGAGTCCGGCAGCTCGCGGCTCTGGGCGGGGTCGCCCCAGCCGGACCACGACATCGGTTCTCTAGGCACGCTTACACTGTGACATATGACGTCGATTCGTCACAATGACGGCGTTCTTGACGCGGCTCGCGACTGCGTGCTGGCCTACGGGGTACGCAGGACGACGCTCACGGACGTGTCGCGCCGGGCGGGCGTGTCCCGGATGACGATCTACCGCCGCTGGCCCGACGTGCGCGCGCTGGTCGCCGACCTGATGACCAGGGAATGGGTACACGTCGTCGCGGACCTGGACACGGCGGACCCGGTGCGCGCGGTCGTCGCCGGGGTGCGGGGGCTGCGGGCGCACCCGCTGTGGCGGAAGATCGTGGAAGCGGATCCCGAGCTGCTCCTGCCCTACCTGCTCGACCGGCGGGGCGCGACCCACGAGGCCGTGCTACGGGTGCTGGAGCCGGCCGTCGGGGATCCACGCAAGGCCAGGGCGGTACTGCTGGTGGCGCAGTCGTTCCTGCTGTCGGCGCCCACCATGCTCGACCCCGTGACTCTCGACGAGCTCGATGCCGAGCTCGCCGCCCTGCTGGAGGCCTACCTGTGAGAAGCTCGCTGAACGCCCGCCGCCGCGCCCGCGAGTTGCGCGAGGTCGCCGAGGAACGCGTGGACGTGCTGGTGGTGGGGCTCGGCGCGACCGGGGCGGGCGCCGCGCTCGACGCCGCCTCGCGCGGGCTGAGCGTGGCCGCGATCGACGCGCACGACCTGGCGTTCGGCACGTCCAGGTGGAGCTCGAAGATGATCCACGGCGGCCTGCGGTACCTGGCCAAGGGCCAGGTCGACGTCGCCTACGAGAGCGCGGTCGAGCGCGGGATCCTCCTGCGCAGGACGGCTCCGCACCTGGTCAAGGCGCATCCGTACGTGCTGCCGCTGACCTCGGCGGTCTCCCGCCGGCAGGCGGCGCTGATCATGGCCGGCTACCGGGCCGGGGACGCCCTGCGCGCCGCCGCCCGCACCCCGCGCCGCCTGCTGCCCGGTCCGACGCGGCTCAACGCGGCCAGGGCGCACACGCTGGCGCCCGTGGTGAACGATGAGGGCCTGCGCGGCGCGCTGCTGTCGTGGGACGGCCGGTTGCTCGACGACGCCCGGCTGGTGGTGGCGATCGCCAGGACCGCCGCCGGGCACGGCGCCCGGGTGCTGACCCGCTGCCGCGCGCTGCGGTTGTCGGACCGCGGCGCCGACGTGCGCGACGAGCTGACAGGTGAGCACTTCACCATCCGCGCCAAGGCCGTGATCAACGCCACCGGGGTGTGGGCGGGCACCCTCGACCCCCAGGTGAAGCTGCGGCCGTCACGCGGCACCCACCTCGTGCTGAGCCCGGGGACGCTGCCGGGGTTGATCGCCGGCATGCACCTGCCCATACCTGGAGAGAGCAACAGATTCGCGCTCGTTCTGCCTCAGCGCGACGGCCGAGCGTACGTCGGCCTGACGGACGAGCCCGTGGAGGGGCCGGTGCCCGACGTCCCCGAAGCGCCCGAGGAGGACGTGAGAGCGCTTCTGGAGGTGCTGAACGGGGTTCTCGGGACTCGGGTGACCAGAGAGGCGGTTGCGGGCGTCTACGCGGGCCTCAGGCCTCTTCTGGCGGCCGACGGGCGCACGGCCGATCTCTCTCGGAAGCACGCGGTGGTGTCGGACGGCGGCGTGATCACCGTGATCGGCGGCAAGTTGACGACATATCGGCGCATGGCCGAGGACGCGGTGGATCGAGCGGTCTCGTCCAGGAACCTCCCGGCAGGCCGGTGCCGCACCCGGAAGATCCCGCTCGTGGGCGCCGGGCCGCAGCCGTCCGGCGTGCCCGCCCGCCTGGCCGAGCGGTACGGCAGCGAGGCCGATGCCGTGCACGAGCTCGTCAAGGCATACCCGGAGGAGGTCGGGCTCGGCATCACCGAGGGCGAGCTGATGTGGTCGGTCCTGCACGAGGGCGCGCTCGACGAGGACGACCTGCTGGACCGGCGGACCCGGATCGGCCTGGTCAGAACGGACAGGGACCGCGCCCTGACCGCGACACGGGACGTACTGGAGCGAACCAGCCACGCCTGACCCCACCGATCCGTTAGGTTAGTCTTACCTAATTCGACGGAGAAGAGGGGGAGCGGCGTTGGCCAGGGGCTGCGAGCATCCTGTGGGGTGTCACACCGGGAAAATGCCCACGCTGGCCAGCGCCACCGTGGGAGCCCGGCTCTGGCTGCTCATCGAGCACAACGGGGCCTGGCCGTCCCATCTCGAAAGCTTTGAACTTCCTGAAGAAATCTCGGAACTCGTCCGCCGCGCGCTCGAACGCGGTATCAGGCCCCAGCTGATCCGCCGCCCCGGCAAGCGGACCCGCCCACGGGAGCAGGGCATCCGTGTGCTATTGGCGTACGCGGTTGGAGAGCACCCCTGGCTGGCAGGCGGCGTCATCGCAGGTCCTGAAGATCTTGACCTGGACGCGCTGGTGGCCGGAGTGGTCCCGGAGTCCTGCATACTTGAAGACGAGCCGGTATTTCTGGTCTGCACGCACGCCAAGCGCAATGTGTGCTGCGCCCGCATTGGACTACCCCTCGCTCGGTCCCTGGCCGATTCACTGCCGGACAGAGTATGGGAAACGTCACACGTTGGCGGCGATCGCTACGCCGCCAACCTCGTGTGCTTGCCACACGGAATTTTCTACGGCAGCATGTCTCAGGCTGCTGCACTGGCAGCGGCTAACGCGTACCGGTCGGGCGAGGTCATCCTCGACCGCTACCGGGGACGCGCAGGCATCCCTGAGCCATTGCAAGCCGTCGAGCACTTCGCCCGAGCCCATACGGGAGAGTGCTCTGTCGGCGCGGTGGCCGTGGAATCCTCCAGGTCGGACGGTGACGTCACCGTAGCCATCGTGCGTTGCGGCGACGTCCGGCTCCAGGTTGTGGTTGAGCCATCGGCGTTCACAGCGCCGTGTGGCACGGCTTGCGCCGAGACGATCACCACCTACCGGCTGGTTTCGCTGGACAGGCTCGCGCCTGTGCGGTACGCCACGCCCGCCCTTGCCTGAACTGGGAACATCACGGCCATACGTTGCGTTGGAACAGTGACGCCAAAAGCGTCCAATGCGGCTCAATTACCGAAATACCTCTCACGAAGGTGGTTTTCTCATGTCTCAGGTACGTCGGCAGCTCGCCCGCCCGCGCCCCAGCTGGGGTTGGCAGGATGATGCCGCGTGCCGGGGTGAGGACCTCGTGCTCTTCTTCGGCCCCGATGGGGAGCGGCAGCCCGAGCGTGACGTACGCGAGCGGAAGGCCAAGGCGATCTGCGCCCAGTGCCCCGTTCGCACTGAGTGCCTTGACTACGCGCTGTCCCGGCCAGAGAAGTACGGCACGTGGGGCGGTCTCAACGAGGACGAGCGCGCCTCCGAGCGGCGCCGTCGTATGCGCCGCGCGGCCAGCGCCGGCATCTCCGCCGCCTGACACACCCGGCAGCGACATCAGCATCGCATGATCAGGCAGTTGTCCCGATGAACCAGAGTCTGGCCCTCCACGCGCAGGCTCTGGCGAACCCGGTCGGGACAACCGCCTGATCAAGCGGGTTCTCCGCACCTCGCCGATCGAGCACATCGCCGATCGAGCGGATCCCCCGGCCAGGAGACGTCATACCGCCAGGCTGACACCTGGCGGTCATCGTCTGTTGCCGTACGTTCGGGGTCCCGTCATATGGCCGCCCTAGGGTGCCCGCCATGAAACGCATCGCCATCCTGATGTGCGCGGGCGCGGCGGCCCTGTCCCTGGCCGCTCCCGCCGCCGCCGATCCCGGACGTCACGGCCACGAGCCCGGCTTCGGGCAGGCCACGCTGACGGGGTTCGCCTCGCTGCCCGCGCTGACCTTCGTCCCCGGCAGTGAGCCGTCGGGATCCTCCTTGGGCAGCGCGCCCGTCAACGGGGTCACTCCGCCCTTCTCCGGCCAGCCCGTGCAGGGCTTCAGCGGCATCGTCCGCCGCCACGACGGCACCTTCGAGGTGCTCTCCGACAACGGCTTCGGCAACAAGGCCAACAGCTCGGACTTCCTGCTGCGGGTGCACCGGGTCAAGCCGGACTTCTCCGCCAAATCTGTACAGGTGCTCGGCGGGTTCAACCTGACCGATCCGCGCGGGCTGGTGCCGTTCCCGCTCACCCGGCAGGACCGGCAACTGACCGGCGCCGACTTCGACGTCGAGTCGATCGTGCGCACGGTGGACGGCACCTACTGGATCGGCGACGAGTTCGGCCCGTTCCTGCTGCACTTCGACCGCAAGGGCCGGCTGATGGAGGCGCCGATCGAGCTGCCCGGCGTCCGCGCGCCCGAGAACCCGAACCTGAACGGCGCCCAGCCCAACCTGGGCGGCAGCAAGGGCTTCGAGGGCATGGCCAGGTCCGTGGACGGCCGCCGCCTCTACCCGCTGCTCGAGGGCACGGTGGCGGGCGACCCGGCGGGGACGCTGCGGATGAACGAGTTCGACCTGCGCGAGCGGGCCTACACCGGACGGCGGTGGACGTACCGGCTGGACTCGCCCTCCCATGCCATCGGTGACGCGATCGCGGTCGACGCCGACCGGTTCCTGATCATCGAGCGGGACAACCTGCAGGGCGACGCCGCCCAGGTCAAGCGCATCTACCTGGCGGACATGCGGGACAAGGACGGCGACGGCGCACTCGACAAGACGCTGGTCGCCGACCTGCTCGACATCGCCGACCCGCGTGGCCTCGGCGGGACGCCGGGGACGTTCAGGTTCCCGTTCCAGACGATCGAGGACGTCGTCATCCTCGACGACCGCACGCTCGGCGTCCTGGACGACAACAACTTCCCCTTCTCCAACGGCCGCACGCCGGGCAAGCCGGATGACAATGAGTTCATCACCCTTCGCCTGACCCGCGGCCTCAAGGCGGACCCCCGCGTCTACCGGTAGACGCCGCCCCGGTTCGGCCGGTGGCCCGGCCACCGGCCGAACCGTAGAGTGCCTGCCATGACATCTCCCGAGCGCTCGCCCGTGACCGCCGACGACCTCGACGAGGCCGTCCGGCTCGCCCTCGACGTCCTCCGGCAGGCCCCGGACGACGCCTGGGAGGGCAAGGCGGGCTCGCTGGAGTGGACGTGCTGGGAGACCGCCGAGCACCTCGCCGACGACCTGTTCGCGTACGCCGCCCAGCTCGGGCTGCGGACGCCGCCCCTGGACCGCTACGTCCCTTTCGCCCTCATAAGCCGCCGGCAGGGCGGTCCCACGGAGACCATCCGCGCCGACCTTGAGGCCGGGCCGACCGGACTGTTGCAGGTGCTGGACGCGTGCGGCGCGATGCTGGCCGCGATGGTGCGCACGACGCCACCGGGCATCCGCGGGCACCACGGTTTCGGCGCGTCGGATCCCGAGGGCTTCGCCGCCATGGGCCTCGTCGAGACGCTCGTGCACACCCACGATCTGGCCGAGGGCCTGGGCCTGTCGTGGACGCCGCCCCGGGACATGTGCGCCCGGGTGCTGGCCCGGCTCTTTCCCGACGCCCCCGGGGACACCGACCCATGGGCGACGTTGTTGTGGGCCACCGGCCGCGCCGAGCTCCCCGGGCGCCCGCGCCTGACCGGGTGGCGCTGGCACGGCGCGCCCCGCGAGTGACCGGCGAGTGACCCGGGAGTGGCCGAAACCTGCTCCCGGACTCGACCGTATTCCCGTGCCTCAACCGTTCTCAGCCGATCTCCAAGCGCCCTCAGCGCGCCCTCAGACGATCAGGTCGTCGAACTCGCCGTCCTTGGCCCCGAGGACGAACGCGGTGATCTCCGCCTGGGTGTAGACCAGCGCGGGTCCTTCGGGAAAGCGTGAGTTGCGCATGGCGATCTCCCCTGTGGGCAGGTTCGCGACCTCGACGCAGTTGCCGTTGGGGTTGCTCCTCTTGCTCTTGCGCCAGACGACGGGAAGGCGGCCGGCGGGTGTTCCGTTCCGGAACTCGTGCATGGGGGCAGCTCCTCGCGATCTTACGGATGCACGTGCATCCGCGTTTGCGAGGTGACAATACGGCAACACGTTGATCTCCATATACCGGACGACCAAAAATCCCGGTATGGAGTGGATCACACGGACATCAGGCGCTCATTCGGAAATCAGGCGTTCCAGAAAGCGCCTGGTCTCCTTCGGCGTCTCCGCCTGGATGCTCAGCCGGTCCATGACCTCCATGTAGTGGTCGGAGTCGGCGGGTTTGTCCAGGTAGAGGGCGCTGGTGAGCTGCTCCATGTACACCACGTCGGGCAGCTCGGGCTCCGGGAAGCGCAGGATGCTGAACGGCCCCCCCGCCGCCGCGTGGCCGCCACGGTCGAACGGCATGATCTGCACGGTGACGTTGGGGGATTCGGTGACCTCCAGCAGATGGGTGATCTGCTCCCGCATCGTGTCCGGGCCGCCGAGCCTGCGGCGCACGACGGCCTCGTCGATCACCGCCCAGAGCGTCAGCCCGCTCTCGAGCCGCTTCTGCCGGGTGGTGCGCACGGCCACCCGCCGGTCCATCTCCGCCGGCGTCGCCTTCTCGTGGGCCAGCTCGATGACGGCCCTGGCGTAGTCGGGGGTCTGCAGCAGACCGGGCACGAACTGGTTCTCATAGGTGCGGATGATGGAGGCGGCGCCCTCGAGACCGATGTAGACCTCGAACCACGAGGGCAGCACGTCGGTGTACTTGTGCCACCAGCCAGGGGCGTTGGCCTGCTTGGCGAGGTCGAGCAGCGGCTGACGTTCGGCCGGGTCGGTGACGCCGTACAGGGTGAGCAGATCGGCCACGTCACGCTGCTTGAAACTGACCTGGCCGAGCTCCAGTCTGCTGATCTTGGCATGAGATGCGCGAATCGAGTACCCGGCGTCCTCGCGCGAGATACCCTTCTCCGTACGGAGCCTGCGGAGTTGGGTTCCGAGCAGGATACGCAGCACCGTCGGGCTTCCCGGCGAATAGCTGAGAAGCTTCCCTTCCGCGCTTTCTGCGCTCACTGCTCCCACTCCTAGATCGTCTGCACGTGCAGATGCGTTTAGCATCTGTAAACTACGAAAAGTCTTGCATTGGTAAGCACTCCCCGTAAAGATGGGCATCGGATCACCAGACCGCGCTTCGGGGGCCAGAATGACGACTTTCGACGCTCGGCCGCAAGCCGCCATCGGTTCCCGGCCACCAGGATGGCTTTCGTCCATTCTGGTGGATGGCCGTGCCGGTGACTGCGACGCTGTGTTCCCGTTCCACCAGCGTTCGGCGCTCGAGCCCGCCTGCGTGGCCACGGCCAGGCGGTTCGTCGATCAGACGCTCACCACGTGGGGCGTGATCGAGATCGCCTTCGACGCTCAGCTGGTGGTATCCGAGCTGGTGACCAATGCGATGCGGCACGGCGGCGGGGCCGTGCAGCTCCGGCTGCTCGCCCACCAGGCCGAGCTGGCCTGCGTGGTGACCGATCACAGCCAGACCGTCCCGGTGGCCGCCGCGCCCGACGTGTTCTCGGAGTACGGGCGAGGGCTGCGGCTGGTGGACGCCCTCTGCACGACCTGGGGATGGCTGATCCCCGGCGGTCCGCGCAAGCTGGTGTGGGCCGTGCTCGCGGGCTGAGCCCGTCAGGACCGGCCGAGCAACTCCAGCACGTCGGCGTCGCTGAGCTGCTCGAAATGCTCGTACCACTGTCCTACCGCCCTGAAGTCGATCGGCATCAGAAGCACCACCACCTCGTCGGCCTCCTCCCGCATGGACCGCACCGTCTCGCGGGCTCCCACCGGCACGGCCAGCGTCACCTTGGCGGGCTTGTGCGTGGCGACCGCCCTGAGCGCGGCACGGGCGGTGCCGCCGGTGGCCAGGCCGTCGTCGACCACGATCACCTCCCGGCCCTCCAGCGGGGGCAGCGGGCGGTCCCCGCGGTAGGCGTGCACCCGACGGGCCAGCTCCCGCCGCTCCTGCTCGACGACGTCCGCGACGGACTCGGGCGTCATGCCGAGCCGGTGCAGCAGCCGCAGGTCGAAGACCGGCTCGCCGCCCTCGGCTATCGCGCCGACGCCCAGCTCGGGCGTCGGCGGATAGCCGATCTTCCTGGTCACCAGCACCTCGAGGTCGGCGTCGAGCCTGCGCACGATGGGCACGGCCACCGCCACGCCGCCGCGAGGCAGCGCGAGCACGACGGGGTCGTGCGCGTCCTGCAACCGCTCGGCAAGCCTTTCACCGGCCTCGGTGCGGTCTGCGAAGAGCTCCATGACCTGTGCCTACCCCGCAGGCATGCTCTCCTCGCCTGCCGGCAGCCCAGCCGTTGAAACCGCAGGCCATCCCGGACACCTGCAGGGGCGGACGGGACTGGGCAGGCGCCCGACTCCCGGCCCGAGACGGCCTGGCCGGGACGGTCAAGTGCGGTTTCTACCGGAGCGGCGCATCTCCTTTGTGATGACCTTCCACTTGTTCTGCTGCTCCTTGCGCAGCCGCGCGTCGGTGCGGCTGGCCATCCAGGCGGCCTCGCGCTGCAGCTTGCGCCAGCTCTCCAGGCGCCGTTCCGGCAGTTCACCGCTCTCGAGCGCCGCCAGCACCGCGCAGCCGGGCTCGCCGTTGTGCCCGCAGTCGCCGAACCTGCACCGCTCGGCCAGCGTCTCGATGTCGGAGAAGACGAGATCCACCCCCTCCCCGATGTCGTAGAGCCCGATCCGCCGGATCCCCGGCGTGTCGATGACGAGCCCGCCACCACGCAACGGAATCAGCTCCCGGTGCACGGTGGTGTGCCGGCCGCGCCCGTCCGCGGCGCGTACCTGCTGGGTGTCCATGACCGTCTCCCCGGCCAGCGCGTTGACCAGGGTGGACTTGCCGGCTCCCGACGGGCCGAGGATGACGGCCGTACGGGAGCCGCCGAGGTAACCGCCGACCAGCTCGACCCCGTCCCCGTGCAGCGAGGAGACGGCGTGCACGTCCACCCCGGGCGCGGCCACCCGCACGTCGGCGAGCAGATCGTCGAGGCCCTGCTCGAACAGGTCGGACTTGGTGACGAGCACGACGGGCGTGCCGCCGGACTCCCAGGCCAGCGCCACGAGCCGCTCGATCCGGCCGAGGTCGGCGAAGTCGGTGGAGTGCATGGACGGCTCGGCCACGAACACGACGTCGACGTTGGCCGCGAGCACCTGGCCCTGGCCGTCGCCCGACAGGCCGCCGATCGAGTCGCGGCTCACGCCGCCCCTGATGAACGCGGTCGTCCGAGGGAGCACCTCGTCGAGCTCGTAGCGGCCCTCGGGCAGCAGCCGCAGCGCGACCCAGTCACCGACGCACGGCAGCGCGACGGGGTCGGCGGCCGACGCCCGGCGGACGTGGGCGGCGTACTTGACGTGGATGTGTCCGTCGGCCGCGATCACTTCGGCCGCGCCGCGGTCGACGCGGGCCACGCGGGCGGGAACGGTGCCGGCAGGCAGCTCGGCGGCGCGGAGATCGGTCCAGCCGAGCAGAGAAAGATCGTAAGACGACAACTGAGTGAGACCTTTGATTCGAGAAGGAACCGGGCAGCGTCAGATGAGCGCCCGGAGGTGGACTGACGGCACGTTGAACACGACGACCCGCATAGTCCTCACCTCCTCGATCGGTTGCCGGGGGCGACTCTACGCACCTGTCCCGAAGGTTGCAATCACATTTTGGTCTGGCGTTCTGTTGAACCCTGCCCGGGCGGCCGGCCGTACCACCTGCCGACGGACGCGAGAAAGGGGAATGATGCGAGCGAGCACGTATCCCCCGCCCTCGGCCGACGGAGCCGCCCCGATGGGCAAGCCGCGCTCACGCCACCGGATCCGGCGCATGCGCCTGGATCACGAGGCGCTCGACGACGAGGTGGCAGTGTCCGCGCTCTACCGGGAGTATCACAGGCCGCTGCTGGCCTTCGTGATCCGGCTGACGGCGGGCGATCGGCAGTGGGCGGAAGACGTGGTGCAGGAGACCATGATCCGGGCCTGGCGCAGCGCTGAGCAACTCGATCCTGAGGCCGTCTCACTCATGCCCTGGCTAGCCACGGTCGCCAGACGTATCGTGATCGATGACCGGCGGCGCAGGGACGCCCGCCCCCAGGAGTCGGGCGACGGGCCGCTGGAGAGCATGCCCGTGCCGGACGAGATGGAGGGTCTCCTGCACCAGGTGGTCGTGTCAGAGGCGCTGAAGGCGTTGTCGCCGGCCCACCGCGAGATCCTCAACGAGACGATCCTGCGGGACCGGTCGGTCAACGACGCCGCCGTGGCTCTCGGCATCCCGGTGGGCACCGTGAAGTCCCGGGTCTACTACGCCGTTCGCGCGCTGCGCATCGCATTGGAGGAGAGGGGGGTGACGGCGTGACATCGAGAGTCGAGCACACGGACGTGGGCGCGTACGCGCTAGGGCTGCTCGAGGACGAGGACAAGGAAGCGTTCGAGGCCCATCTCCTCTTCTGCGCCTCCTGCCGCTCCGAGTTGTCCGAGCTGGCCGGCGTGGCCAGCGTGCTGAACGGCATCGGGCCCGTGGAGGACGATCGCCCGCCTTCGCCGGCCCCGGCGATCGACATGCTGCGCCGCAAACGCGCGGCGGACAGGAGGACGCGCAGGGGGACGTTCGTGATCGGGATGGCCGCGGCGGTCACGCTGGTGGCGGGCGGGCTGACGGTCGGCACGCAGCTCAGCGGGGCCGAGGCGCCGCAGGTCGCGCAGGGTTCCGAGCACATGGCCCACATGGGCCCGGCCGAGCAGTTCTACGCCGACGGCCGGCCCATCGAGGGCAAGGGGGTCGACGGGATCACCGGCGGACTCGTGGTGGAGTCCAAGGGGTGGGGCACGCACGCGGCCCTCAAGCTCGCCGGGGTCGAGGGGCCCTTGGAGTGCGAGCTGATCTCGGTCTCCAAGTCAGGTGAGCGCCGGGTGATGACCGGGTGGTCCGTGCCTCCAGCCGGGTACGGAGTGCCGGGGTCGCCCGATCCGCTCTACATGCACGGGGGCAGCGCGACGCAGCTGAAGGACGTCGATCATTTCGAGGTGGTCACCTCGACAGGTAAGAAGTTGCTCACCGTCGAGGCCTGATCCTCGTTTTCCGAGCCCTCCCGCCGCTGGTGGGAGGGCTTTTTT
Source organism: Nonomuraea turkmeniaca (assembly GCF_005889735.1). Classification (GTDB taxonomy): domain Bacteria; phylum Actinomycetota; class Actinomycetes; order Streptosporangiales; family Streptosporangiaceae; genus Nonomuraea; species Nonomuraea turkmeniaca. The sequence goes on from NZ_VCKY01000202.1 coordinate 15,589, forward strand.
TCGGCGCCGCTCCTTGTGTGGAAATTTACGGATAACTGGGTTGAACCTCTGCGGGATTCCGCGCGTACTGCTTGCCGTACCAACCGGAATATCGAGCCCTATATGGGGTTTCATCATGTCTATCCGAAAGTTCATGATTCCTAGCGCTCTGCTGGCCACTGTCCTGATCGCGGGGCCGGCGCCCGCGCAGGCCTCGACTGCCTCGACTGCCTCGACTGCCTCGGGTGATGAGGTCTACTTGGCGGCCGGGTTGCGCAGCGCGAACGAGGTGGGCGCCCCGGGTGACGCCGACGGGCGTTCGACGGTCGTGCTCAAGATCAGCGGGGACGAGGTGACGTTCGCCGCCCGCTGGAACAAGATCGGCATGCCTACCGCGGGGCACGTCCACGCGGGCGGCAAGGGTGTCAACGGCGACGTACGGCTGGAGTTCTTCACCAAGCCGCTGCCCACCACCGTGCTCGGCGTCACCGGCACCCTCAGGGCCGACCCCGAGCTGGTCAAGGCGCTCCTCGACAACCCCGGCGGCTTCTACGCCAATCTGCACGACGCCGCCCACCCCAAGGGCGCGGTACGCGGCCAGTTCCACCGGCTCAGCCAGCGGATCGACCTCAACGGCGTGCTGCACGGCAGCGACCAGGCCACCCTGTTGGCCCGCGCCGACGCGGCCCAGGAGGTCCAGGAGGTCCAGGAGAACGACGGCGAGCAGCGCGGCGACCAGGACGGGCAGGCGACCTGGTGGCTGCGCCCCGACGGCGCGTCCATCGCCTACACCGCCCACTGGTCCGGGCTCGGCCCGGTCACCAACGGGCACGTGCACAAGGGCACGCCCGGCAGCAACGGTCCCGTGCTCGCGGACCTGTTCGCCGGCGCCCTCCCGCAGAACGTGACCGGCGTCGCGGGGGTGACGCCGGTCTCCTCCAAAACCGTCACGCGCATCGCCGCGGACCCCGGTCGCTACTACACGAACCTGCACGCCGCCGACTTCGCCGGCGGCGCCGTACGCGGCCGGCTGTCCGGCACGCCGTTCACCCACCCGCGCGCGCTCACGGCCGACGTGCTGCGCGGCGAGCAGATCTACTCCTGCGCCCAGCAGCCGTCCGGCGCGTACGCCTTCACCCAGCTGGGTGTGACCGCCAAGCTGCGGCGCGGCATCGACCACTCGTTCGTGACGCCCGGCTCGGGGCCGCCGCAGTGGATCGCCCCCAACGGCAGCGCCGTCCGCGGCGCGGTCGTCACCAGAACGCCCAACGGCGAGACCAACATCCCGGAACTGGTGCTCAACGCCACCCAGTCAGGCACCCCCACGGGCCTGCTCGCCCACACCACGCAGATCCTGCGCCTGAACACCACCGGCGGCGTCGCCCCCACCGGCGCCTGCCGGCCCGGCTCCCAGGCCACGGTCCCGTACGGGGCCGACTACATCTACCTCGGCTAAGGCCTGGCCAGGGGGACGACTCGGTCCCGTCCTTCTGGCCAGGCCCTCCCCGGCCGGCGCGGCGCCCATCCCGGGTCCCGCCGCCCGGCCACCGCGACGGGGCACTCCGGCCCGCCCCGCTCGCGAAAAAGCGCCCCGCCGCACGCAGGAGCCCGTGCGGCGGGGCGCTCCGTTGCTCCGTGCCGTCGACCGGCGGCTTCTGACGACCGCGCATCGACGCCGACGGCGCGACACGGGCCGTTCGCCGCACCGGCGTCCAGCGCACGTGCGACGGCCAGGGTGGGAACCACGGAACCCGGTCAGCGGAACGCCGTAACGGCGGCGCGCCACTGACCGGGTCAGAAAGCGTCTCCCTGGACAGAGCCCAGCCGGCGACGGCGGTTGGAGAAACCCGGCCCCGCCGTAAAAGATGGGCCTGAAGACCAGGGACGTAAAGATGGGTCCTAAAGACCAGGAGCGGGGAACTGCGCGGTCAGCTCGCTGACCTCCTGATGCACCCGGCTGATGACATCCTCGGCGTCACCCTTGGCGAGGGCGGTGACGACCTCGTCCATCCAGGCGCCGATCTGCCGCATCTCCGTCTCCCCCATACCCCGCGAGGTGACGGACGGCGTGCCGATGCGGATCCCCGACGGATCGAACGGCTTGCGCGTGTCGAACGGCACCGTGTTGTAGTTGGTCTCCAGCCCGGCCCGGTCGAGCGCCTGCGCCGCCGGCTTGCCACCGATGCCCTTGGGCGTGAGGTCCACCAGGATCAGGTGGTTGTCGGTGCCCCCGGACACGAGGTCGAACCCGCGCGAGGCGAGCTCTTCCGCCAGGGCCTTGGCGTTGGCGACGACCTGGTGCGCGTACGCCTTGAACGCGTCGGTGGAGGCCTCCCGGAGCGCGACGGCGATGGCGGCGGTGGTGTGGTTGTGCGGGCCACCCTGCAGGCCGGGGAAGACGGCCTTGTTGAGCGCCGTGGCGTGCTCGTCGCTCGTGGCCATGAGCATGGCGCCGCGCGGGCCGCGCAGCGTCTTGTGGGTGGTCGTGGAGATCACGTCGGCGTGGCCCACCGGGGACGGGTGCGCGCCGCCCGCGACCAGGCCGGCGATGTGGGCGATGTCGGCGGCCAGCACGGCCCCGACCTCGCGCGCGATGGAGGCGAAGCCCTCGAAGTCGATGGTGCGGGGGATGGCGGTGCCGCCGCAGAAGATCAGCTTCGGCCGGTGCTCGAGCGCGAGCTGCCGCACCTCGTCGAGGTCGATGCGGCCGGTGTCCTTGCGTACGCCGTAACGCACCGGGTTGAACCACTTGCCGGTGGCCGAGACCGACCAGCCGTGCGTGAGGTGACCGCCGAACGGCAGCCCCATGCCCAGCACGGTGTCGCCGGGCTGCAGGAACGCCATGTAGATCGCGAGGTTGGCGGGCGAGCCCGAGTAGGGCTGGACGTTGGCGTGGTTGACGCCGAACAGGGACTTGGCCCGCTCGATGGCCACGGCCTCGACCTGGTCGATGACCTGCTGGCCCTCGTAGTAGCGCTTGCCGATGTAGCCCTCGGAGTATTTGTTCGTCAGGACGGTGCCGGTGGCCTCCAGCACGGCCCTGGAGACGTAGTTCTCCGACGGGATGAGCTTGACCGTGTCGGCCTGGCGGCGCTCTTCCGCCTTGATGAGGTCGGCGATCTGCGGGTCGACGCTAGCGAGAGAACTCATGACTCTCCTGTCATCGTTGACAACGTGCGAAGACCCAGGCGCACGGCCTCCGCTCCTTTCGCTCCCCGGTGGTCGTTCCCACCCAATGCGCCAGTCGCGTCTCGCTCTAGACGATAGCGGATCCGCCAGGGGCTCACTGCTTCCTGATCTGCGGGTTCAGCCGGAGGTGACGGCGACGTTCTTGATCACACCGAGCGGTCCGAGGTTGACGTCCACCTTCGCCGCGTCCTCCGGCAACCCGCCGAAGACGGCCCAGAGCTGCAGCTGCGTGCCGCCCTCGAACGGCGCGCTCGGCAACTCGGCGCACTGGCAGGCATCGCCCTTCCTGGCCGGGTAGATCGGGTTGCCCACACCGGGCGGCACGATGCTCACCTTCGACACGGTGTGGTCGAAGATGTCCTTGCCGAGCTTGTCGTAGAGCGGAGCGTTGTCCTTGCCGACGTTCTTGACCGTCCACTGCAGGCGCGCCGTCGTGCCCTGCCGCGTGAGCGAGTCGACCTGCACGCGGAAGGTGCTGCCCAGAGCCTCGATGGTGGCGGCCACGGCAGGAGTGCCTGGCTGGCTGCCGCGCTCCTCCCACGGGCGCACCACGGCGAGCGTCACGCCCGCGCCCAGGACGGCGGCGAGCACTCCGACGACGACCGGCAGCCAGGACCGCCGGGGGCGGCGCGTGGGGGCGACGGGTGGCGGGGAGACGACCGGCGTCCACGTCTCCGACACCATCCTGGTGGCGGCGGCCACCGGCACTTCCGTGCGGCCCAGCAACTGGTCCATGAGCCCCTGCGCGGTCGG
>NZ_VCKY01000203.1 GCF_005889735.1 Nonomuraea turkmeniaca
GGGGAGCGGGGAGGCCATGCAACTGGCGTTCAGGGGGCAGGGCTTCGTGCTGGTGCAGGCCAGTGAAGGTGCCCCCATAGTGCCGGCTTCTTGACGTACGCCTAGGCGCACGTCGGGGTGGGGTCGGTGTTGGTGCCGGTCCAGGAGGCCAGGAAGCCGAACGTGGCCGTCGCCCCGGGAGTGAGCAAGCCGTTCCAGCTCACGTGACGCACGGTCACGTCCGCGCCGCTCGCGCTCAGCGTGCCGTTCCAGATCTGGCTGATCTGCTGCCCGTTCGCGAACGCCCACCGCACCGTCCATGCGCTCATCGGCGCCGTGCCGGTGTTCTTGACGGTCACCTCGCCCTGGAAGCCGCCCTGCCACTGCCCGACGTTCTTGTACGTCGCCGTGCAGCCGCCGGCACCAGTCGGGGTGACGGTGGGGGTCACGGTGGGGGTCACGGACGGCGACGGGGTCACACCGGACAGGGCGTTCACCAGGGCCGGGTACCACTTGTCGGAGATCTTCTGGTCGCCGGCCGCGTTCGGGTGCACCCCGTCGTACGTGTCCGTGCCGGTGCTGAACCCCGTCCACTGGTCCACCACCGTGATCGGCGACTGCTGGGTCGAGGTGGCAGCGGCCCAGCCGGGGATGGCGTTGTTCAGGTTCACGGCGCGCTGGGCGCATTCGGCGCAGCTGGACGGGTTCATCGGGATGATCTTGGCGACGAGGATCTTCATGGCGGGGTTGCTGGCCCGCATCTGGTTCACCAGCGTGGTGTACGCGCTGAGGATCGTCGCGGGCGGGATGTTGCTCCACACGTCGTTGGTGCCGAAGTGCATCATGACGATGTCGGGCCTGGTCGCGGCGAGCCAGCCGGGCAGCTGGTTCTGGTTGGCGACGTTCGTGGCCAGGAAGCCGCCGTGTCCCTCGTTGTCGCCGTCGTACGGGACCGAGCAACCCTGTGCCGGGAGCGTGCCGACGAAGTCGATGTCCGTGTAGCCGCTGCTCTGGAGCTTGTTCCAGAGCAGCGCCCGCCAGCAGCCGGGGGAGCCGGTGATCGAGTCGCCCAGGGGCATGACCCTGATGGCCGCGGCGCTGGCCGGGGTGGTCGTCAGGAACATCACCGCGCCGGCCATCGCCAGCAACGCCGCCAGTAACGCCCAGGTCTTCCGCATCGCCCGCACTCCCGTCGTCGCCTGGCGCAGATCGTAAGATCGCGCCTCCGAGACGGGAAGGTCGCGGCCCGGTGGAGGGACGCGACCTGCGGCGATGCACGATCGGGGATGTAACTTTCAGCCCAGAGGGCCCGCTCAGGGGCGGACGATGGCCAGGGGGCACGGGGCGTGGTGGAGCAGGGCCATGCTGATCGAACCCATGATCATCCCGGTCAGCTGCCCGTGCCCGCGGGAGCCCACCACCAGCAGGTCGGCCCGCGCCGCCGCCTCCTTGAGCACTTCGACGGGGTGCCCGTGGACGACCTCGGCCACCACCTCCACCCCCGGATGTCGCGCCCGGCCCTCGGACACCAGCTCCTGCAGCGCGCGGAGGGCGTTCTGCTCGCCGTTGGGGTCGGCGGGTTCGAAGCCGCTCGGGTGCGGCCAGGCCCACGCCTGTACGGCACGCACCCGCGTACCGTGCAACTCGGCCTCGGTGAGGGCGAAGTCAAGCGCCCGCAGCCCGCCGGGCGAGCCGTCCACCCCGGCCACCACCTCCCGGCGTGGCGGCCGCGGCAGCTCGCGGACGAGGACCACGTTCGTGCGGGCGTGCGCGGCCACTCCGTGCGCGACGGACCCGACCAGCAGCCCGCGTACGCCACCCATCCCGCGGCTGCCCACGACCAGCAGCTCGGCCCCTTTGGAGGCGTTGATCAGCGCGGTACGGGGGTCGCCGGGCAGCAGCTCGGTGGACACCTCGATCTCCGGATGCTCGCGACGGACGCGGTCCTCTGCGGCCGCGAGCACTGTGGTGGCGCCCTCGCGCATCCACCGCCTGACCTCGGCGTAGTGGCCGCTGGGCGCCTCCTCGCACACCCACTTCGCCACCGTGTGGGCCACGACGAGCGACGTGTGACGAAGGGCGGCTTCGGTGGCGGCCCACGCGGCGGCCTCCAGCCCGGTGCGCGAGCCGTCCACCCCAACGATGATCACAACGACGGCCTTTCAGGAAAGTGCGTAGCACTCCACCTCTGCTCGGCGGTAGGACAGTCCTTGGTCCGTGGAGTCCTTGGTGCACTGGCGCTCGGCCTTGCTGAGCTTCAGCGTGCCGCAGACGGTCACACCGGTGAAGGTGCGGCAGTCCAGCGTGGTGTCGGTTCTTCCGATCCGGTACGTGGCTTTGACGTGCCTGCGGCACTGCGTCCGCGCCTGCGCCGTATCGGCGTAACGGCACTGGCCGAGCAGCGTCTGGTACTGCTCTTGGCTGACTTCGTGCTGCTCGAAACCGTCCCCTGCGGCGGTGGTCCCCCCCATCGCGGCCACCACCACGAGTACTGCGACAGCGGCTATTTTCTTCATGTTCCCCCTGATGGGGACGTACCGCCCAGGGCGATCGTCAAACCTGGCAACGTCGCGCCAGCACGCTGAGCCAGGTGCGCTGGGTCGTGCTCATCTCATGCTCAATGACCTGAAATCCGGTCGATTCCAGCGTCGCGAGCAGCGTGCCGGGGTCGCGGTGCACGAACCATCGGGAGAACTCGGCGTCGTACGGGACCGGCTCCCATGCCTCCCCGTCGCCGGCTGACGTGCTCAGCCCGAGCAGGCCGCCCGGCCGCAGCGCCGCCGACCAGGCGCGCAAGGTCGGCTCGGTCTCGCCGGCGGGTACGTGGAGCAGTGCCGCGGAGGACCACAGGCCGGCCAGCGAGCCGAGGGCGATCGGCGGCCTGCGCAGGTCGCCCAGCACGGCGGGCACGCCCCGGCCGACGGCCAGCCTGGCCATCTCGATCGAGCGGTCCACCCCGACGACCGGCAAGCCCTGCTCCTGGAACCAGGCCGCGTCATGCCCGGGCCCGCACCCCAGGTCGGCCACCAGGCCCCGCACCGCCTCGGCGAACCGCTGCCGGAAGGCCAGGAAGCCCTCCGTGCGGCGGTTGTGCGCGTCGAATGCCCGCGCGATGCGGTCGTAGGTCGCGGTCGTGCGGGAGGTGGGATCGTCCATCACTTCGATCATGCCAGGTTTGGCGTGGCATCGGCCATGGGTACGATCATCGCCGACCAACGCGGGAGCCCGGTGTGGACCGGGCTGAGAGGACGGCTGACAGCCGCCGACCGCCAGAACCTGCTCCGGATAATGCCGGCGAAGGGAGTTTGCGCGGTGAACGACGCGCGTTTTTCCAAGGTTTACACCGGTGATGACCTCCGCGTTCCGATGCGCCAGGTCCACCTGTCGAACGCATCGTCTGTGACGTTGTACGACACGTCCGGCCCGTACACCGACCCCGCCGTCGAGACCGACGTCAGGCGAGGCCTGCCGCGCCTGCGCGAGCAGTGGGTGAGGGACCGTCACGCCGCCGGCCGGCCCGTCACCCAGGTCGGCTGCGCGAGGAAGGGGCTGGTCACCAGGGAGATGGAGTTCGTGGCCGTCCGGGAGGGCCTCGACGCCGAGTTCGTCCGCCAGGAGGTCGCGGCCGGCCGGGCCATCATCCCCGCCAACGTCAACCACCCCGAGTCCGAGCCGATGATCATCGGCCGTAACTTCCTCGTGAAGATCAACGCCAACATCGGCAACTCCGCCGTGACGTCCTCCATCGAGGAGGAGGTCGAGAAGATGACCTGGGCCACCCGCTGGGGCGCGGACACGATCATGGACTTGTCCACCGGCCCGGACATTCACGAGACCCGCGAGTGGATCATCCGCAACTCGCCGGTCCCGGTCGGCACCGTGCCCATCTACCAGGCATTGGAGAAGGTCAAGGGGCGTCCGGAGGACCTGTCGTGGGAGGTCTACCGCGACACGCTCATCGAGCAGTGCGAGCAGGGTGTGGACTACGTGACCGTGCACGCGGGGGTGCGGCTCGCGCACGTGCCGCTCACCGTCCGCCGCAAGACCGGCATCGTCTCGCGCGGCGGCTCGATCATGGCCGCGTGGTGCCTGGCGCACCACCGCGAGAGCTTCCTGTACGAGCACTTCGCCGACATGTGCGAGATCCTCGCTCGCTACGACGTGTCGTTCTCGCTCGGCGACGGGCTGCGGCCCGGCTCGATCGCGGACGCCAACGACGAGGCCCAGTTCGCCGAGCTGCGCACACTCGGCGAGCTGACGAAGATAGCCCGCGCGCACGACGTCCAGGTCATGATCGAGGGCCCAGGACACGTGCCCATGCACAAGATCAAGGAGAACGTCGACCTGCAGCGCGACCTCTGCGACGACGCCCCCTTCTACACCCTCGGGCCGCTGGTCACCGACATCGCGCCGGGCTACGACCACATCACCTCCGGTATCGGCGCCGCCATGATCGGCTGGTACGGCACCGCCATGCTCTGCTACGTCACCCCCAAGGAGCACCTCGGCCTGCCGGACAAGGACGACGTCAAGACCGGCGTCATCACGTACAAGATCGCCGCCCACGCCGCGGACCTCGCCAAGGGGCACCCGCGGGCGCAGGAATGGGACGACGCGCTGTCGGACGCGCGGTTCGAGTTCCGCTGGGAGGACCAGTTCGACCTGTCGCTCGATCCCCCGACGGCCCGCGCGTTCCACGATGAGACCCTGCCTGCCGCGCCGGCCAAGACCGCGCATTTCTGCTCGATGTGCGGACCGAAGTTCTGCTCGATGCGGATCAGCCACGACATCCGCCAGGCGGGTTTCGCGGCGAAGTCGGCGGAGTTCCTGCAGCGTGGCGGCACCGTCTACGTCGATCAGCCCGGCAGGGTCTCGCCGCCGACCGGGGCCAGCACCTCGCCCGTGTAGTACGACGACAGCCGCTGCGCGGCGAAGAACACGTACGAGGGGGCGATCTCGTCCGGATCGGCGGGTCGCCCCATCGGGACGTGCTCGCCGAACTTCTCCACCTTCTCCTCCGGCATCGTGGCCGGGATCAGCGGCGTCCACACCGGCCCCGGCGCGACGGCGTTGACCCTGATGCCCCGCTCCACCAGGTTCTGCGCCATGGAGTAGGTGAAGGCGTTGATCGCGCCCTTGGTGGCCGCGTAGTCGATGAGCGACTTGTTGCCGCGCAGGCCGTTGATCGAGGAGGTGTTGATGATCGCGCTCCCCTCCCGCAGGTAGGGGAGCGCGGCCTTGGTGACGCGGTAGTAGCTGTGGATGTTGACCGCGAACGTGCGCTCCCACTGCTCGTCGGTCAGCTCCTCCAGCGCGTTCACCGGCGCCTGGTAGGCCACGTTGTTGACGAGCACGTCCAGCCCGCCCAGCTCGGACACCGTCTGCGCGACCACGGCGCCGCAGTGGTCACGGTCGCCCAGGTCACCGGGCAGCAGCACGCAGCGCCGGCCGGTCTCCTCGACCAGCTTGCGGGTGTGCGCGGCGTCCTCGTGCTCGGTCAGGTACGCGATCGCGACGTCGGCCCCTTCCTTGGCGAAGGCCACCGCGACCGCCCTGCCGATCCCCGAGTCGCCCCCGGTGATGAGCGCCCTCTTGTCCTTGAGCAGGCCCCTGCCCTCGTAGTCGCGCATCTCGTCACGCGGCTCGGGGGACATCTCGCCGGTCTGCCCCGGGTACGGCTGGCTCTGAGGTGGTGTGGTTTCCGGCATGCCCTGCGGTCTGCCCTGGTCAGGGCAGGCCTAACGTGCGGTCACCATCGCCACCGCCAGAACCGGCGCTGATGCCGGACGACCAGCCGGCCGGCCCATTGCCTGCCCCGGACCACGAAATGCCGTTGGTAGCCGGGAACGGGGGACGTCGGAACGTCCCGCACCGTGGCCGGGCTGGCGATCAGCTCCACGTCGTCGATGTTCACGGACGCGCCCGGCGGCAGCACGATCGTGGTGGAGCCCGCGTACACGTCCAGCTCGATCTCCACGACATGGCGCTGTGGACCCCGCTCAGCCGCTCCTCGAACTCCTCCATCGTCAGCCGCCCGTCGCCGACCGCAGGCGGGTGGCTACCCGCTCGCGGTCCGCGTCGGACATCCGTGCCTCGGGCGACTGCGGAACTAAGTCTCCGCTCACACTTGTGACTTTAGATCGTCAGCCGAGCCTGAGCAGGCCCGCGTCCACGACCCGGCGGCCGAAGGGCCGGGCGAGCTCGGCCAGGCGCTCGCAGCCGTCGTCGCCCAGCGCCCCGTACGCGGCCATGGCCAGGGTGTCCGTACGCTCCTCGATGTGGCGGCGGAGCGCCTGGCCTTCCGCGCTCAGGGCGCCCGCGTCCAGGAGTCCGCGGTCCTGGAGGGCGGCTTCCGCGGCCGTCCACGCCTCCTCCGGCCAGGCGCGGCTGATCTTGAGGAACGCGGTGGGGACCTCGCCGCTGGCGGCATGGAGGACCAGGGCTTCCAGGCCGCCGAGGCCTTCGGCGAGAAGGGTGGCCACGTGGCCGTCGCCGCGGAACTCGCGGAGCAGGGTCTGGGCGTGCCAGAGCTGCTGGAGCGGGTCCTCCGGCCAGGCGAGCGCGGCATGGGCGGCGAAGAGCGGGCGGCCCTGGGGGTGGTCGCAGGCGGCCGTGGCAGCGCGGCAGGCCAGGTCGAGAGTCTCGGTCAGGTGCGGGAGATCATGGATGCCCGCCCGCCGCAGGGCTTCGGTGGCGGCTTCCAGGCGGGCCTCGAGCATCTGCTCCGGCGTCACCACGTTCCAGGCCGCGGGGAGGGAGCTGCGTACGAGGTCAGGGCAGAAGTTGTAGAACGTGGCGATGACCAGGTCGGCGGAGGCGCGGCCGAAGGCGGCGCCTCGCGAGGCGAAATATCCGGACATGCCGGTGAGGCCGAGCTTGGCGTAGCGCTCGGCGGCTTCCGGGACGAAGTAGATCATGCCGTGCAGCGGCTCCAGGCGACGCCAGGCCCGGCGGGCCGCCGCGGTGTCGCCCTTCATGACGTCGTCAGGGAGTCGATGAAGCGGGACATCCCGGCCAGCCACCGGTCCTGGTCCTCCGCCTTGTAGCGCACGAAGTCCGCCACCTCGGGGTGCGGGAAGATGTGGAAACGCTCGGACTCCAAGCCCTCGATGGCGGCGGTGGCCACGTCGGCGGGGTCGAGGATCGTGCCGGAGGCCCCTACGGCGCGGGCGGTCAGGTGGTCCTCCTCCTGACCGCGCTCGTACATGGCCGTCCGCACCCCCTGCGGGCACAACACGCTGACCTTGATGCCCTGGGAGGCGTAGTGCATGGCGACCCACTCGGCGAACGCGACGGCCGCGGCCTTGGTCACCGCGTACGGGGCGTCGCCGGGGCAGCTGACCAGGCCGGCCGCGGAGCAGGTGTTCAGGAGGTAGCCACCGCCGCGGGCGATCATGGAGGGTACGGCAGCGCGGGCGGCGTACACGTGGGCCAGGACGTTGACCGCGTACAGACTGCTCCACTCCTGGTCGGTGGCGTCCAGCCCGTGGCCGCCGATGATGCCGGCGTTCGAGCAGAACAGGTCGACGGGGCCGAATGGGGTGTCCATCAGGGCGGCGACGTCCGCCTCCGACGCCACGTCCACCTGGACGGGATGCGCGCGTTCGCCGATCTCCTTGGCCACCGCGGCCGCGCCGGCCTCGTCGAGATCGGCGACCACGACCCCGGCGGCGCCTTCCGCGGCGAATCGCAGGGCCAGCGCCCGGCCGATGCCGCCGGCCGCACCCGTGACCACGACGACCTTGTCCCGTATCCGCATGACTGCTCCCTTTGGACCGACCGGCCGGTATCAGAACATGATTCTACTGTGATCAAGCCTGATCAGATGAGAGGTTTCTCATCTGGGCCTCAGCGTGGTCTCCTCGAAGGGCGTCAAGGTCAAGGACATGAAACATCGGGCGACGGTGATCCTGGTCGGTCTGGGCGTGACGGTGGCCGGGCTCATGTCGGTGGAACTGGTCCGGGCGGCCGAGAACCGCTCCGATCTGGGCGATCCCGTCGTGGTCACTTCCAGTCCGAGCCCGAGCCCGAGTCCGAGCCCGAGCCCGAGTCCGAGCCCGAGCCCGAGCCCGACTCCGAGCCCGAGCGTGGCCGGGACGCCCGAGAAGAGCGCGAGCCAGCGGCCCACCCCGCGCAAGACCAAGGCGGAGCCGGTCAAACCTCCGTCTCCCCGCCCAGGTGGTGGCGGTGACGACGGCGATGACGATGATGGGGACGACGACGGTGACGACTGACAGGGAGGCCGCATGCGAGTGAGCGCCCGTGCCCGGATCGTGGGCTGGATGCTCGCCGTCGTCGGCCTCGCCCTGTCGGTCTCGATCTTCGCGACCTGGACCTTCCTGCTCACCGCGCTCGACAGCAGGGTGCACGATGAGCTCAAGAACGAGGTCGCCAAGCTGCGGGGATACGCGGACAACAACCGCACCGTCACGAACGTCGAGAACCTGCTCTTCGACTACCTCGCGATCAACTCGCCGGATCGGCATGAGACCTTCTTCAGCATCGTCGACGGCCGGCCGCACAAGGTCACGGCGGTTCCGCCGCCGGTGCGTCTCGACACCGACGACGCCCTGGTCGCGCGGCTGGCCACGGCCACCAGGTCCTACAACGGCTCGGTGGAGAGCGCCGGGGGCACGGTCAGGTACGCGGTCATCCCGGTCAGGGTGACCGCCGACCCCCGCCCCGCCCACTTCGTGGTGGCGATCTTCTACGACGTGCACCGCGAGGAGATCGTGGAGGCGGTGCAGGTGCTCGGGCTGTCCGCGCTGGCCGCGATGGCGCTGGCCGGGGCGGCCGGGTGGTTCGTGGCCGGGCGGGTGCTGGCGCCGGTCCGGCTGGTCAGCCAGACGGCCGAGCAGATCAGCGACTCCTCCGACCTGACCCGCCGGCTGGACGTGCCCGGCGACGACGACGTGGCCGCGCTCGCCGGCACGTTCAACCACATGCTCGACAGGCTGGAGCGGGCCTTCCTCGTGCAACGGCACTTCCTGGACGACGCCGGGCACGAGCTGCGTACGCCGATCACCGTCATCCGCGGCCACCTGGAGCTCATGGGCGACGACCCTGCCGACCGCGCCGAGACGTTGGCCCTGGTCACCGACGAGCTCGAGCGGATGAACCGCATCGTCGACGACCTCCTCACCCTCGCCAAGGCCGAGCAGCCGGGGTTCCTGGCCGTGGACATGGTCGAGCTGGCCGACCTCACGGTCAGCGTGGTCGCCAAGGCGCGGGCGCTGGGCGAGCGGCGGTGGCGGGTGGACGAGGTGGCCGAGGCCCGCGTGCCGGCCGACCGGCAGCGGCTCACGCAGGCGCTCATGCAGCTGGTGGCCAACGCCGTACGGCACACGAAGGACGGCGACCTGATCGCCGTCGGGTCCGCCGTCCGGGACGGGCGGACCGACCTGTGGGTACGCGACAGCGGCCCAGGGGTGGCGCCGGCCGACCGGGAGCGCATCTTCGGGCGGTTCGTCCGGGGCGCGGCCCGTTCCCATGACGGGGCCGGGCTCGGCCTGGCCATCGTCAAATCCATCGCCGAGGCCCATGGGGGCCGGGTGCAGGTGACCGAGGCCCCGGGCGGCGGGGCGTGCTTTGTCATTTCCATCCCGCTGTGGGAGGTGCGGTGAACCGCATTCTGATCGCCGAGGACGAGGCCAGGATCGCCTCCTTCGTGGAGAAGGGGCTGCGGACCAACGGGTTCGTGACGGCCGTGGTGGGGGACGGGGTCGCGGCGTACGACCTGGCGTGCGCGGGCGGGTTCGACCTGCTCATCCTGGACATCGGGCTGCCGTTGAGCGATGGCTTCACGGTGTTGCGGCGGTTGCGGGAGTCCAAGGTGACCATCCCGGTGATCATCCTGACCGCCCGGGACAGCGTGAGCGACACCGTGGCGGGGCTGGAGGGCGGCGCGGACGACTACATCGCCAAGCCCTTCGCCTTCGAGGAGCTGCTGGCCCGGATCCGGCTGCGGTTGCGGGCCGACCGTACGCCCGAGGTGACCGTGCTCCGCGTTTCGGATTTGTCGCTGGATCTGCGGACCAGACGGGCTTACGTGGGGGATCGGGCGGTGGACCTGTCCACCCGGGAGTTCGCCCTGGCCGAGATCTTCTGCCGGCACCCGGACCAGGTGCTGACCCGCGAGCAGCTGCTCAGCCACGTGTGGGGGTTCGACTTCGACCCCGGTTCGAACGTGGTGGACGTGTACGTCCGGTACCTGCGCCGCAAGATCGGCGCCGACCGGATCGAGACGGTACGCGGCACCGGGTACCGCATGAGAGCCGCCTAATCATCGCCTCACCGCCGCTTCACCGCCCTCCTCCAGGCTGTTCATCAACAGGACAAAGGAGGAACGACCGTGTTCACCGGACTGGCGATGAACCTCGTGGCGATCTGCTTGCTCGCCTACGGCATCTACTATCGGCGCCACCATCGGCGTGACCTGCTCTTCGCCTACGTCGCTCTGAACGTGGGCATCTTCGCGGTGGTGTCGTTGCTGCTGGTCCAGCGGATCGACATCGCCGTCGGGTTCGGGCTGTTCGGGCTGTTGTCGATCATCCGGCTGCGGTCCAGCGAGATCACCCAGCAGGAGATCGCCTACTACTTCGTCGCGATCGTGCTGGGGCTGGTCAACGGGGTGGCGGCGGCGTGGCCGCTGATCGCGCTGGCGCTGGACGGGGTGCTGCTGGCGGTGATGTACGTCGCCGACCATCCGCAACTGCTCGGCCGCACCCGGCACCAGATGGTGACGCTGGACGTCGTCCACGCGGACCCGGACCTGCTGCGGGCGGACCTGGAGAGCCGGCTGCGGGCGCGGGTGCTGCAGTGCGTGGTCACCCAGGTGGACTACGTACGGGACGTGACCGTGGTGGACGTGCGCTATGTGGCGCAGGACGCGCGAGTGAGGGTGCGGTGAACGCGGACGTGGTGCTCGCCGGGGTCGCCGCGGGGGCGGCGCCGATCGAGCTCGAGGACGTGCCGGAGCTGATGAGCCGGGTGGACTCCAAATACCTCGTGACGGCTTCGGTCATGGCCAGGCTCGCCGCCGAGCTCGGGGACCGGTTCGCGGTGTTGCGGATCGGCCGGCGACGGCAGTTCCGCTACACCTCCACCTACTTCGACACACCGGACCTGCTCACGTTCCGGCACCATCGGCAGGACCGGCGCCGCCGGTTCAAGTTGCGGACGCGGACGTACCTGGACGGGGGTGGCCGGTGGCTGGAGCTGAAGCTCAAGGGGGCACGCGGCAGCACCGACAAACATCGCATCCCCTACGACGACGCGCCGGCGCACGCCCTCACCGCGGAAGCGCTGGACTTCGTGAGCGACACACTGGTCCGCGAGCTCCACCTGACCATGCCCGGCCCGCTGGGCCCGGTCCTGTCCACCGACTACAAGCGGGTGACCCTGGTCGACCGGGCGGGAAAGGCCCGGCTCACCTGCGACACCGGCCTGATCTGCCACGGCGGGTCGCGTACCGTGCCGGCCCGCCCCGGCCTGGTCCTGCTGGAGTCGAAGTCCGCGGACGGAAATGCGATGGTCGATCGGGCGCTGCGAGGGATGGGGGTGCGGCCGGTGACCGTGAGCAAGTACTGCCTCGCCGTCGCCGCCCTCCGCGACTGCCCGGCCAACCGCTGGCGACCTGTGTTGCGGCGATATCTCGAGCCCGGACTCAGACGGCGATGACGATCTTGCCCTTGGCGTGTCCCTCTTCGAGGTAGCGGATCGCCTCGGCGCTCTCGCCCAGCGGGTAGGTCCGGTCGATGACCGGGGTGATCTTCTTCTCCTGGAGAAGGTCGTGCAGGGCGGCGAGAGTGTCCTTGCTCGGGCGTGCCACGTAGTTCGCGAGCCTCTGGGGGCCGAACAGGAACATCACTTTCCCGCCGATGATCCGGTTCATGGGGCCCACCCAGCGGCCGCCGGTGCCGGAGTTGGGGACGAACGCTCCTCGGGGCGTGAGGACACGTCGGCAGGCCGACAGGGGATGGTTGCCGACGTTGTCGAGGATGAGGTCGTAGCGGCGGGTGCCGCGGGTGAAGTCTTCTTTGGTGTGGTCGAGGACGTGGTCGGCGCCGATGGAGCGGACCATCTCGACGTTGCCGGTGCTGCACACGCCGGTCACCTCGGCGCCCAGGGCTTTGGCGATCTGCACGGCGAAGGTGCCCACGCCGCCCGCCGCGCCGTTGACCAGCACGCGTTGCCGGCCTGGACCCGTCCCACGTCGCGGAGGCCGAGCAGGGCGGTGACCGCCGCCGTCGGCACGGCCGCGGCCTGCTCGAACGTCAGGTTGGCCGGCTTTTTCAGCACCGCAGCGTCCTGGCGGACGGAGACGTACTCGGCCAGTGTTCCCTCGCCGGAGCCGAACACCTCGTCGCCCGGTCGTAACCCCGTGACGTTCGCACCCACCGCCTCGACGTGTCCCGCGAAGTCGCTGCCCAGCCCGTTGGCCTTGGGGCGGGTCAGGCCGGCCACAGCGCGGAAGATGTACGGCGCGCCTCGCATCAGGTGCCAGTCGCCGGCGTTGATCGCGGCTGCTCGGACCCGGACCAGTACGTCGTCGTCCCCGACCGTCGGCAGGCCGGTGTCCTGGAGCGTGAGCACGCTGGGCGGGCCGTAGGCGTAGAAGCGGATCGCCTTCATGACATCGTTCCGGGGTGTGCGGGTCGGCGGACTACAGGGGCAGGTCGCCGGTGGCGGCGCTGGTGGAGCCGGTCGCGCGGTAGGCGGCGATCGTGCGTTCGGCGATGCGCATCTGGTGGATCTCGTCGGCCCCGTCGGCGAAGCGGGCCCATCGGGCGTGCTGGAACATGCTGGCCAGCGGCGTGTCCGTCGAATACCCCAGCGCCCCGTGCACCTGGATCGCCCGGTCCACGATGCGGTTGAGGCTGTTCGCCACGAAGTGTTTGGCCATCGACACCTCGGTGCGGAAGTCCTCACCCTTGTCGATCTTGGAGGCGGCGTGCAGCACCATGAGCTTGCACTGGTAGAGCTCCATGGTCGAGTCGGCGATCATCCACTGGATGCCCTGCTTCTCGGCCAGCAGGGAGCCGTGGCTGTGGCGGTTGATCGCGCGGTCCACCATCATGTCCAGCGCGGTCTCCGCCTGCGAGATCCACCGCATGCAGTGCGCCAGGCGAGCGGGGCCGAGGCGGTACTGGCCCAGGCGGTGGCCGTTGCCCCGCCCGCCCAGGACCTGGTCGTCGGGCACGCGCAGGTCCTCGATGCGGATCTCGCTGTGGCCGGTCGAGCCGTGCATGGTCTCGATCTCGCGTACGTCGCTCCAGCCGGGACTGGGCAGGTCCACGAGGAAGGCCGTGGTGGCACCGCGCGAGCCCGCCGGCACGTCCGGCTCGGTCCGCGCGATGAGGATGGCGAAGTTGGCGCGGCGGGCGTTGGAGATGAACCATTTGTGGCCGTTGATCACCCACTCGTCGCCGTCGCGTACGGCCTCGGTGCGGATCAGGGTGGGGTCGGAGCCGGCCACCTCGGGCTCGGTCATCGCGAAGCAGGACATCTGCGTGCCCTCAAGCAGCGGACGCAGGTACTTCTCCTTCTGCTCGTCCGTCGCCCAGTGCAGCAGCGTGTGCATGTTGCCCTCGTCGGGGGCCATGCAGTTCAGCACCCAGGGGCCGACGCGGGTCTTGGCCGCCTCCGACTGCACCATGGCCAGCTCCACGTGGCCCAGCCCCATCCCGCCCCACTCCTTCGGCATGTGCGGCAGCCACAGGCCCTCGGCCTTCGCCTGCGAGCGCAGCCGGACGAGGGTCCGCAGGTAGGTGTCGCGGTCGTGCTCCTTCACCTCCTCCATCGCGGGGATGACGGTGCCCTGGATGAAGGCGCGGACCCGCTTGCGGATCTCCTCGTGCTCGGGGGCGAGGGTGAAATCGATGGCCATATTTCCTCTCACAGGGGGTTGCGGCAGGCGATCAGCGCCCGCGTGTACGGGTGCGCGGGCCGGGAGATCAGCACCTCGTCACGTGGCCGCAGGTGCGCGCCGCCACTACCGGCCCACCGCTCCCAGCTCCTGCCGGAAAAGCGCTGTCCGGAACGCGCGGCCCGGCGGCAGCTCGGCGAGGCCGGCCTGCTCCAGCGTTTCATCCACGCCTCCTCCCGGAACGTCCCGAGAGCGATTTCACCGATAGTACTATCGGTGAAAATCCGCACAAGCCCCAAGAGGCGGCCGTGATGAGCACATCGCTGAGCAGGAGCGAGGCGAAGGACCTGACCAGGCGCAAGCTGATCCGCGCCGCGCTGGCGATCCTCGACGAGGAGGGCGAGGCAGGGCTGACCACGGTCAAGATCGCCAAGGCCGCCGGGATCGCGCAGTCCAGCTTCTACGTGCACTTCAAGGACATGCGGCACCTGCTGCGGGTGCTCGCGGAGGAGGGCGGCGAACGGTTGCGCGGGTCGATGCGCGAGGCGCGGCGCAGGGCCCGCGAGTCTCCCGACGACCTCGAACGCCACCGCGACACGTTCCGCATCCCTTTGGAGGCGATCTGTCGCCATCCCGAGCTGCTGCGCATCCAGCTACGGGCCCGGCACGACCCGTCGTCGTCGTTTCGCGACTTCGCCACCCAGAAGGCGGCGGCCTACCGCGAGCACCACGCCGCCGACCTGGCCGCGCTCGGCTACACGGCCGACGACGAGCGCGACCGGCGGCGCCTGGAGATGATCGCCGAGGCCGTCGACGCGGCCACGAACGCCCTGGCCATGGGGCACCTGGAGGGCCGTTACCCGGACCTGGAGGAGTGCGCCGACATCCTGACGGCACTGTCCCGCGGCGCGCTGCGGCTGCTGCGGTCCACCTCAGGCGGGCCGGCGTAGCCGGGTGAAGGCCCAGGACATGCGGGGCTCGACCGCCCAGTGGAAGAGCGTGCGCACCGGAGGCGTGCACAGCAGCGTGGCGGTGACCAGGCCGAGCCCGATCGACAGCGGCAGGCCCAGGTCGAACCGCTCGGCGACCTTGACCACGAAGCCGTGCAGCAGGTACGCGTACATGGTGGCCGCGCCCAACCCGCTGAACCAGGTGCGCCGCGCCGGCGTCACCGCCAGGAACGCCGCCACCAGCACGACCCCCGCCACCAGCAGCCCCAGCCTGGTCGCCGTGCCGGTGAGGTCGTCCACGCCGACCTCCGCGTTCGACAGCCGCCATCTGATCCACTCCGTCGGCACGGCGTCGTGCACGAGCAGCGCCGTCGCCAGCCCCAGCCCCAGCACGCACGCTCCGGCCAGCCGCATGTAGGGCCGGCGCAGCCACTGGAAATGCTCCGGCTTCAGCATCAGCCCCAGCACGTAGAAGGGGAGCAGGCCGAACGTGCGGTTCATGGACAGCTCGTCAGGCAGCTTGCTCATCCCGGTGAGCAGCGACAACACGACCGCGACCAGCAACGGCCACCTGAGCTGCTGCCACACCGGCGTGGAAAGCCGCCACAGGAACAACGACATCAGGAACCAGGTCAGGTAGTACGGCTCCAGCAGGCTCAGCTCGAACTTCCCGTAGAGGATCAGCCGGGGCAGCGAGTACGCCAGTTCGAAGAGCACGTACGGCACCGCCAGCGTGGAGATCAGCTTGCGAGCCTTGCCCGCCGAGAACGTGAACGTCCGCGACAGGTAGCCGCTGAGCACGATGAACAGCGGCATGTGGAAGACGTACACGTAGAAGTAGAGCGCGTGCGCGATGGGCGCGTCCCGCTGGTCCTCGATGACGTGGCCGCACACGACGAGCACGATGGCCAGGTATTTGGCGTTGTCGAAGAACGGGTCCCTGGCGGTCACGGGTTCGGCCAGTACGGGTGCGCTGCTCACAGTGCTGCTGTGTCTCATGGTTGGCTCGCTTCGCTCCGTCACGAGCACCGCACCCTAGCCACCGCTCCTCGAACCGCCAGGAAACCGCGGGTTAAACCTCGGCGGCCAGTTGAGCCGTCTGGGCGTGGTCGAGGCGTCCGTCCGCGACGATCGTGACGACCCGCCTGGTCAGCGTGTCCTCGACGACCAGCGGCCGGTCCCACGCCAGCGCCTGCCCGACGCCCGGATAATCCTCGACCCGAACGAACCACGCGTCGTCGGCGTCCTGGACGAACACCAGTGTCCAGTCTCGCCCTTCCGGGTCCGTCCCCGACATGGCGACCCACGGGGCGCGGCTGCCGTGCACGGCGGGCTCGTCTCCGGGCAGGGTCGTCCGGGCGGTGGAGGTGCCGGGCGCCCGCCAGAAGAAGCCGCCGTACCCCGCGCCGGCCCGCCCCTTGGTGGCCGAGCTGTTGATCTCCACAGGCGCGCCGGTGCGGTTCGTGAGCGTGAACGTGAAGTCCAGGGCCCAGGCCTCGCCGACCGGCCGCGCCACCACGGTCCGCTCCTCGCTCGCCATCACCCGCCCGTCAGGGCCGATCCACTCCAGCTGCTCGACGAAGCCGTCGTCGTCGAGCCGCGTGAAGGCCAGGTGCCGCTGGCCGCCGTGATCGCCGAGCCAGGCCGGACCCTGGTCCTTGACGTACGTGCGGCCGCCCCAGAAGTTCGCGCCGCCCAGGTCGGAGATCGCCACCCCGACCCCGAGGTGATGCACGTGGTCCTCGGGCCGGACCTGGGTGACCTCGACGCCGCCCAGCGTCCGCACCCCGTGCAGGTACGGGCGCGGCGAGTCCGTGGCGGGGAGGTCCGGCCGCAGCTCGTAGGCGGCGACCGGCGTGCCGGAGACCAGGAGCCGCACCTGCGTCCAGGGCGCGTCCAGCTCCGAGTAGAGGGCCAGCTCGTCCGCGCTGCGGGCCGTCAGGTCCGCCATGCCCGGCAGGAACCGGTACGTGACCTCGCTGGAATCGGGATCCCGCTCGACGATCTGGTGCCGCTCGGGAATCGGCAGCGGCTCCGGCGCCTGCCGCACCGCGTCCAGCACCTGCGTGAACGCCTCCGTGGCGACCAGCGGCACCAGCAGGCCGGCGCCCGTGCGGACGTGGTCGATGAGGTTCTCCAGCAGGTCGGCGCGTTCGTACAGGGTGGTCGTGACCGAGCCGTCCGGGTGCTCGACCTTGATCAGGTCCTGCGTGTAGAAGAGCGTGGCCCGGCCCGCGTCGCCGTGCACGACCAGGTACGGGTCCCTGTGCTCGGTCGCGCACAGGGTCACCGCGATGGTGATCACGAGACCGTCGTCCATCCGGATCCGCACGCACGACGTGTCGTCCGACTCGATCGGGTGGGCGTGGTAGAGCTCGGTCTCGATACCGGCGATGCGCCCTTCCGCCAGGGCCAGGGCGGTCGCCACGGCGTGCGCGAACGGGTTGGTCAGGGCGCCGTCCACCACGTCCACGCCGTTCAGGCGGCGCTTGCCCGCCCAGGCGGAGCGGGTGAAGTAGTCCGAAGGACGCTGCCACGTGCCGGCGCCGCCGATGCCGCGCACGCGTCCGACGGCGCCGCTCGCGATCAGCTCGCGCAGTGCGGGCACCGCCGCCGAACCCAGTGACTGGAACCCGACCTGGCAGGTCAGTCCGGTCTCCGCCACAGCCGCCGCGATCCGTTGTTGTTCGGCGGGACTGGCCGCGGGCGGCTTCTCCAGCAGCACGTGTGAGCCCGCGTGCAGGGCGGTCACCGCGAGGTCGGCGTGCGTGTGGATGGGCGTGCAGACGATCGTGATCTCCGCGCCGGTCTTCTCGATCAGCGCACCCAGATCGGCCGACTGCAGCGGCGCGGCGAAACCGACCTCCACGGGCCGTACGTCGCAGATCCCGGCCAGCTCGACCACGCCCTGGCCGCTGAGCGTGCGCAGAGCATTCAGGTGATGCTGCCCGTGTCCATAGGCGCCGGCCAGGACGACCTTCACCGGTGCCGGATCAACCTTCGCCGCCGTCATCCCGACCACCTCAGCCCCAGCCCCGCGTGCTCGCCCACACGCAACACACCATGACGAATGTCCACCGGGTACGGCTCCACCAACAGCCCCAGCGCGGCGAAGGACGCGTCCTCCACGTCCTCCACCATGACCGGCAGCGGGAGCGCCAGAGCCAGTTGCCCGGACATCTCATTCAACAGGTGCGGGTAGACCGGCACGTCGTACGTCCTGGCCAGTTCCACGATCCGCAGGAACGGCGTGATGCCGCCGACCCGTACCACGTTCGGCTGCACGACGTCGCACGCGCCGGCCGCCAGCAGATCGCGGAAGCCGTACGTCGTGTAGACGTTCTCGCCCACCGCGACCGGCACGTCGATGGAGCGGCGCAGCTCCACGTGGCCGGCCACGTCGTCGGCCGGCAGCGGCTCCTCGATCCAGTGCAGGTCGAACTGCCGCAGCGCGGCCAGCGCCCGGCGGGCCCGGTGCAGGTCCCACCGCTGGTTGGCGTCGATCATCAGCAGCCGGTCAGGCCCGAGCACGTCGCGCACCGCGGCCACCCGCGCCACGTCCTCGGCCAGGTCGGGGCGGCCCACCTTGATCTTGACGCCCTTGTACCCGGCCGCCACCCACCGCCTGACCTGCTCGACCAGCTCCTCCAGCGAGTAGTGCAGGTTGACGCCGCTGCCGTACACCGGGACCTCGTCGCGCCGCCGCCCCAGCACGTCGGCCAGGCCGGCCTCGCCGCAGCGCAGATCCCACAGCGCCAGGTCGATCCCGGCCAGCGCGATCGTCGTGATCCCGCCCGGTCCCGCCTCGCGCAGGTGCCGCCAGAGCCGGTCCCACACCACCTCGGGGTGCGCGGGCAGCCCGATCAGCGCCTCCCGCAGGTCGTGGTCGAGCAGCGCCTGTACGGCGTGCGCGCCGATCTGCGGCGTCCACGAGAACCCCGTCCCGACGCGCCCGTCCTTCAGCGTGACGTGCGTGACGATCACGTGGTTGGCGGGCACGTCCGCTCCCCAGGGCCGGGACAGCGGGACGGTGCGCAGCTCGGTACGCAGGTCCGCGATGGTCATGACGTCGCCAGCTCCAGCCCCGTCTTGATCAGCCTCGCCAGCTCCTCCAGGTGCTCGGGCGTCACGTCCACCAGCGGCGGGCGGACCGCGCCCACGTCCAGGCCGCGCAGCCGTACCCCGGCCTTCACCAAGGCGACCGGGTACCCGGGGACCTTGCCGCGCAACCGCACGAGCGGGGCGTAGAACTCCGTCAGCAGCCGCTCGTCCCCGTTCAGATAGGCCAGCGCGATCTCCGGCGCGAACGCGAACACCGCGCTGGAGTACAAGTCCACACCGATGCCCCGGTAGGCGGGCATGGTCAGCTCGGCCGTCGGCAGCCCGTTGAAGAACAGGAAGTCCGGGTACGCCTCCCGGATCGCCAGCACGATCCGCTGCATCCTGTCGATGTCGCCGACGCCGTCCTTGAGCCCGATCACCCCGGGGATTCCGGCCAGCTCCACCACGGCGTCCGGCTCCAGCACCACCGTGCCGCGCTGGTAGACGATGACCGGCAGCTCGGCGGCCACGGCCGCCACGTACGCCTTGAAACCGTGCCCGGGACCCTGCGCCAGGTAAGGCGGCATGAGCAACAATCCGTCGGCCCCGGCCTCCCGCGCGGCCCGCGCCTGATTCAGCGCCGAGCCGAGCGA
>NZ_VCKY01000204.1 GCF_005889735.1 Nonomuraea turkmeniaca
CCGCCCGCCCGCGCGGGCGGGGGCACCCCTCACCCTCAACTCGACACGTAATTAACTCTCCTGTACTGTTTGATCCATGAAGGCGGGGGGTGCGATCCCCGCCGAGACGCCCAGGGAAAGGGACGCCATGAGCGACACGATCACCGTCACGCACGCCTACCTCCGCGATGCGGTAGGCGAGAAGCGGTCACAGATGTACGGCATGATGCTGCTCGCCCAGACCGCCGCCGCCATCCGCGACGACCGCGCCGACTACGACGAAGCGGTTCAGCAGTTGGCGACCGACTGCGGCGGCGCGATCAGCCCCAGCGAGGCGTTCGCGCTGATCGGCTGGGTGCTCTCCATGCCGTACCAGGGTGACGGCTTCCACAATTGGCCGACCATCACACTGCTCACGCGGCTCTGCAACGTCCCCGCTCCCGCTCCCGCCCCCGCCACGGTGACCGCTGACGCCTGACTCCACGAGCGCGGCAGGGGCACCCCTGCCGCGCTCGCCGCACCACAACGAAAGGAACGCCCGCCCGTGGACACCTCTTCGAACACCGCGCCGATGGCCGGCCGCATGCGCGACCAGGAGTTCTGCTGCCCCGGCCACGACCCCATGTTCAGCCGGTCCCGCACCGGCCGCCACAACCGCCGCAAGTGGGTCCGCATCCAGCGGCGACGGGTAAAGCGCGATCTCGCCCGGCTCATCGCCGAAGCGACCACCTGACCCCCCTCCCCCGCATCAACGCAGAATCGACATGAAATTAACTCTCCTGTACTATTTATAGAGAGCGAAGGGGGCGCGATCCCTTCCCTGTCAATCCAGGAGAAACCATGTTCGACCTGCTGGTTAACCTCGCCGTGACCTTCTACACCACGCCCGCCTACGTCATCGGAGCCGCCCTCCTCACCGCCGCCACCATCGCCGCGACCGCGCTTGTGCTGCACCGCGAGAGCCGATAACCCGACCGCTGGGGCGGCGACGCACCCGCCGCCCCAGCCCTTCCCCCGACCCGCCACAGCCGACGACCCAGCCCGTAGGGAGATCACGAACCATGCCGAAGACGGCCACCCCCGACACACCGACGATGCAGCTCAAGGTGGGCGACGAAGTACGCATCTTCGACGTCAACGCCAAGCGGATGGGGCAGCCGGAAGGCGGCTGGGTCGGCAAGGTCACGAAGGTCGGCAGGACGCTGATCACCGTCCATTACAGCGGCGGCTACAAGAAGGTGTTCCGGCGGGACGACGGCTACGCCAACGACAACTACCGCCACCAGCACATCGAGACGCCCGAGATGGCCGCCCGGAAGACACAACGCGAGGACGCGATCGCGACGCTTCGCTCGCACGGCATCGACCTCGCCTACGGCCACCGCTTCACGAACGAGCACCTCGAGCAGATGATCGCCCTCCTCGGCACCTTCACCTGGGACGAGTGACACCGCGACCGCCCCCGCGCGGCGCGAACCCCTCCGCTGGGCGGCGACGCACCCGCCGCCCAGCCCCTCTCCTCCGGAACGAAAGGGACCAGCCATGCCCGCACTACCCGCCGACGCCACCTTGCTCTACCACCGCGGCCCCTCCCACGGGGAGCCCAGCGAAACCGAGGCGCTCCTCATCAGGGCGCATCACCCCACCGACGGAACCCTGTGGAACGTCCGCTGCGCCACCATCGCCGGCATGGCCGGGCCGTACCTGAAGATCGAGATGGCCAACAGCCACTTCGTCGCCTGGGCCCAGCTGCCCGAGTTATTCAGCGCGCTCGCCGGCATCGAGAGCGCCACCCTCGACGACGTCGCCCGCATTCTCGACGAGCTCGGCGCCACGGACGAAACGGTCAAGCACGACCGCTGGCGGGAGGAGTTCTACCGCACCGTCGACCAGGAGCGCGAGGCATTCGATTTCAGCTTCGACGACTGACGACATCCGGCTGGCATCGAGCCGACACCGGCCCGGGCCAGCACGGTGGCTGAAGCACCCAAGGGCCTGCTGAGTGCTGGCCCTCCCGAACGCCTACTCGCTCCTGGAGCACACTGCCATGACCGCCGCCACCGGCTACCGCGTCCCCGCCGAGATCGTCCAAGCGCTCACTGACCGCGAGTACGTGCGTGTCGTGGGCCCCACCGGGACCACCTGGGTCGGGACCATCATCGGCGCTTCAACAGACCCCTGCATGCTCCTGAAAACCTCGGACGGCGTGCAGATGCTCCCGCAGTCCTTCCGCGTTGAGCGCCTGACGAAGAGGCGCGTCCACATCTGGTACTGCAACACCGACCAGGAGGCGGGCTTCCCCGCCTGGACGTGGTGCCGCGAGATCAAGGGCAACATCTACGACGACGCGAGCAGCCTGGTCCACTTCCCGAGCTGGGACACCGCCCGCCGCGCCGCGTTCGCCTGGCTCGCCGGCAAGCCCCTCACCTGGCACGAGAGCGCGGACGGCACCCGCTCGCTGATCTGCGACGCCTGCGACTTGCGCGTGTACCCCGACAGCCGCCGCAGGTACTTCTGCGTCGGCTGCTTGCGCAGCGCCTGACCCCCCCAGCCCGCACCCGCTCGGCCCGAGCGGAGCGGCTCACCTCAGCAGCAAGGAGAACCACCGCCATGAGCGACCTGACCACCGAGACCGTCGCCACGTTCCTCGCCGCCGACAACAACGTCGTCACCGACGAGTTGGACGGCAGGGTAGGCCTGTACGCCACCGGCAACACCATCCACATCGAGGTCGCCCCTCGCCGGGCGGCCGCATCGGGCCCGGAGGGCGGCGAGGAGAACGCCGTCCGCTTCGAGGCGCACGTCTTTCCGGTTGAGCCTGCACTCCCGGCCGCGACCGAGCCCGTACATCTCGACCCGGCCACCGCCCGAGAGCTGACGTACCTGTCGCCCGGCGAGGACCTCGACGGCTGGACCGTCGTGAAGTCCGAGGAGCACGGCCACACCCGGTGGAACTCCCACCACACGCTGATCATCCGCAACGACGCCGGCGAGCACTTCGCAGGCCACTACCGCAAGGGCCTGACGGAGAACCAGGACACCAAGCCGTGGGAGGGCGAGAGGACCGCCCGATTTGACCCGGTGGTCAGCCGGGCGCGCGTGGCCCAGGTCCACAACTGGGTCACCCCGGCCAAGCGCACCGGCCCCGCGCCCGCAGCCTCCTGACCCTGCCGGCCCGGCCCGAGCACCGGGAGTCCCACCCGCCTGCAACGCAAGGAACCTCATGCGCATCTCACCGAACGACCCCACCAACACCGACCGCAGCCAGCGCGGCGAAACCGCCTTCGCTGCGTACGCCGACATCACCCGCGCCCCCGAAGACCGCGACCTCACCGGCGACAACCTCAACGAGATCGCCCGCGACACCTTCACTGATGCCCTCCACCGGCTCGCGCGCGGCGGTGTCCACCCCGGTGCCGTCCTCCAGCGGGCGTACGAGCGCTACCAGGAGGAAGCCCTCCGCGACGATCCCGGCCCCGAGGCGGTCATCGCGTACCCGTTCAGCTGCCGGTACTGCCACGCCGATCCCGGCAAGCCGTGCCGGTGGGGGTGCGAGTCCTGGGGCGTCTACGGCTACAACCGCCGCACCCCGCCCGAAGCCACCACACGCTTCCCAAATAATTAACTCTCCTATACTATTTACATGTAAGCAAAGGGGATGGAGAGGATGCGGATATGACCCCCGAAACGTTCGGCTTCTGGTTCTTCACGATCTTCCTCGGCGTGCTCATGCTCATCCCAGCGGCGTACCTCCTCTACTGGATCGGCTACCTGCTGCTCGCACTGACCGCCGCCATCGTCGAGGCAGGCAAGGCGCTCGCCTCGCTCGCCCTCCGCCTGATCCGCACGCTTCGCCTCTGCCGTTCCTGACCCAGCCGAACGAAGGCGGGGGCGACCTATCGCCCCGGCCTTCCCCCTTTCTCACTGCCTCAACGGAGCCACCGCCCTCATGTCCCACGCCAGCGACATCGACCACGTCCCCGCCAACCGGCTCGACCCCGCAGGCATCATCGATCTCGACACCGGCCAGCCCCGCCTCTGCGCATCCAAATGCGCCACCTGCATCTTCCGGCCGGGCAACCTCATGCATCTCGAACCCGGCCGCCGCGACGCCATGGTCGCCGAAGCCCTCGCGAACAACTCGTGGATCATCTGCCACAAGACGCTCCCATACGGCGGCCAGCCCACCGCCGGCCAAGCCGTCTGCCGCGGCTTCTACGACGTCCACGGCCGCGACTCCGCCGGCGTCCGCATCGTCCACGCCTACGGCGGCTTCACCGAAGTCACCCCGCCCACCGCAGCCTGACCAACTCGGAGAACACATGCCCGACACCACGTCCCTGCCCACCTGGGACGACATGCCCGACGCCGACAAGGGTGCCGCACTCGTCTACCTGGCCAAGGTGGACACCGAAAGCCGCGCCTACGCCCGCGAGCACCACTCCACCCGCTACCTCATCGACCCCGCCCTGAAGGCGCTCGACAAGCAAGCCGCCAGCGACCACGCAGAATCCCTCTTCGCCAACGGCACCGACGACGCGGTGGACCTCCTCGGAGAGAACGAGTTCGACCGGCTGTACGACCTCGCCATCGACTACGAGCGCACCCACTGCTGACCTGAAGGCAGGAGGAGGGCGGCAACACCCGCCGCCCTCCCGGCCCCGGCTGTTGAGGTGGTCAGCCGACGCGCCAGCCGTCGAGGCTGAAGGGGTGGCCGTGGCGGTAGGCGTCGATGCCGGTGCGGATGTAGGTGACGACGTCGCCGGGCAGGCTGTCGAGGGGAAACCAGTCGATCTTGTCGCATTTGCCGGGCTCGGCGTTGGCGGGTTCGCCCGCCCAGCGGGTGGCGGTGAAGAAGACGCCGATGCGGGCCTGGCCGTCGGGGTCGGCGTGGTGACACAGGTGGGCGAAGGTCAGGTCAGCGGGGTCGATAACGATGCCAAGTTCTTCGCGGGCCTCGCGGGCCGCGCCCTCGGACAGGGTTTCCCCGGCGTCCAGGCAGCCCCCGGGCACCGACCATGAGCCGTCGGCGAAGCCGGTGTTCGTGCGCAGCAACAGCAGCACTTTGCCGCCTTGGACGAGGATTAGGTGCACCCCGACGTGAGGACGGAAGGTCTCGGCTGGTGCGGCCATGGCCGTGCTCCCCGCAGTGACGATGCGCTTGATGTCCCAACTCGATGCTGGGGGTCAGGTCACGCTATCGCAGTGCGCGGGGAGCACGGGGGTGCTCGGCGAGGCCGCCGCAGACCGCCCGGGAGGCCGTCAGATGCGAGCCAGCTGCGCCGACCCCTCGTCCACCGTATGGTCCGTGGCGTGGGCCATGGCGTGGATCAGGTCGGTGAGGTGGTCGGCCAGCTTGGCGGGGGTGCGGCGTCGGTGTGGAGGTGGTAGGCGGTCGGGTCGGTGGCGGCGATCTCGTCGTAGTGGTCAGCCAGCCGCCGCAGCAGGGCGCGGTCGCCGATCAGGTCCCGGTCGGCGGCGCTCTGGTCGGGCTTGGCGGTCATCCGCGCGGTCAGCTCGTCCAGGTCGGTGTGCAGGTAAACGGTGATGTCCGGCTGGGCCAGGTAGCCGGTGAACGGGGCGATGGCCGCGGCGACGGTGGCGTTGTCCAGGCCGTGGACGGCGGCGTGGCTGGCGATGACGGAGTTGACGTAGCGGTCGGCGACCGCGTGCCCGCTCGCCAGCGCGTGGCGGGCCAGGTCGGCGGCGTGCAGCGCGCCGGCCAGGTAGAAGACCAGCTGGGGCAAGGCGCGGGCGTGCGCGTTGATGTAGGGCTGCAGGTCCGAGACGGGGCGGGGACGGTGTGGAAGGTGTCGCAGCCGAGCCGCTCGGCCAGGTGGGCGGCAGGGGTGGATTTGCCCGATCCGCTGATGCCCTCCAGCACCACGAAAATGACCGAAGGCCACCGCGCCTGGCTGTACCCCGCCGCCGGCGAGGGCAGGCCCGGCGTCGCCGCCGCCGAAGCTGCGCTCCCGTCCAGCTCGCGCACCAGCACAGCCGGCGCGGGCGGGCATCCACCCGACGCGGCCCGCCGGTGGCAGCGCATCACCGCCACGTACGAGCATCTGTTCCGCGAGTTCACCGCGGCGCCGACACCGCCGCACCGCCCGATGTCGTTCCCGTTCAGCCCGCACACCAGCAAGGAGTCTGACGTGCCCCACCCGACATCCGACCTCACGGCCTGTTCGGCCGCGGACGAGCGCGCGGCCCGCATCGCCGCCGTCCTCACCGGTCGGTACAGGCTGCGCCCCTCGCAGGTCGTCCCGCTGCCCCTCGGGCAGGGCACCATCAATTTCCGCGCCGAAACCCCCGCCCGGCACGTGTTCGTGAAGAACTACCTGCCGGGCGCCGACCTCGACGGCGAACGCGCGGCCATCACCTCCTCGACGAGGGCCTTGCGAGCGGGCATCCCGGCCGCGCCGGTGCTGCTCAACGACGACGGCGACAGCATCGACACCAGCACCGACCTGCCGGTGTCGGTGTGGAAGTGGATGCCCGGCCACGTGGCGATGTCCATGTCGCCCCCGCAGCTTGCCGCCGCCGGCGCCGCTCTGGGCCGCATCCATCATCTGTTCGCCCACCCGCCCGCGAGCACCACCAGCGCCGTGGACACATGGCGCGCCATGGACGTCAACGGCCTCGCCGTCACGATCGACCAGCTGCTGGCCATCATCGGCGAACGCCTCGACGACGACACCGCCGACAACTTCGCCCGGCAGGCCCAGCGCACGCTGCGCGAGCGCCGCGACATGCTCCACTGCATCCCCGAACTGCTCGCCGACCTGCCAGGCGACCTCACCGTGCAGGCCGTGCACGGCGACTACGCGCCGGTGAACCTCATGTTCACCGGCGACACCCTGTCGGCGGTGCTGGACTTCCGGCCCCCGGACCCGCCGTTCCTCCTCGCGTACGACCTGGGCCGGATCGCGTTCTACCCGAACACCGTCACCACGAGCGCGGCCTGGCCCGACGCCGCCGCCACGCTGATCCGCGCATACCGGCAGGCCAACCCGTCCGTTCCGGCCGTCGATATCCGCGCCTGCGGCCGCGTCGCTCTGCTGCAACTGCTCGGCAGCCTCTACGGCGTGCGCCAGCACTACCTCAAGCCCGGCCTGTTCCAGCAGGACCTGGACCAGTTCTGGCTGTCGCGCCAGCACACCGCGGCCGTGCTGCTGGCCAACCTGGCCGCCACCGACCGGCTGCTGGCCGACCTCGCCCGTTCCTGACCCACAACCCGGTCCAGCCTCCAGCCTTCCGTGCAAGGGAGAGCCCCATGATCGCGGACACCGCTGCTGCACCCACTTGCCCGTCACCGTGGGACATCCTCCGCGGCCACATCGAGCCCGCCGTCCTGGCCGACGGCGCCGCCGCCATCGCCGCCCGCCACCAGCTGCAGCTCCACCAGCCGGGCCCGCACACCCTCACCCTGGCCGGCGCCGACAGCCGCGCCTGCGTCACCGCCTCACGGTCACCCAAGACGGCCAGAGCGCTGATGAACACCTCGCCGCCCGCTCTGGATGCGACGCATCACCGCCCTGGCCGCTCACCTACACGCCCAACAGCCCAACCCCGACACCGGGCGCAGCGACCTGCCCGCGGATGCGTCGCCGTACACCTCCACTGCGTAAGCTCCGACGCACCCACCACTGATGCCTGGTTCTGTCGGCGCCACCGGCTACCTCGAGAACTTCTTTGGCTCGAAACGAACGGCTCCCCCGCTCCAACAGGGGAGCCGTCCACATGAACGCCACCCAGCGCTCCCGGCCCCCGCCGTCAACCACGCGCCGACGCCAGCAGCGCCGACGCCAGGCACAACAGCGCCGCACTACCAGCGACCCCGACACACGCCAGCGTCATCGCTTCATCAGCCTGCTCCGCCGACGCCACAGCCCCCAGCAGCCCGCCGCCGGCCACGACCACCAGCCAGCCACGCCAGAAACGGCCCAGCCACAGCCAGAAATCATCGCCCGCACGCGGCCGCCGCCGACGCTCAGCCACTTCAGCTCCCTCACACTCGCTGCAACGCCGCCACCCACCGGAAAACGATCACAACGTCATCAAGGAAGGCACATCGCCGCAGATCGCATCTCACTCACCGTCATCGCCGCTGACGGCAGCCTCAGCCGCTTCAGCGGCCTTCCGCGCCTTCACCGCCGCCACCCGAGCAACGACACCTTCCACAATCCCCGCCTGATGAGCGATCTCCACCGGACCGCCGTCAGCGCCCGTCAACTCCACCGCCTTCACCGGCCGCCAGTCATCCGGCGCCAGCCGCGCGGCAATCTCCAACGCCGTTCGCCCGTTCGGCGGTGTCACCTGCTCTTCCCTCACCGACGACCCATCCGGCAACGTCCGCTCCACCGTCTTGATCACCACACCACCCAGCGCATCCTCGAACGCCGCATTGATCAGCGACCCGATCGCGTGCGCACCCGCGCGCGTAAAGCGGTCCCGAAAGTCCCGCAACCCCTCGGGGGCGTCGTCGGGTTCTCCCTCTGCGAGCCAGCGCTTCAGGGTGGATTTGCCTACGCCGCACAGGGCTGCCGCCCCGGCGATGCTGTGGCCTTTCTGGCGGGCTTCGCACAGGGCGTCGGCGATCTCCGGGGTGAGCTTGGTGGGGCGGCCTACCGGCTTGGTGGTGCCCTGTGCTGCCAGGTCGCTGGTGGGTGCGGCGTCGGCGGGCTGGTGTTCGGTCATGCGTCTTCGGTGCTCCCTATGCGGCGGATGAAGTCGGCCACGGAATCGCGGTACAGCATCAGGCTGTTGCCGACACGGCGGGAGGACAGCCGGTTGGTGTCCAAGAGGGTGCGGATGGTGGTGGTGCCCAGTCCGAGGACGTCGCCGGCTTCCTGCATTGTCAGGTCGTGGTTGGGGAGCCGGTTGAGCAGTTCCGCGATGAGTGCCAGGCGGTGGGTGGCGGAGTACCAGGTGACCAGGCCGACGCCGAGGCGGAAGATGAGCCCGTTGTTCTCCAGAACGCCGAGCGCGTACGTGGTGCGTCCGACGCCGCCGATGCTGCCGGCGATGTCCGCGGTGAGAAGTCCGCTGGTTCCGGCGCGGTTGAGCATTGCCAGGATCTGCTCGCGGGTGGCGGCCGCGCTGGCCCGGTCCTGAATGACGCGGCCCGCGGCGGGCCCCGGGACCGGCAGTGCAGTCTGCCCGCTGGGGGCGGCCATGGCCTCCTTGAGCGCGGTCGCAGCGTCGGCCAGCTGGATGATGGCGTGCGCCTGGGCGCGCGGCAGCCGGACAGTGACCATGTCGAGCGACGTGGCGGTGGTCATGGTGGGGATCTCCTTGATGGTGGGGGTTATCGGGTGAAGGTGAGGGCGGGCAGCAGCGTCGGGTTGTGCCATGTCGCTGTGACGTCCTCGGTCGTGTGCACGGTCACGGATGCCAGCAGGACGTCCTTGCGGTCGGAGGCCGCGGCGAGCCAGCCGTGCCCGTGGTGGGCGAGCATGAGCGCGAGCGCCTGGCTGGTGGGCCAGGCGGCGCCGTCGTAGTCGCTGCCGAACACGAACAGCTTCTTGCCGTGGGCGTCCAAGATGGGGGTGAACGGGTCGCCGGCGCCGACCATGGTGGAGTGGTCCAACCGGGTGGAGATGAAGCCGCCCATGGAGGCGGCGAACGCGGCCTCGTCTACGAGCAGCCCGTGGGCGTCCAGCGACGGTCCCGCGACCGTCAACGAGACGCGCCACGTGTGGCCGTGCAGTTGGGCGAGCTCTCCGGGCAGGTACGGCACCTGGTGGGAGGCGCAGAATTGGCGGGTGAACACGGTGGTGAACACGCGAGTGGTCCGCTCCCCTCGTACTGGCATGGTCGGGCAGTGCGGGCGGAGTGTGACACATCTCGGAGTTAACGTCGCTTTGGCTCATTCAGCGGACCTGAGCGGACCCTGCTCGGCAGAATGAACCGCGTTCATCAGGACGCTGAAAGGGCTGGAGGCGGCCGACATGGAGTACGCCGACGAGGTCGAGCGTGAGCACGCGACCCGTCTTGCCGAAGCGCAGCACGCGATCGCCGTCGAGCAGCCCCACAGCGGCCTTCGCCCATGGCCGGAGCTGACGGAGCAGGAGAGAAGCGAGGCAACCGCCTCTGCGGCACGTTACCTGCGGGCGGGCCGGCGGGCGGGGCTCTTCGCGTTGGAGCCTGCTGAACCGATCATGCTGTCGCTGAGGGATCATCCGTCAGGGGAGGCGATCAGCCGCGACGCCTTCGAGGTGTTCCTTCAGAAGATGATGGCCGAGCAGGGCGGCGATCGTCTGCCCGTTCTCGACCATGGCGAGGCGCACGCGGTGGCCTCGCTGTTGGACGAGCTGGCCAAGAGATTCGCTGGAGAACCTCTCGGCCGGCTCGCGCGTGAGCTGGCGCTACGACTGTACGACCGCGTCGGGCTGTAAGCGAGACCGCGTCGTCCTGCCCTGGCTTGTGCTCCCTTAACGTCTCCCCTGATCCTCCCGGCTGAGACGCGCACATGCCTCTCGGGCTGCTGGCTACCGATTGTCGGTGGGCCGCGCTACCGTCAAAGGTGGCCGTCGCAGCCAGCGATGGCCGTGGCAGCCCGTGGCGGGCTGAGCGTTGAAACGAAGCACGATGCCGCGCGTGTACCTGCGGCATCGTCTCAGCCATGCCACCAGGGAGAGCCTTATGAGCAGCTTCGTCGCGACCATCACGCTGTATCAGACCAACGGACCTGGCCTCGTCATCTCACGGGCACCCGACGACGCGTGGGCGCTAGACGTCGCAGGGGACCATATGGCAGGCATGTTCGTCCGCGACGCGCAGGCGTGGGCCGGAGGCGACTGGGAGCCCTGCGAGGCCGATCACGAGTTCCAAGTCGATCTCTCTGATGAGTTGCGTGAAGTCGCAACGTGGGATGCTGAGCACGGGCTCCGGCTTCTCGCTGAGCCGGCCGCGATGGGTTTCGCTGCCCGCGACTACCTCGGTGTCAGCAGCGAGGGGAATACGAATGCCTGACAACGGGGTACGCCGCAGTTCGTACACCTTCACCGGTCTCATCTACTCCGCCGGCGGGCAACGCCGCCCGCACTCGTGGGAGGAGGACGTGCTGTCGGTCGTCGTCGAGCTCAACGGCCAGCCCTGGACGGTGTGGATGCCGCTCTGCAAGCCACTCACCCAGTCCCCTGCGGTGCGCGCCCTGCCCGGAACCGAGGTCGGCGAGGGCGTCGTGAACGTGTCCGTCCAGTACGACCAGGTGATGTCGGTGACGCACGCGGACATGTGCGATTACCACTCCCGCGGCCGGGGCGGCTGCGACTGCGGAGCCGACAACGCTTGGCCTGATGAACGCCGTGAGGTGCTCAAACACGCGGCACGGGTGCTGCATGCTGAGAACGACCGCATCCAGGATGAGATCGAGCAGGCCAAACGGAACGCCGAACGCACCAAATACCTGGAGGAGACCGCCTGGCAGCGTGAGCCCGACCGGATTGTGGTCGGCGGCAGCGAGCAAGGCTGGCGGATCTGGGAGCCGGACAACCATGAGGGCTGGAGGAACGTGGGAACGGTAGTGCTTGGATCAGTGCCGCTGGAGCCGTACGACCCACACTGGATCGCGTTGATCGGCGATGCGATCGGGCTCTATTCGATCCGCGACCCGCGGATCAGCTGACCTCCGTGGAGGGGAGCGTTCGGCCAGTCGCTCGGCACCTCGTGAACTTGCCGCCTTCTCCCGCTCAAAAGGACCGCTCGTGGCAGGATGCCGTCATGGCTTGGCAGGAGCACCGCATCGTGCCCGTGCGCTACGTGGGCGGCCCCCTCGACGGCGACGTCAACGCGCTGGACTACGCGGACCACGAACTGCAGGAGATGGCCGACCAGGAAATCACGTGGGATTACACCCCTGGCGATCTCTCCAGGGACGCTGACGACGTCGTCGAGCGTTACCGGCCGGAGCATCGCCCAGACGGGTGGGCGTTCGTTCATGTCGGCACGTTCGAGCGCCCCGTCGAGGACCGTCCGTTCACCGCGGTTTTCGTCGGCGGCCTCCGCGATGGCGAGCAGACCACGTTCCTAGCCAGCATCCGCGACCGGGTTGAGCTTGCGACCTCTCACCATCCCGGCTACCGCCTGGTCCACGAGGGCGACGACATCCTCACAGGGTGGCAGATGATGCCGATCGAGGGTTGAGCCACTACCTCTGACCATCTGACCGGCTGCACATCATGTTCGCAGTCTTCAGCGGTGTCGGCGCACCAGGCGCCCAGGTGTCAGAGAGGCTCGCCGTCGTCGGCTGGCGATGGTACGGCGGCCAGACGGGTGGCGATGGTCTGGCACCAGGCGGCGTCGGCCTCGATCGCGATCACCTTGTGGCCGCGCCGCTTGGCCGCCTCCGCGGTGGTGCCGGACCCGGCGAACGGATCGAGGATGATCTGCCCGGGCGTGGCCTGGATGAGTTCGAGAATGCGGGCCGGCAGTGCAACCGGCTTCTCCGCGGGGTGGCCGTGTGGTTTTCGGGTGCCGGTTTTGATCGTCCACACGTCGCCGGCGGACCGGTCCGCGATCCGGAAGGCGGCCTTGGCCATGACGGCGATGAGCTCGTGGTCGGCGCGCAGGCCACGCGGGGAGCCGGTGCGGATGGCGTCCTTGTGCCAGACCGCTACGGATGTGATGTCGAGGCGGGCGTCGTGGGCGGCCCGCTGCACGATCGGCAGGGTGCGCCAGTTGCAGCAGGACCAGAAGCTGCCGTGGTCGGGCAGGATGCGGGCCACGTGCTGGTACCAGGTGGTGAACCAGTGGGCGGTGTTCATCGTGTCCGCCCACGAGGATGCTTTCGTCGCCCAGGACGTGCCGGTGGTCTGGTAGGGCGGGTCAGTGACGACGTGGTCGGCATCACCGGGGCCGAGCTCGGCGAGGATGTCGAGGGCGTCGCCCTGATACAGGTGCACCAGGTCGTCTTCGTAGAACGGCGCGGGCAGCATCAGGTGCCCTCCCGCGGTTCCGGCACGAACAACTGCGCCGGCTCGTCCGGCTCGTCCGGCTCGCCGACCGTGGTCTCCTGCCCTGGGCCGACGCTGGCGTCGGGCGCGAGAGCGGGCCGCGACAGCCGTTCCGCGGCGACGCGGGCGTAGTGGTCGGTGATCTCGATGCCGGTGAAGCGGCGGCCCTGAAGCTGGGCGGCCACGCCGGTGGAGCCTGAGCCGGCGAACGGGTCGAGGATGACGCCGCCGGGCGGGGCCACGCGTACGAGCGTGGTCAGCAGCGGATCGACCGGCTTTTCCGTCTGGTGGAGGCGGGCGGCGCCGACGGGTGCGCGGGCCTCGATCGCGCCCGGCAAATACACCTCGTACTCCTTCTGGATGGAGCCGTTGACGCCCCACACGCAGTACTCGGCCTGGTTCCAGAAGCCGCCACGGATCGGGCGGGATCGGCCGCGCGGCTTGACCCAGTTGACGACGCCGCGCCAGGTCCAGCCGGCGGCCTGCATGGCATCCGACGTCGACGGCAGTTGCCGCCAGTCGGTGAAAACGAGGATGGAACCGCCGGGTTTGGTCAGCCGCAGCGCCTCGCTCATCCACAGCGTCGACCAGAACGTCCAGCTGCGCTGGTCGCGCTGGTCGCCCGGAAAGTCGGGATTCTCGTGGGCGATGTCGCCGACGCTTCCGGACACGTACTTGGTGCGGGTGGAGCGTTTGCGTTCGGCGACGGAGACGCCGCCGGAGGAGTAGGGCGGGTCAGCGATGACGGCGTCGACACTGTCGGCCGGCAGCGCGGGTAGAACGGCCAGGATGTCGCCCTTGTACAGGGTGGCGGTGTCGCTGGACCAGTACGGTTCCACGGTGACCGGTCCTGGACCGGTCGCGGGCCAGGTGGCGTGGCCGGGTGCGGGAACGTTCATCGGCTGCCCCCGGTCAGGCGGGCGAGGGGGCCGAGGATGACGGCCAGGACGTATACGCTGGCCAGGGCCCAGCTCAGGAACGCGAGCGGCGAGCTGATGGTGGTGAGCGCCGACCAGATCAGGGCGACGGCGGCGAGCAGGCGGATCAGCTGGTCGATGACGAGCACGCAGCCTGGCTGCGTCGACGAGCGGTTCATGCGGCCGCCAGTGCGGTGGCCGGCTTGTTCTGGATCGGCGTGTTCACGCCGGGAGAGGTATCAGCCCGTCTGGCTTAGGTCGCGCCAGCCTCGGTTGAGGCGGCGGTCTAGGTCTCCTCCTCGATCGGGCGCGGGGCCTCGACCGGGTTTTTCCAAGGGCGTCCGCCCTTGCCGTTGTCCTGGTGGGACGGCTTGTCGGCGCAGATGGTGCATTGGCACGGCAGCGCGGTGTTCTCGCCGGTGGCGGTCGGATCCGGATTGATGACGCGGCCGCCGCATTGGTTGTGCTTGCCGGTGGCGCACGCCATCGACCATTGCCGTACCTGTTCCAGCGTGCAGCCTGGTGGTACGACGAGTGGGACGTTGAGCGCGACCATAACACTATGGTCGCACACCGCATCCACCGCGATGCAGTGCGTACATGTGTTCGAATCTGGTTCAGGCGCACTTGCCGGGCAGGCGGGAGCCAGAGAGGGCCCGCCGACAAGGCGGGACCCCGCATCAGGGAAGGGATGCGGGGGCCCGAGGGAGCCGCGGGGTCAGCCGGCGGTCATCCACTCCATGAGGCGAGTGACGATGCGAGCTGCAGTCTGGTCGTGGGCGTTCAAGTGCTTCATGGCTTCGCGCGAGTCGTTGCGTTGCTGGGCTGCGGCGGCCTGCCGACCGCGCTCGGCCCATTCGACGAGCATGGTCGCCAATTCCGCGCGGAACTGCTGGCGCTCGCTGCGCGCACGCCGGATGAGCGTGGCCAGGGCGCCACTGTCGGGAGTGTGGCGCGCCAGGCGGAACACCGACGCCTTCTCTACTGCGTTCATGGGCACGCCGTTCAGGGCTGACATCAGGTCCGTGGCATAGGCGGGCACCATGGTGCCGATGGCGGAGAGGACGCAGTCGGCGTACTCATAGCCGGTTCCGCCGGCTTCCTCGATTGCGGTCTCCGCCGTGGCGGCCGCTGCGGCGGCAGTGTCGGCCTCGATCGTGCCCGACGGCACGAATGGGTCGAGAGTGCACCCGCATCCCGCGAGGTGCATGACGGCAATGTCGCCGCGCGCGTCGTGGGCGCCGTTGTCTTGCAGGAACCAGCGGTAGACCTGGGCCATGGCGTGCGTCCTTCCTGGAGAAGCAGGCGCCGGGATCGCCCCCCGACATGTCTCATATAATAGTTCAAGATAGTTAATTTAAGAAGGGTGACCTGTCCTCTCCGGAACCGGGCAGCTGCACCGGTCTGCGATCGCCACAGCGGGGACGACGATCAGAGAGCCTGGCGGAGCCGTCGGCTCAGGCGTCAGCCATCGCGCTGGCTCCTCCCCCGGCCAGTTCGTCTTCACTGTCTCCCCGCCAACAGCCGTACGAGCCCGCGAAGCCGGGCCCGCCGGCGCGCTGGCGCCGCCTCCGGGCCGACACCGGCGGAGAACGGGGTACGGCATCGGACCAGCCGCACCCCGTTCTGCCAGTCATGCGCCCAGAACGTGAACCGCTTGCCGCGGGTGTCCACCTCTCCCCCGAGCAGCACGATCGGTTCGCCGCAGTGCCGGCAGCCTGCCTGGCCCAGCACCACTCTGCTCCGGCTCACCCGTCTCATCTCCTTGTCGATGAAGTCGTCCGCGACCTTCGCGCCGACGTCCGGCCACTGGCTGCAGGCGATCGTGGAGGCCTGTTCAGCTGGTCGTGGCGCTCGGACGGGTGGGGATCTCGTTGACGAGCCAGCCCGCTGGGTCTGCGGTGAAGGACGGCGCGGCTTGGATCTGCCACGTGGAGCGCATCGCCTGGGTTTCTGTCTCCTGCTGGGTGCGCTGGTCGGTGTAGATGATGTCCTCCAGCGAGGCACGGCGGACGCACACGCGGCCCCTCTTGACCTCGGCAGGGTAGTGATCCCAGTTGATGCGGTGCTCGCTCCACAGCATTTCCTGCATGTCGCTGGTGGTTTTCCTGTGGAGCTGCTGGTGGGAGTAGTGCGCCTGCGCGGCCATGGTGATGCTGTTGCGGACGCAGTCGCGCTGTCTCCACAGGAAGTACGCGGCCACTTCTTGTGCGTCTGGGATGGTGAAGACGCGGCCGTCGAAGGTGGCGGTGGCGTCGTCGTAGTCGAGGCCGTACTGCTCGTTGAAGGCCACGGCGGCGATCGACGCCGCCACGGATGCGATCTTTTGCACGACTCCGCCGAACCACGGCTGCGTCTGTGCGGTCGCGAAGTCGGTGAGCAGCACGGAGCATTCGTCCGACTGGGTGTAGGCGAACGCGGCGCCGGACATCTGCTTGCACAGCGCCTTCCCGACGGCGTCCATGGCGAAGACCACGGCGTCGTCGTAGGGCTTCTCGGCGTGCCGCAGGAATGTCCTGAAGCAGCGGCCGTCCACACGGACGATTGTGTATGTCCGCCGCGGCAGCGTCGTGCGGGTGACCCGTTCGTAGGTTTTCATGCGGTCGCCGAGGGCGGTGGTGTCGCTCACAGGGGGTTCTCTCCAAGGAGTTCGATCAAGGGGGTGGGTGGGTCCGTCAGTCGTGGCAGGCGTCCTGGCAGTTGCCGTATTCGGGAAGGTCTCGGCCGCCGAGCACGACCACGCCGGCCATGCGGGCGTCGGCGGCGTCGCAGGCCGCGAGCATCGCCATCGCGATGCGGCGTACGGCGGCGACGCGGTAGGCGTCGAAGTCGGTGCCGGCGTACATGTGCGGAGTCGTCAGGTACACCGAGTCCAGCAAGCTTTCCCCGTCGTGGATGACGCGGACCGTCCAGCCGGGCACCGGATGCCAGACGGGGCCGGGCAGCCGGTGCCTGGCCGGGTTGACGTGATCGGGCACCGGCTTGCCGGTGGTGTCGATGTGGGCGACGAGGCCGGTGACCTGGCGGCGTAGTTCAGCCACCAGGTCCAGCGGCGACGCCGACCAAGGGACGTCCGGCATGTCAGGCACCGGCGGGCTCCGGCTCCTCTGCCGCGTCGACCAGGATGTCGCGCAGGCTGGCGACCGACGACAGGAGCCGCATTACGGCGGCCATGGCCTCCAGTTCCGCGGCCACCGCCGCCTGCAGGTTCTCCCACGCCTGGCGCAGTTCAGCGTCGTCGTCTGGCAGATGTTCGGCGGTGATGCCGTCGAGCACCATAAGACGCACCCCCCAGCCGGCGGAGGCGGCGGCGAGCTGCTGGCGGCTGTCGAACCCGGACATGTGTGTTTCCTCCCAAATGCGGGCACGTCGCGATCGTTGAAGGCGTTCGCGCCCGCCGGCGAGGGGCGGGCGCGAACGCGGGATCAGAAGGCGGCGTCGGCGGTGCCGCGGTCCCGCTTGCGGGCGAGCCGGTCGGCCTCGGCCCGCAAGCGGATGGTCTTGTCGTAGTCGGTGAAGCGAGCCTTGCTGATGGTGCCGCGATCGGGAGACCGGAACACGACACCTTCGCTGAACCCGGGAATGCCGGACGTGGCCAGGCGGGTGGTGCGGTACGGCTCCAGGAAGGCGCGCATGCCGTCCACGCTGTCCGGCAGGTCGGCGCCGTCGATCTCGCCCAGGCGAGGCGTGAGCTCCACGCCGACCCGGGCCGCCATCGCCTGCAGGTCGGCTTCGGCCAGGAACGGCTGGCCGCCGTTCTTCCGCCAGCTCGACAGCCGGTCCCGGTCGAGCTCCAGCATGCCCAGGTCGATGACGGACACGTCGAACAGGCGGACGGACGCGGTGCCGTCGCCGTAGTTCTTCCACGCGTTCATGGCCTTGCTGCCGAACACCTCGGCGTACAGCGTGACGACCGCGCCGCTCTGCGGTTCAATCCGGGGCATCAGGTCCCTGACGGCCTTGACGACGCCGAAGTCCCGGGCTGGCACCCGGTCGCCGCGAGCGGTCAGCCACTCTTCGCGCAGGCCGATGAGCCAGTCGCCGTCGGGCAGGCGGGTCATGCGGACGTTGACGCCGTCGGCCTTCTCGGTGAGGAGGACGGGCCCGGTGTAGACGGTGGGGGTCTCGGTGAGCATGCCCGACCGGCTGATGTGGGTCATCTCGTGGTAGGTGGGGATGCTCGGGTACTTGGTGAGGGTGTTCACCTTGTCCTGGACGGCTTCGTCGTCGAGGGGGAAACGCACGTCTGTGTCCTTCTCTGCTTGTACGTACGGAGGATGGGAGCCATGACGATCCCGGCCCGCCGCGCAGGTCGGCGGGCCGGGCAGGGACTACTGCTTGACGGACGGGAGGGGGAAGGTGAGCGGGTTATTCTGCGGCACCGGGTACACCGGCACCTGGCCCTTCTCGACGGCCTTGTTCAGCAGGTCGTTCTGCTGCTCGGCCAGGTCAGCCTGCCGCCAGGCGACCGCGCCGTCCTGGCCGAGCAGGTCGACCAGGCGCTTGATGGCCTCGGCCTCGATGTCGACCTTCTGGTTGATCTCCTGCTGGGCGGCCTTCTCCAGCTTGGCGGCCTCGCGGCTGGCCATGGCGTCTACGAACCGCTGGGGCGGCACGGGCTTCTGCAGAGTGAGCACGACGTTGCCGCACTCGCCCTGGCCGTTGAAGTTCGGGTTACAGAAGTAGTTGCCGCCGGCCTTCTTCATGAAGTCGGGGAACAGTTCACCGACGCGGGCCTCGTACTTCGCCTTGATCGCGGGGTCGTTGTAGAGGTCCTCGCCGTTGAACTCCTGGGCCGCGGCGTCCAGGGCGCGCTTCAGCGGCTCTCCGAAGTAGACGCTCAGCATCGTGCGCCAGCCGCTGTAGTCCGGCGTGTCGGAGTTCGCCGTGGTTTCGGTGCCGTACACGAATGCCTTCTTGTTGCGGCCGATCCTCTCGTGGAACTGCCGCAGCGTCGTGCACTCGGTGTTGAGCGCGAAGGTGGCGACGCCGGCGATGGTGAGGGGGACGTCGTTCTTCGACACCACCGGGATCGGCTTCGCTTCGGCGTCGCCGGCTCCGTTGAAGCTGAACGTTCGCTGACCGGCCGGGTACGTCCAGCTGTTGTCGGACATGTTCACGCCGTCGCGGGAGGAGACGTTGACGCACTTGGAGAACTTGGTGGCTGAGCCCAGGGCGCCGTTGTAGACGACGGCGACCTCGTCGGGTTCGGTGCTGACGCTGGCGCACGCGGTGGCGGCACTGGCGAGGGCGGCGAGGGCGATGATCGGGAGGGGCTTGCGGTTCACCGGTGGCTGTCCTTGATCTGGTCGTAGTGGCGGCGAATGCGCGCCGCGATGAGGGCGGCGCTGTTGTCGAGGTCGAGCGCGCCTGCCGCGATCTTGTAGACGTCGTCGAGCGCGGCCTGGGTGCGCTGGAGGGTGCGGCGGGTGGCGCGGGCGTCGCGGGCGCGGTTGGTGATCCACACGATCGCCACGGCGGCGACGGCGGCGATGGCGATCGCGATGAGAGCGACGATCAGTTGCGCCTTCATCGGGTTCGCCTCGGGTGGCGTACCTGTGCGCTGGTGCAGTGGTGGGGCATGAGGGGTCCTTCCGTGAAGAGG
>NZ_VCKY01000205.1 GCF_005889735.1 Nonomuraea turkmeniaca
CGGCGACGGGATGACGCTGCTGAGCGGCTGGCTGGTGGCGATGGTGGTGGTCGGCGAGGTGGCCAGGGGCCGCCGGGCGTACCTGCGGGCCGTGGAGGAGCGCGCGGAGGAGGCCGAGCGCACCCGCCGGCCGGCGCGTCGCCGCCCAACGGCCCATCGCCGCCGAATGGTGCATGGCCCAGGGACCCCACATGGACGACGGACCGTGCGGGCGGCGCAGCCGATGCGGGCGG
Source organism: Nonomuraea turkmeniaca (assembly GCF_005889735.1). GTDB lineage: Bacteria > Actinomycetota > Actinomycetes > Streptosporangiales > Streptosporangiaceae > Nonomuraea > Nonomuraea turkmeniaca. The sequence continues at coordinate 234 of NZ_VCKY01000205.1, forward strand.
CTCGGCTCGTGGCGACGGCCTTGGGCGGGGCGAGAGCGGGGTCGCCGACACGCGGACCGGTGGGGGCGCGCGGCCCGGCGACGAGGCGGTGCGGGACCGGTTCTGGACGGAACGGCCCGGCGCGGAGGGCCCTGCGGCGCCAGACGGTGGTGCGGGCGCCGCGAGGTCCGGTGATCGGACGCGCCGCGGGGTAGACGGCGCAGGGGCTCTGGTGGCCGGGGTCAGGTTGGGTGAGGGGGTGCGGCTGCTGCTGGACGGCGGGCGCACCCCGTCCGCGGAGGACGTACAGGCGGTGCTGGCGGCGGCGGCGCCGCTGCTCGCGGTGCTCGAAGAGAGGGAGCTGATATGAAGATCACTTCGCTGGAGCCCGCACGGTGCCTGCCGGTGCCGGACGCCGGGTTCGGCGCGCTGCTGACCGAGCGTGGCAACCTGCCGCTGGAGAGCGTGGACGTGACGGCGGACATCTCGGGCCTCATCGCCGGGGTCGAGGTCACGCAGGGGTTCAGGAACCCGTTCGACGTCACCCTGGAGGCCACGTACGTCTTCCCGCTGCCCGACCGGGCGGCCGTGACCGGGTTCCGCATGGAGGCCGACGACCGGGTGATCGAGGGCGTGCTGAAGGAGCGCGGCCAGGCCAGGGCGGACTACGACCGGGCGCTGCGGGAGGGCAAGCGGGCCGCGATCGCGGAGGAGGACCGGCCCGACGTGTTCACGATCAGGGTGGGCAACATCCTGCCCGGCGAGCACGTCTCGGTCAGGCTGACGATGAGCCAGCCGCTGCCGTACGAGGACGGGGCGGCCACGTTCCGCTTCCCGCTGGTGGTGGCGCCGCGGTACATCCCCGGCGCCCCGATCGACGGCCCGCCCGCGGGTGACGGCGTCGTGCCCGACACCGACGCCGTGCCGGACGCGTCCAGGATCAGCCCGCCCGTGTTGCTGCCCGGCTTCCCCAACCCGGTGCGCCTGTCGCTCGCCGCGACCGTCGACGCCGCCGGGCTGGAGCTGCGCGAGCTGGCCTCGAGCCTGCACGTGGTCGAGGAGGAGGGCCGCACGGTGCGACTGCGCCCGGACGAGCGGCTGGACCGGGACTTCATCCTGCGGATGACGTTCGACGCGTCCACGTCGTTGCAGCTCGACGGCCCGGCCGGGCAGGGGGGAACGTTCGCGCTCACCGTCGTGCCGCCGCCGCTGGAGTCCACGCGCACGCCGCGGGACCTGGTGCTGCTGCTCGACCGCTCGGGCAGCATGGGCGGCTGGAAGATGGTGGCCGCACGCCGCGCCGCCGCGCGTATCGTCGACACGCTGACGCCGCAGGACCGGTTCGCGGTGCTGACGTTCGACTCCGTGGTGGAGCGGGCTTTCGAGGGGCTCGTGGAGGCGTCGGACCGCAACCGGTACCGCGCCGTCGAGCACCTCGCCCGGGTCGATGCCCGCGGTGGCACCGAGCTGCTCGAGCCGCTGCGGCAGGCCGTGACCCTGCTGGGCGCCCAGAGCGAGCGGGAGCGGGTCGTGGTGCTGGTCACCGACGGCCAGGTGGGCAACGAGGACCAGATCCTGGAGCAGGCGGGCGGCGCGCTGTCGGCCATGCGCGTGCACACGGTCGGCATCGACCGCGCCGTGAACGCCGGCTTCCTCGGCAGGCTCGCCGGACTCGGCGCGGGCCGGTGCGAGCTGGTCGAGTCGGAGGACCGGCTCGACGCCGCCATGGACCACATCCACCGCCGGATCGGGGCTCCCCTGGTGACCGGCCTGTCACTCAAGGGGCTGGAGGTCGAGCCCGGCACGGTCACGCATCTCGGGTCGATCTTCCCGGGCGTGCCGCTGCGCGTGTACGGGCGCCACCGCGAAGGCTCCTCGGTGACCGTACGCGGCATGGCGGCCGGCGGGCCGTGGGAGGAGCAGGTCGCGGGTCTCACGGTGGACAATCCGGCCATCCGCGCCGTCTGGGCCCGCGCGCATCTGCGGGAGCTGGAGGACCGCTACGCCATGGGCGAGCACGACCTGGAGTCGCGCATCGTGCGTACCTCACTCGAGTACGGCGTGCTCTGCCGCTTCACCGCGTACGTGGCGGTCGACACCAGGCAGGTCGCCGACGGCGGGCCCGAGCATCGCGTCATCCAGCCGGTCGAGCCGCCGAGCGGCTGGGAGGCGCCGCAGGCCGCGCCCATGATGGGCGGCGGGTTCACGGCGCACGCCGCGATGATGGCCAAGCCGGCGGCCGCGCCGAGGATGCGGCTGCCCGAGCCCGGGTTCGGGACCGCCGAGATGGCCGGTGACGAGCAGGGGTTCGTGGGCGGGGCGCCGGATCTCACCGGTCAGCAACCGCAGATGCCCGGTGCTCCGCCCACGGGTGCGCCCGGCAGTGGCCCGCGCTGGCGGCGCGGCGGTGGCGGAGCGGGCCGGCCCGCGGGTGGCGGGCCCCGGTTCGCTCCCGGGCCGCGCCCCGCCGGCCGGCTGGAGTCGGTCCGTCCGCAGCTGGTGGCCGAGCTGGACCGGCTCAAGGCGCTGCCCGCGCCTGACCTGCTGTACCTGGCGGACCTGGGGTCGCGGCTGGCGGCGCTCGCGGAGTACCTCGGCGGCGACGAGCGGCTGGCGGGTCTGGCCCGCGAGCTGGAGGCGGCCGAACGGCCGGGCGCGGACGTCCAGGCCCTGCACGACCGCGCCGTCGAGGTTCTCACGGCCCTCATCGGCGGTGCCGCCCCGTCACCGGGGCCCTCGGACGAGCCGGGCCGCGCGCCCTTCTGGAAGCGCCCCTGACCGGCTCCCGGGCACCGCGCCCGGCTCCGGAAGGACTCTGACCGGCCGCTCCCGCATCCGCCTCCCCGAGGGAGGCCGGACGGGGGCGGCCGGCGGGGTGCCGCCGCAGCTGCTCCCGGTGCGCGGGCCGGGCCGCGAGCCGTCGCGGATCGCCGTCGAAGGCCAGTTGCAACACGTATCTCGCCATGCCCCCGCACGCTAGGACACGACGGGTCAAGCGCTCAGCATCACCGGGCACCGGCTTTTCTGCCACGTGCGGCGGGTGCTGGAGCTCGTCGCCACCGAGCCGTCCGTCGCGGCACGGCTGCTGCGCACGCTGGCCGCGACCGTGCGCGACCTCGACGACCGGCGCACCGACGCGACGGTGCGGGACGTCCCCGCGCGTGTGGCCACCTGGCTGGTACGCCGGTGCGCGGACGGCCGGGCGCCGCTCCACCCCGGCCACGCGGGGCTCGGCGCCGAGATCGGGGCGACGCGGGTGAGCGTCAACCGCGCCCTGCGCCCGTTCGAACGCCGCGGGATGATCGAGATCGGCGCCCGGGAGGTGATCGTCCTGGATCGCCCCGCCCTGGCCCGCGTGGCCGCCTTCCGAACCGCCGCCGAATATCGGACGAGCGTCTATCCGTGCCGGTCAGGCTGGTTTATCGTCACGACATGGCGACCCCTCGCGCCCCGCTCCGCTTTGTCGAAGCAGTGACCGCCACCGTCTCCGAGAGCCGGAAATCGGGCTTCTTCTTCGACTTCGACGGCACGATCGCCCCGATCATGCGGGACCCCGGCGCCGTGCTGCCCGTTCCAGGGGCGGTGGAGCGGTTGCAGGCGTTGTCGAGCCTGGTCGGCAGGGTGGCCGTGGTCTCGGCCCGCCCGGCCGCGTTCCTGTGCGAGCGGTTCTCGCGGGCGCCGCAGGTGGCGCTGTTCGGTCTGTACGGCATGCAGACCGTCGTCGACGGCCAGGTGCGCACCGACGCCGAGGCCGAGCCGTGGGCCCCGGTCATGCGCGGGCTGGCCGCGGACGCCGCGCGGGACCTGCCGGGCGAAATCCTGATCGAGGACAAGGCGCTGCTGGTGTCGCTGCACTACCGCTCGGTCCCGGCGCTGCGGGGCGCGGTGGAGCGCTGGGCGTCGGCCAAGGCGGCGGAGCTGGGCCTGCGCGAGCAGCACGGCCGCATGGTGGTGGAGCTGCGTCCGCCGGTCGAGCGCGACAAGGGCACGGTCATCGCCAGGGAGGCCGAGTCACTGACCCGCGCCTGGTACTTCGGCGACGACATCTCCGACGGGCGCGCGTTCGACGTGTTGCGCTGCAGGGAGGAGCACGATGCCGGGTTCATGGGCGTCAGCGTCGCGGTGGCCAACGGGGAGACGGGCGACGAGCTGGCCCGCCGGGCGGACTTCACGGTGGACTCCCCCGAGGACACGCCGGTCCTGCTCGACCAGGTGATCAGCGCCTTTCCCGGTCATCCCCCGCCGGCTCTTACCCTGGATGGGTGACCACACTTGTGCTGGATGGGGGCCTGTCCACCCACCTCGAACGGCTCGGCGCCGACCTCAGCGACGACCTCTGGTCGGCGCGGCTGCTGCTGGAGCGGCCGGAGCTGATCCGGCAGGCGCACGCCGACTACTTCGCGGCTGGGGCCGACGTGGCCATCACCGCCAGCTATCAGGCCACGATCGAGGGCTTCATGCGGCGCGGCCTGGGGGCGGCGCAGGCGGAGTCGCTGATCAGGATGTCGGTGGTGCTGGCCGGGCAGGCACGCGACCAGGCCGGTCGCGGGCTGGTGGCGGCCTCGGTCGGCCCGTACGGCGCCTACCTCGCCAACGGCGCCGAGTACACCGGGGACTACGACCTCGATGAGGACGGCCTCTATGCCTGGCACCTGCCGCGCTGGGAGATCCTCGCTTCGGCCGGCGCCGACCTGCTGGCCTGCGAGACGATCCCGTCCTACCCGGAGGCGCGGGTCCTGGCCAGGCTGCTGAAGCACACGTCCGGGGTCAAGGCCTGGGTGAGCTTCTCCTGCCGGGACGGCGAGCGGCTCAACGACGGCACGCCGATCCGTGAGGCGGCCGCGTTGTTCAGCGGGAATCCGCAGGTGGTGGCCGTCGGCGCGAACTGCACGGCGCCCCGCCACATCCCCGGGCTGATCGCGTGCCTGTCCGGAGGGCTGCCCGTGGTGGTCTACCCGAACTCGGGAGAGACCTGGGACGCCGGGCATCGGCGCTGGCTGGGCCTGGCCGATCCGGTGGAGTTCGGGCAGGCCGCCAAGGAGTGGCAGCTGGCGGGGGCGTCGCTGATCGGCGGTTGCTGCCGGACGACTCCCGAGCACATCGCGCAGATCCGCGCCCACCTGTCCTGATCCCCGGCACCACCGCCTGACCTGAGCACGTCACGCCGCCGGCCCCGCGCACGCCGGGCTGCGGGAGCCGGGTGCGCGGGGTCCTCGGGAGCCGGCGTCAGGCGGAGATGGACTCGGCGGTGCGGCGGCGGCCCAGCACGCGGTCGAGCGACAGCGCGCCGCCGCCGGTGAAGCCGATGGCCAGACTCGCCGCGGCCAGAGCCAGGACGAACTCGTAGCCGCCCTCGCCGGCGCCGAAGCCGTTGGCGCCGTGCACGAAGACGATCGCGCCGATCATGTTGAGGGCCAGCAGCGTGCCGGCGATCGGCAGCGCGGCGCCGAGGATCAGCGCCAGGCCGCCGGCCACCTCCAGCACCGCGACGGCCGGAGCGGCCACGCCGGCCAGCGGAATGCCGACGGACTCGAAGAACTTGGTCGTGCCCGCGATGCCCATGGTCGCGAACTTCTGGTAGCCGTGCACAAGGAAGATCACCCCGATGGCGATCCTCGCGAGCAGCAGGACGACGGGACGCGCCTGGTCGACCATGCGGACCTCCTCATGAGAATCGTTCAGTTTTGAACGAGAGCACTCTAGCAGGGAAAGTTAAAATCTGAACAAACGCGATAGACTGTGTCGGTGACGGAACCCCGATGGCTGGACTCGGCGGAGATGGCGGCCTGGCGTGCCTTCCTGTCGACCGCCCACCTGCTCGACAGGCGTATCGAAGAGCAGCTCAAGGCCGCGGCGGGGCTGACGCACCCGCAGTTCGAGATCCTGGTCCGGCTCGCCGAGGCCCCTGATCGCCAGGTGCGGATGACGGAGCTGGCCAGGGGCGTCGTGGTGTCGAAGAGCGCGCTGACGTACCAGATCACGCAACTGGAGAAGGCGGGCCTGGTGGAGCGTGCCACCTGCCCGTCGGACGAGCGGGGCGTGTTCGCGGTGATCACCGAGGCGGGCCTGCGGTGCCTGGAGCGGGTGGCGCCCGGGCACGTGGAGGTCGTGCGGAGATATCTGATCGACCGGCTCAGCCGTGACGAGCTGCGCACGATGACGGCGGCCATGCGGAAGACGGAGGAGGCGTTACGCGCGCCCGACGGCCGTTAGCTCGCTTCGGATCAGGACAACGCTCTCTACGCTGGCAGGCATGAGCTCCACGCGCCGCAGCGTCGCGGAGGCCGCCGGATTAGTCTGGCACGCCGGCCCCATCCGGTCGGTGTGCCAAGCGATCGTCACCCTTGTCCAGGCCGCGCTGCCCGTCGCGGTGGCCTGGCTGACCAAGCTGGTGCTGGACGAGCTGGTCCGCGGCGCCACGGTCGCGGAGCTGGCCGTGCTCCTCGTGCAGCTGGTGGCCGTCAGCGTGGCCATCGCCGCGCTCCCCCAGCTCAGCGCGTACATCGGGACGGAGCTGGGCAGGCGCGTCTCGACGTACGCCCTCGACCGGCTGTACGTCGCCCTGGAGCGCATCATCGGCCTCGGCCCGTTCGAGACGCCCGCGTTCCTGGACGGGCTCCGGCTGGCCTCGCAGGGCGGCATGATGGCGCCCGCGTTCGTCAACAGCGCCTTCGGGCTGGCCGGCACCGTGCTGACGATCGGCGGGTTCATCGGCTCGGTCATGGTGCTCTCCCCGGTGATGGCCGCCGTCGTGCTGGTCGCCGGCGTCCCGGCGCTGGCCGCGCAGATCGCGCTGGCCAGGAGGCGGGCCAAGCTGATGATGGAGCTCGCGCCCGTGCACCGCCGCGAGATCTTCTACTCTCACCTGCTCAGCAACGTCCAGGCGGCCAAGGAAGTGCGGCTGTTCGGGCTCGGCACTTTCATGCGCGCCCGCATGCTGGCCGAGCGCCGGACCACGGACCAGGCCCAGCGGGCCCTGGACCGCAGGAACCTGCTCATCGAGAGCGGCCTCGAGCTGCTGGGCGCGCTGATCGCCGGCGGCGGCCTGGTCTGGGCGGTGCTCTCCGCCAGGGACGGGACGCTGACGATCGGCGACGTGTCGATGTTCATCGCCGCCGTGGCCGGGCTGCAGGGCGGGCTGTCGTCGCTGGTAGGCGGCATCGCCGACACGCATCATCAGCTGCTGCTGTTCGGCCACTACGCCGACGTGGTGCACATCGAGCCGGACCTGCCGGTGGCCGCCGACCCCCGCTCCACCCCGCCGCTCCGGCAGGGCATCGAGCTGCGCGACGTGTGGTTCCGCTACGCCGACGACCTGCCGTGGATCCTGCGGGGCGTCACCCTCACCATCCCGTACGGCAAGGCCGTCGCCGTCGTCGGGCTCAACGGCGCCGGCAAGAGCACCCTGGCCAAGCTGCTGTGCCGCCTGTACGACCCGACGCGCGGCTCCATCCACTGGGACGGCGTGGACCTGCGCGACCTGGACCCCGCCGAGCTCCGCGCGAGGCTCGGCGCGGTGTTCCAGGACCACATGACGTACGACTTCAGCGCCCGCGACAACATCGCCGTCGGCGACCTGAAGACGCTGGACGACCTCGACCGCATCAGGAAGGCGGCCGTCCACGCCGGCGTGGACGAGGCGATCAGTGCGCTCCCCGACGGCTACGACACGGCGCTGACCAGGATGTTCGTCCTCGCCCTCAAGTCCGGCAAACAACCGTCGACCGGAGTCCAGCTCTCCGGTGGCCAGTGGCAGCGAGTGGCACTGGCCAGGGCTTTCCTGCGGGACCACGCCGACTTCATGATCCTGGACGAGCCCAGCTCGGGTCTGGACCCGGAGGCGGAGCACGACGTGCACCTGCGCATGCGCCGCTACCGGGCCGACCGGACCAGCCTGCTGATCTCGCACCGCCTCAACGCGGTGCGCGAGGCTGACGTGATCGCCGTGCTGGAAGACGGGAAGATCGCCGAGCAGGGCGGCCACGACGAGCTGATGGCCGCGGACGGGCGGTACGCGCGACTGTTCCAGATGCAGGCCAGCGGCTACCAGGACGAGGCCGTGCCCGGTCCCGGCGCCTTCCCGGAGGGGCTCCCCAGGGCCCTGCCGCCGCCCGTGCTGCCCTAACGGTCGCTGTAGAGCCTGTCGATCTCCTTGGCGAAGTCACGCATGACCAGGCCGCGCTTGACCTTCAGCGTCGGCGTCAGATGCCCGCCCTCCTCGGTGATGTCGCGATCCAGGATCGTGAACTTCTTGATCTGCTCGGCCTTCGACACCGACAGGTTCGCCCGGTCCACCGCCGCCTGGATCTCCTCCCGCACCTTCGGGTCCGCCCGCAGCTCGGCCACCGACGACCCGGCGGGCACGGCCTCGGGATCCAGGGTGACGATGGCCGCCACGAACGGCCGGCCGTCGCCGACGATCATGGCCTGGGAGACCAGCGGATGGGCGCGCAGCGCGTCCTCCAGCGGCCCCGGCGCGACGTTCTTGCCCGCCGCGGTCACCAGGATCTCCTTCTTGCGCCCGGTGATCCGCAGGTAGCCGTCGGCGTCCAGCTCGCCCACGTCACCCGTGTGGAACCAGCCGTCGCCGTCGATGACCTCTGCCGTGGCCTCGTCGTTCTTCCAGTAGCCGGCGAAGACGTTCCTGCCCTTGGCCAGGACCTCACCGTCGTCGGCGATGCGCAGCGTGACGCCGGGCAGCGGCTTGCCCACAGTGCCGATCTTGTTGGCCCCCGGCATGTTGACCGAGCACGGCGCGGAGGTCTCGGTCAGGCCGTAGCCCTCGAAGACCTCGATGCCGACGCCCTTGAAGAAGTGGCCGAGCCGCTCGCCCAGCGCGCCGCCGCCGGACACGGCGGCCGAGAGCCGCCCACCCGTGGCTGCCCGCAGCTTGGCGTAGACCAGCTTGTCGAACACCGCCCGCTGCAGCCGCAGCCCCAGCGGCGCGCCGCCCGAGCTCTCCGCGCGGCTCCAGGCCACCGCCACGTCCACGGCGCGCGCGAAGATCTTGGCCTTGCCGCCCGCGATGGCCTTCTGCTCGGCCGAGTTGTACACCTTCTCGAACACCCGCGGCACGCCCAGCAGGAACGTGGGCTGGAAGTCCTGCAGGTCCGGGGCGACGTTCTTCATGTTCGGGGTGTGCGCGATGATCGCGCCCGCCTCAAGGAGCACCACCTGGATCATCCGCGCGAAGATGTGCGCCAGCGGCAGGAACAGCAGCGCGGCCGGGTCCTTGCCGGCGAACAGCGGCTCCAGCGGCCCCCGCAGCACGTTGAGCGCGGTGAACAGCAGGTTGTCGTGGGTGATGTGGCAGCCCTTCGGCCGGCCCGTGGTGCCGGAGGTGTAGACGATCGTGGCCAGATCGGCGCCGGTCACCCGGGCGCGTCGCTCGTCCACCTCGGCGTCGGCGACATCGCCGGTTTCCAGTGTGCCGTCGACGCGCCATAGCGCCTTCAGACCGGGCGCCGCCGCGCGCACCGTCTCCTCGTGCCCGTCCAGCTCGACGAAGACGGCCTTGGCCTCGCTGTCGGACAGGATCCAGCCGACCTGGTCGGCCGACGACGTCTCGTAGATCGGCACGGTGACCGCGCCGATGGTCCAGATGGCGTAGTCGACGAGTGTCCACTCGTAGCGGGTGCGCGACATCAGCGCCACCCTGTCGCCGTGCTCGACGCCGGCCGCGATCAGCCCTTTGGCGACCGCGACCACCTGGTCGCGGAACTCCGACGCGGTGACCACCGGCCACCCCGCGCCGGTCTTGCGGCGCATGACGACGGCGCCGGGCTCCTGCTCGGCCCGCCGGAAGACGGTGTCGGCCAGGCTCGCCGAGGCGGGCACGTCGACCAGGACCGGGACGCTGTACTCGCGCACGAATTCAACTCCTCTTCGGGGAACGCCTGGACGCTACCGCGTTAAGTTACGCGCCGGTAGCCTCGTCATTGAGGCGTTATGAACCGCGTTCCTCACGCTAGCAGCCGCCGCTCATAGGATTTCCCTCCATGAGGGTCCATGTGGTGAGCGACGTGCACGGCAGGGCCGACGCGCTGGCCAGAGCGGGTGACGGCGCGGACGCGCTGATCTGCCTGGGCGACCTGGTCCTCTTCATCGACTACGACGACCACGCGCAGGGCATCTTCCCGGACCTGTTCGGCGCGGAGAAGGCCGCCGAGTTCATCGCGCTGCGCACGGCCAAACGGTTCGAGGAGGCCAGAGCCATGTCGGCGGCGCTGTGGGCCACGCTCGACGGAGACCCGCGCGAGCACATCGAGCGCAACGTCCGCGCCCAGTACGCGGCGCTCTTCGCCGCCATGCCGGCGCCCGCCTACCTCACCTACGGCAACGTGGACATCCCGCGCCTGTGGCAGGACTACGCGCGGCCCGGTCACCAGGTGCTCGACGGGCAGGTGGCGGAGATCGGCGGCCTGCGGTTCGGTTTCGTGGGCGGCGGGCTCAGGACCCCCTACCGCACCCCGTACGAGATCAGCGACGAGGAGTACGCCGCCAAGGTGGAGGCCGTCGGCGAGGTGGACGTGCTGTGCTGCCACATCCCGCCCGCCGTGCCCGAGCTGCTCTACGACGTGGTGGCCAGAAGGTTCGAACGCGGCAGCGAGGCCACGCTGGAGGCGATCAGACGCACCCAGCCGCGCTACGCGCTCTTCGGCCACGTGCACAACCCCCTCCACCGCCGGATCCGCGTCGGGCGCACCGAATGTTTGAACGTCGGCCACTTCCGGGGAACGGGCGTCCCCTTCGTCCTCGAATGGTGACCAGCGGCAGTGCCCATCGGTCGTGTACGGCGTTCCACCGCAAGGAGCGAATTGTGCACTACCGTGGTCGCATGGCTGATCGCACCACTTCCAGCACCACCATCGGCGCCGGACGCGCCGACGTCATGGCGGTCATCGCGGACTTCCCGTCCTACCCGGAATGGGCCGGGTCGATCAAGAACGCGGAGGTCCTCAGCACCGGAGAGGACGGCAGGCCGCGGACGGTGCGGTTCGTCCTGGACGCCGGGATGATCAGCGACACCTACACCCTCGGCTACGCCTGGCAGGACGACGAGAGCGTCAGCTGGCAGGTGGTCGAGCCGGGGAAGATGGTCTCCGACCTCAGAGGGAGTTACCGGCTCGCCGACAAGGGCAGTGGCACGGACGTGACGTATGAGCTGACGGTCGACCTGAGCGTCCCCATGATCGGCATGATCAAGCGCAAGGCGGAGAAGGTGATCGTGGACACCGCGCTCAAGGGACTCAAGAAGCGCGTAGAAGGTCACTGAGGTGAACCCGCGGGTCCTGCTCTTCACCGGCAAGGGCGGCGTCGGCAAGACCACGGCCGCCGCCGCGACCGCCACGCTCGCCGCGCGCCGCGGCCTCAAGACGCTCATCGTCTCCACCGACACCGCCCACTCGCTGGCCGACGCGCTCGCCGTCGAGCCCGGCGAGGTCGCGCCCGGCCTGCACCTGCACCAGGTCGACACGCAGAAGACGCTGGAGCGTCACTGGGGCGAGCTGCAGGAATACGCCCGGGGTGTGCTGGGCGAGCTGGGCCTGGACGAGATCACCTCCGAGGAGATCACGGTGCTGCCGGGCGCCGAGGAGGTCATCGCCCTGCTGGAGCTGCGCGGGCACGCCCGCGAGGGCCGCTGGGACGTGATCGTCGTCGACTGCGCGCCCACCGCCGAGACGCTGCGCCTGCTGGCCCTGCCCGAGGCGCTCGACTGGCACGTCAGCAGGCTCATGCCGGTCGGCCGCAAGCTCGTGCGGCTCATCTCGCCGTTCGTCCGCAGCGTCGCGCACGTCAGCGCGCCCGGCGAGGACGTCATGAACGCCGCCGAGCGCTTCCACCGCGGCCTCATGGAGGTGCGCGAGCTGCTCACCGGCGACCGCGCCTCCGTACGGCTCGTGTTCACCCCCGAGTCGGTGGTGCTGGCCGAGGCCAGGCGCACCCTCACCTCGCTCAACCTGTACGGCTACCGCGTCGACGGCGTCATCGCCAACCGCGTCTTCCCCGCGGACGGCGCCGACGAGTGGCGCGCCCAGTGGGTGGCGGCGCAGTCACGACTGCTGGCCGAGGCGGAGCAGTCGTTCGCGCCGCTGCCCATCCACGTCGTCCCCTACCTGCCCGCCGAGCCCGTCGGCAAGGACGCGCTGGCCGCGGTGGGCGCCGAGCTGTACGGCGAGCACGACCCGTTCGCCGCCCCCGCCGTCGACCCGCCGCTGCGGCTGAGCGCCGACGAGCTGACCCTGGCCCTGCCCGGCGCCGACCGCGGCGACGTGGACCTGGCTCGCAAGGGTGACGAGCTGATCGTCACCGCGGGCCCGTACCGGAGGATTCTGGCGCTGCCCGCGGCGCTGGCCCGCAGGAAGATCAGCGCCGCCGCGCTCCGCGACGGCGTCCTCCGAGTACGGTTCATCTCGGGGACCCCATAACCGGGGACCCCGTACGCAGGGAGGGCCAGATGACGGAGACCAACGACAGAGACCCGATCGGGACCGTCGCGGACGAGGCGCGCAAGCTGTTCGAGTCGATCCAGGGGCGCGCCACGCGCCAGGTCGGCAAGACGGTGCTCAACTCGTTCACCGGCGGCGGGCGCAGGGAACGGGACGTGTGGGAGGAAGCGGTGTCCGAGCCCCACGACGAGTACATCTGCCGCGCCTGCCCGTTCTGCCGGGCGATCGCGGCACGACGGGAGTCCGGCTCCGACGTGACCGGCCACCTGGTGGCCGCGGGCGGTGAGTTGTTCGCCGCCTTCCGCGAGGCGATGGACGCGCTGAGCAGGCCCGCCCCCCACGCACAGCAGCGGCAGCGTGGCGGCGATGATCGCCGCGACAATGTGGAACACATAGATCTGGGATAGGGAGAAACAGGGGCATGCTCACGATCGGTGTCGACATCGGCGGGACCAAGGTCGCCGCGGGTGTGGTCGACGACCAGGGAAAGATCGTCGCCCATACGCTGCGGCCCACCGCCGCCGACCGCCCTGACGTGGTGGCCGAGACGGTGGCCGACGTCGTTCGCGAGCTGGCAGCGGGCCGGGAGATCGAGGCCGTCGGGGTGGGCGCGGCCGGGTTCGTCGACGAAACCCGGTCGATCGTACGTTTCGCGCCCAACCTCGCCTGGCGCGAAGAGCCGCTGCAGAAGAAGATCAGCGGCCTGGTCGGCCTGCCGGTCGTGATCGAGAACGACGCCAACGCCATGGCCTGGGGCGAGACCAGGTTCGGCGCCGGGCGCGGCCAGTCCCACGTGGTCTGCGTGACGCTCGGCACCGGCATCGGCGGCGGCATCGTCATCGACGGCGCGCTCTACCGCGGCCGCTGGGGCATGGGCGCCGAGCTCGGCCACATGCAGGTCGTCCCCGGCGGGCGGCCATGCGGCTGCGGCAACATCGGCTGCTGGGAGCAGTACGCCAGCGGCCAGGCCCTTGTCAAGGAGGCCAGGGAGCTCGCCGAGGCCGAGCCGAAGCGGGCGGAGATCCTGCTCGGGCTGGCCGGCGGCAAGATCGAGGGTGAGGAGGTCACCGAGGCCGCCAAGCTGGGCGACGAGGTCTCGCTGGCCGCGTTCGCGTCATTCGCGGACTGGCTCGGCCAGGGCATGGCCGATCTGGCCGCCGTGCTCGATCCCGGCTGCTTCATCGTGGGCGGCGGCGTGTCCAGGGCCGCCGATCTGTTCATCGACCGGGCCCGCGCGGCCTTCGCCGAGCGCCTCACCGGACGCGGGCACCGGCCGTTCGCCGAGATCCGGCTGGCCGAGCTGGGCGCCTCGGCCGGTGTGGTGGGCGCCGCCGACCTGGCCAGGCGGCGCTAGAGCCGCGTGACGATCAGGGTCGGCACCTACAACGTGCACGGGTTGCGCGACAGCGTGCCCGCGCTCTCCAGGGTCATCGCCGCCATGCGCGCGGACGTGCTGTGCGTGCAGGAGGCGCCCCGTTTCTACCGCTGGAGGGCCAGGCGCCGTTCGCTGGCCGCCGCGGCGGGGCTGTGCCTGGCCACCCCGGGCAGGCTCGGCGGCGTGGCCGTGCTCGTCGGCCGCCGCGTCCGGGTGCTGCGGGCTGAGAGCCACGCCTTGCGGGCCTTCCTCGGGCTGGAGCTGCGCGGGCTGGCCGTGGCCGTGGTGGAGGCCGAGGGGGCGCGGCTGGCCGTCGGCTCGCTCCACCTCGACCTCAACGACCCCGCCCGGGTGCACCACGCGGCCGAGGCGGTGACGCTGATGGAGCGGGCCGCTGCCCCGTTCGGCGCCTCGATCGTGCTCGGCGGGGACGTCAACGAGCAGCCGCACCAGCCGGCCTGGCGGTATCTGGCCGGGCGGCTGGCCGACTGCTACGCGGTCGCGCCCAAGGGCGACGGGCTGACGTTTCCCGCGGCGGAGCCTGCCGTACGCATCGACGGGGTGTTCGCCGCGCGCGAGGCGCGCGTCGTGTCGTGCGGCGGAGTGGACGCCGGGATCGCCGATCTGGCCGGGGCCAGCGACCATCTTCCCGTTGTCGCTGAGTTGCGAGTTGGGCACTAACGGGCAACAAGGGCCGGCCAGCCCGTAGCATTTGACCATGACCCGTCGCTCTCAGCGGCGTGCGCTCTCCTTGCTCTTGGCGACGTCCGTGGCCTTGCCGCAGGTCACGCCCGCCGCGCATGCCGATCCTCGCCCCGCCACGATCGAGGCGTGGCAGCAGTCGACCAGCGTGCGCCTGCAGGCCGACGGCTCGCTCTCCGACGTGCTGGCGCTCTCCTCCAGCGACGTCTGGGCGGTGGGGCAGCAGGAGATCTGGGACGTGTGGAAGAACCGCGGCACCGTCCGCCACTGGAACGGCGCCCGATGGACCGAGGTGGCCCTCCGCGACGCCACGGCCGCCGGCAACCTCCGCAGCCTGGCCGCCACCTCGTCGTCCGACGTCTGGGCCGTCGGCGACGGACACGACGGGCTGCCCTATCTCGCCCACGGAGACATGGCCGGGTTCGACCGGGTCAGGCCCCTGGGGCTGCGGGCCGGCGACTGGCTCGGCGGCGTCGACGCCAAGCAGGGCAAGGTGGTGGCGGTCGGCAGCCGCGACAAGCAGGGGCTCATCCTCACCGGCCAGGGCAACACGTGGAGCGTGGAGCAGACCGAGGAGGAGGGCGCGCTGTACGCGGTGGCGGGCGGGTTCGCCGTCGGCGACACCGGCACCGAGCCGCTGGTCGTGCACCACTCGGGCGGCTCGTGGAAGTCGATGCCGCTGCCCTCGATCCCCGGCGGCTACCTGCGTGACGTCCAGGCCGACAGCGCCAAGCGGGCGGTGGCCGTCGGCGGCGTCTACCGCGGCCCCGGCGACATCTCCCCGCTCGTGCTCACCTGGAACGGCAAGCGGTGGAAGCAGCAGCAGCTGCCGGAGTCCGGCGCCCGCCTCTACGGCGTGACCGGCGACGGGAAGGGCCGCTACTGGATGGCCGGCTACGACCCCGCGCGGGCGGCCGAGCCGTTCATGATGCGGTGCGAGAAGGGCGCGTGCGAGGTCATCCGCGGCGGGGCCGAGCAGGGCAGGACGACCGTTCGCCTGCAGGCCGTGGCCTACCTCGCGGGCAAGGGCACGGTGTGGGCGGTGGGGCACGCCGTCGACACCCGCGACCGCTACACCGACGTCGTGGAGTCGTTCGCCCCCAAGCCGACGGAGAGCAAGTCCTAGCGGCCCGCCTGGGTCACCGAGCCCCTAGAGGACCGCGCCGTCGTCCCAGCCGGAGTCGTTGGGCGGGCCGTCGCCCATGCGCACCACCAGCGCCACGAACCCGCCGATGAACGCCGCCACGGCCGTGAACAGCGCCCATCCCTCCATCTGCCAGTTGGCCATCGCGGCGACCAGAAGGTAGGCGGGGCCGCCGAACAACGCCACCCACGCCAGCTTGGAGGGCAGGTCGAGCTTGGGCAACGGCGGGGGCGGCGGCGGCACGAAGTGCCCCTCCCCCTCCTCCTCGTCGTCGTCCTGCTTGTCCTCGGGCTCGTCGAGATCCTCCTCGAGCTCCTCGGAGGGCTTGACCACCCGCCGGGTGGGCTCGGCGGGGATGTTTTCGCTGTCCGGCCATGGCTGGTCGGCCGAATCGCGCTCAGCTGTGTCGTTGAAGGACGCGACGATCTGCCGCCAGACCTCGTCCTCGTCACTCTGGGGCGTCACCTAGATGGGCCTCTCCGCAGCGATCGCGACTTCCCCCTGGGTGCGATCAGTCCCTCTGCAAGGGTACCGAGGCATGTGTCCGGATGAAGTCGAGGCTACCGGCAAAGATCCTGTCGGCATCATTGTCGAGCGTCGCAACATGGTAGCTATCGGTAAGCTCCTCGATCGTGACCTGCGGGACCTTTTGGCGAATGATCGCCACACTCGTCGGCTTCACCACATGGTCGTCCACGCTGTGGAAGACCAGCAGCGGCTGCGACACCTTCGTCAGGTCGGCCTGCACCAGTGACCATAGCCCCGGCAGCGAGGCGGCCGCCTTCACCGGGGTGCGGGAGTAGGCCAGCTCGGTCACGCCGGGCTTCTTGACGTCGTTGGCCACGCCGGGCACGGACGGCACGAACCACTTCAGCAGCGGTGCCAGCTTCAGCAGCGGCACGTCGTTGGCGATCGACGGGTTGACCAGCACCGCGCCCCTGATCGCCGCGCCGTGCACCTCGGCCAGCCGCAGCGCCAGGCAGCCGCCCAGCGACAACCCCGCCACGAACACGTCCGCGCAGCGGCCCTGCAGGTCCGCGAACGCCTTCTCCACCTCGGCGTACCAGTCCTCCCAGCGCGTACGGTTCATCTCCTGCCACCTGGTGCCGTGCCCCGGCTGGCGGGGCAGCGAGACGCTCACCCCGTGCCCGGCCAGGAACTCACCCCACGGCCGTAAGGACTGCGGGGTGCCGGTGAACCCATGGCAGAGCAGCACGCCGACTTCGCCTGCGTCGTGGTGGTAGGGCTCTGCGCCTGGCATGAGCGGCATAACAGCTCCTCCATGCGATTTCATTCCGGGGATTCAATAGTGGGGAGTTTCATCCAGGAACGGCCCGATCGTCGCACGTTCAGGGGTGATTGTGCGAGCGCTGGTGTAGGAGCATGGCCCTCGAGATGGGAAGATGACTCTGCCCGCCGATGACGTGCTGGAGAAGAGGTGCCAGGGTGTTCTACTGGGTGGTCAAGGCCATCTTGGGGCCGTTCCTCCACCTCGTGTTCCGGCCGTGGGCGGAGGGCGTGGAGAACGTCCCCCGAGAGGGGCCGGCGATCCTGGCCGGTAACCATCTGTCCTTCGCCGACCACTTCTTCGGCCCGCTGCACCTCAGGCGCAAGGTCATCTCGCTCGGCAAGTCCGACTACTTCACCGGCCGCGGCATCAAGGGGTTCTTCAGCCGGCTGTTCTTCAGTGGCGTCGGCACCGTGCCGATCGACCGCTCGGGGGGCAAGGCCAGCGAGGCGGCGCTCCGCACCGGCCTGCGCATCCTGCGCGAGGGCAACGTGCTGGGCATCTACCCCGAGGGCACCCGCTCACCCGACGGGCGGCTCTACAAGGGCAAGACCGGCGTGGCGCGCCTGGCGCTGGAGTCACGGGCGCCGGTCATCCCGTGGGCGATGGTCAACACCTTCGAGATGATGCCGCCGGGGCATCCCGTCCCCAAGCTGGGCATCCGCCCCGGCATCAGGTTCGGCAAGCCGCTCGACTTCTCCCGCTACTACGGGATGGAGGAGGACCGCCTCGTGCTGCGTGCGGTGACCGACGAGATCATGTACGCGCTGATGGAGCTGTCCGGGCAGGAATACGTCGACAAGTACGCCGCCAGCGCCCGCGTGGAGATGGAGCGCGCCGCCCGAGCCGCGGCCGCCAAGAACTGAGCGGCTGGGCGCTGAGGTCCTCGACGCTAAGTCCTGAGCGTCTGGTCGGCGATGACGAGCTCGCCGACCTGCTCGGCCAGCGCCTCCCTGGCCGGCCGCGACAGCCCGGCGTCGGAGACGAGCACGTCGGCCTCACCGAGCTTGGCGATGGTGCTGATGCCGACCGTGCCCCACTTGGTGTGGTCGGCGAGCACGACAAGGCGCCCCGCCGCCTCCACGAGCGCGCGGTCGGTCTCCGCCTCCATCATGTTCGGGGTGGTGAAGCCGGCCCTGAGGGTCATGCCGTGCACGCCAAGGAAGAGCAGGTCCACGTTGAGCTGGCGGATCGCGGTCACCGCGACCGGCCCGACGAGGGCGTCGGACGGGGTGCGCACGCCGCCGGTGAGCACGACCGTCTGGTCGGTCCGTCCCGAGTGCTGGAAGACGTCGGCGACGCGCACCGAGTTCGTCACGATGGTCAGGGCCGGGACGGCGGCCAGGCAGTGCGCGAGCGCCCACGTGGTGGTGCCCGCCGACAGCGCCACCGCGGTGCCCGCGTCCACCAGGGCGGCGGCGTGGCGGGCGATGGCCCGTTTCTCCTCCTCCTGGCGTACGGACTTGACGGCGAAGCCGGGCTCGTCGGTGGAGCCGATGCCAGGTCCGACAACGGTGGCGCCGCCGTGCACCTTGGCCAGCAGGCCACGCTCGGCCAGCATCTCCAGGTCGCGGCGGATGGTGATGTCGGAGACGCCGAACGCCCGCACCAGCTCGATCACCCGGACACCACCGTGGTGCCTGACGAGCTCGAGAATCGCCTGCTGACGCTGCGGGGCGAGCATCGCACCACCAGATCCCAACAGATTCCGACATCGTTCTCGATCGCATGATGACACGATCGTGACGCCGGGACTGTGGCTGATTCGTCATGAAACCGTGCGTTGACAGTGCGAAATGTTGGCTTTTCCATGAATGAAGATGAGCGAACTCGGGGGAATCTGAAGGGTCCGGCTAGGAGGAACCCCCCATGGATAAACGACTGCCGATATCCCGCCGCAATCTTCTACTCGGAGCCGCCGCGCTCGGCGTCCCCATCGCCATCGTCAACCAGGGGCCGACCGGCGGGGACGCCGACGCGCTGCTCACCGTGGACGCCCCGCTCGGCGCCACGCTGACCGGCCTCACCGCCCTGCTGGAGGCACGATCCGGGCCGGAGCCGGGGGCACAATAGGGGGCATGCCTCGTACTTGTCTCTGCGGCCTGCCCGCGACCTACCAGGACTGCTGCGGCCGGCTGCACCGGGGCGAGGGAGCGGCGGCCACCGCCGAGCAGCTCATGCGCTCCAGGTTCAGCGCGTTCGGGGTGGGCGACGAGGGCTATCTGC
>NZ_VCKY01000206.1 GCF_005889735.1 Nonomuraea turkmeniaca
GGGCTGGAGACAGGACACGGCCGGAATCTCGGACGGAACGCCGGGAGCGGCCGGGTCGACGAGTGCCGTGAGTTCGGTCGCGGAGCTCGCCAGGCAGGTGCCGACGTGGAGGGGGTCCACGACGGCGTGGGAAGGGGGCGCGGCGAGCAGGGTCAGGCCGCCGGCGGCGATCGCGCCGGCGACGATCCGGAGGGGGCTGGAACGCATGAAACCTCCTGGGTAACGGTAATGAACAACCCCCGACTTGCTACCCAGAGTAGTGATTCCGTAACACTCTGTTCAGGTAAAGTGTTTGAGTGCTAACTAGCGATGATCTCGGAGCAGTTTGTTTGGATGAATGCGGTTCCCGCTTCCGGTGGCCTGCATCACACGATAAAGTGTTCGAGTGAAACTGGCGGTGCAGGTGAAGCTTCTGCCGACGCCCGAGCAGGCCGAGGCGCTGGAGTCGACCCTGCACCAGCTCAACCAGGCCGCCAACCGGGTCTCCCAGCTCGCCTTCGACACCCAGACCTTCGGCGTGTACGCCCTGCGCCGCCGGATCTACGGCGAGCTCAAGGCCACCGGACTGGGGGCGCAGCAATCCCAACACGTGATCAAGAAAGTGGTTGACGGCTATGCCACCCTCCGCGGCCTGATCCGCAACGGCCAGCTCACCGGCAAGCGCAGACGCAAGGCCGAATCCAAGCCGATCACCTTCCGGCCCGCGGCCGCCCACCCGTTCGACGACCGCTGCCTGTCCTGGTCGTACGACACCCGCACGGTATCGATCTGGACGGTGCGGGGCCGGGTGAAGGACATCGCTTTCACCGGTTCCGCTGAGCAGTTGAAAACGCTGGCGACCTATCGGCGGGGCGAGTCCGATCTGCTGTTGCGTGACGGAGCGTGGTACCTTCTCGCGACCTGCGAGATCCCGGAGGCCACGCTCCGTGCCGACCCGGACGGGTGGATCGGGGTGGATCGGGGGATCGTCAACCTGGCCACCACCAGCGACGGCATCAACTACAGCGGGGACAAGCTCACTCGCTACCGCCGCAGGATGGCCCGCGTCCGGGCCGAGTTGCAGGCACGCGGCACCAAGTCCGCCCGCCGGAAGTTGAAACGGCGTGCCAAGCGGGAGCGGCGCTTCGCCGCGCACACCAATCATGTGATCGCCAACGAGATTGTGGCCGATGCGCAGCGCACCGGACGCGGGATCGCCGTCGAGGAACTGGCGGGGATCCGCGAGCGGGTACGGCTTTGGCCATCCCAGCGGGCCACGCTCTCGTCCTGGCCGTTCCACCAACTCGGCGAGTTCCTCGCCTACAAGGCACACCGTGCCGGTGTCGCCTTCGTCCAGGTGGATCCGGCCTACACCTCGCAGATGTGCCCGAACCCGTGGTGTGGGCACACCGGACGAGGCAACCGTCCCACCAGGGACACCTTTCGTTGCGGGTCGTGCGGGTTCGCTGGACCGGCCGACCACATCGCCGCGCTCAACGTCTCCCGACGGGCCAGCACGGTGTGGGCATTCGTCAACATGCCCAACGAGCCCGCCGTGGAAAGCGGGCCCAGTGCGTCCCGAGCCGGTCAGCCAGACCCGACCGCGAGACGCAAGCCCAAGGCTCCAGCCCTGGGTCGTTGACGTGGTAACCCAGGTCTAACCGCGCTCAAGATCGTCACCGCGCTCAACACGCCGGGCATGCTCGTCCAGGCGGTGACGGCCGGCCAGTTGATGAGCGGGGAGGGCGGGCTGTACGGCTCGGGCGCGATGGCCGGGCACGTGCCGCTCGCCATGACACTGTTCGGGCTCAGCGTGTGGCTGCTCGTCTGGGCGTGGCGCCGCTGAGGCCACGCGTCCGAGCCCGCGAGCCAGGAGGGCAAGGCCCGGGTGCCAGGGTTCGGGCACCCGGAGCCGGGCACCCGGAGCGGGCGTCAGGCCGGGTGCCGGGCCAGGTGGTCGGCGTGCCGGATCGGCTCGGGGAGGCGGTAGCGCGGGGCGAGCCGCAGGACCTGGTCGGTGGCCGTGTCCAGGGCGATGCGGTGCCCCTGGGAGACGTACACCGGCTTGACGCCGGGCTGCGTGCGCAGCGCCCGCCCGACCGTCGCCCCTTCGTGTGTGATCGGCGTCCACGCCCCGCGCTCCGCCCCCGGTGGCTCGTGCGTGCCGACGAACGGCGTCTTACCCACGCCCAGCGCCGGCAGCCCCGTCAGCACGCCGACGTGGCACGCCAGGCCGAACCCGCGCGGATGCGCGAGCCCGTACCCGTCGCAGACCAGCAGGTCCGGCGTGACCGTGAGCCGCTCCAGAGCCTCCACCAGCGCGGGCAGCTCGCGGAAGGCGAACAGCCCGGGCACGTACGGGAACGCCGCCTTCCCCCGGGCCACCACCTGTTCCACCACGGCCAGGGTGGCCGCCTCCATGACGACCACCGCGGCCGTCAGCTCGTCACCGGGGCCGTGGTAGTGCACGTCCAGGCCTGCCACCACGGTGAAGACGCGGGGTCCGGTGAGCTCGACGTGTCCGCGGAGCCGGTCCTGAATGGCCTCCGCCTCGGTGACCGTGGAAGGCCATGGGTGAAGCTGCTCTACCTGCACCCGCCCTAAGGTAGGCCACGCCAGCTGTCCGCGCGCTTGCTGTCCGCGCGCTTGCTGTCCGCGCGCTTGCTGTCCGCGCGCTTGCTGTCCGCGCGTCCTCTTGCCTCGGGGCCCCTGGGTGTCGTCCCGCAGGAGCCCCGAGCGCGGGGACAAATCGGACAACACGTAGCATGTCCGCGTGATCGTCGGAGAAGCTCTCGGCCTGCTCGCCGTCGGCGTCGTGGCCGGCGTGGTGAGCACGGTCGTGAGCCTCGCCTCGATCATCTCCTACCCGGCACTGCTGGCCTTCGGCCTGCCCCCGCTGGCCGCGAACGTCACCAACACCGTCGCCCTCGTCTTCACCGGCGTCGGCGCGGCCGCCGGATCGCGGCCCGAGCTGGCCGGCGAAGGCGCTCGGGTGCTCAGGCTCGGCCCGGTGGCCGCACTCGGCGGCGCGTCGGGCGCGCTCCTGCTGCTGGTGACCCCGGCCAGGACGTTCGAGCTGATCGCCCCGTGGCTGATCGCGATGGCGTCGCTGCTGCTGGCCCGGCCGCCGTCCGGCCGGGCGCACGGCGAGCACACGGTCTTGGGGCGGGTGGCGCTGTTCGCCGTGACGATCTACGTGGGGTACTTCGGCGCGGCCGGGGGCATCCTCGTCTTCGCCGTGCTGGCGGCCCTGCTCGACCAGTCCGCGCCCAAGGTGAACGCCTTGAAGAACGTCATGACGGGGCTGGCGAACGCGGTGGCCGCGGTCGGGTTCGCGATCTTCGGGCCGGTCGACTGGGGCGCGGCGCTGCCGCTGGCGGCCGGGTTCCTGCTGGGCGGGTGGGCCGGGCCCAAGATCGTACGCCGGATGCCGGGGCACAGCCTGCGTTACCTGGCGGCGGTGTGCGGGCTGGCGGTGGCGCTCAAGCTGGGCTGGGACTCGTACACCCGCTGACGGCATACTCGGTGACGAGCGCGGCGAAGCGCATCGTCACCTCGCGCCAGATCGGCGTGGACACCGGCTCGTCGGCCACCGCCCTGGCGTACGTCTCGTCGGGGTCGAAGCCGTCCGCGTGCCACTCCTTGATGCGCGCGGGCAGCACCTCGGGATGGAACTGCACGCCCCACGCCCGCTCGCCCACCCGGAACGCCTGGTACGGGCACGCCTGCGTCTCCGCCAGCCAGACGGCGCCCGCGGGCAGGGCGGTGATCGCGTCCTTGTGGTGCTCCACGGCCGGCACCACCGGGGGCAGCCCGTGGAAGAGCGGGTCACCGGCGGCCTCCGGCCTGATCGTGAGCGGGAGACTGCCGTTCTCCGGCGCGCCCACGTCGCCCGTGACCTCGCCGCCGGCGACCTCGGCGATCATCTGCCCGCCCAGGCAGATGCCGAACAGCGGCACGCCCTCCGCCAGCGCCTGCTTTGCCAGCCGCCGGGCGTCCGCCAGCCACGGGGCCCGGTCGTCCTCGCTCGGCAGGTAGCCGCCACCCAGCATGATCATGGCGTCGTGGCCGAGCCGGTCGGGCAGGGTCGCGCCCGCGTGGGCGAGCACCACGTCCAGCTCGTGCCCGGCCTCCACCAGCCAGTCGCCCACCCGGCCTGGGCCGCCGCTCCGGCTGTTCTGCACGACCAGCACGTCACCCATCACACGCCTCCGTCATCCACTCGAGGATCTGCTCGTCCACGTCGGCCACGCGGTTGAGCTTGAAGAAATGCATCATGCGCCCGCCCGGCAGGGGGAGCGCCCTGGCAATCAGCCGGTGCTCGACCCGTGCTCATGGCCTCACTCCGTGAGGCGGGCTCGGTCGCCAGATGCCGTCGCCTTCCCCCGCTCTGGTCGCTCCGCTCCCGCCGCTCCTCCAGGCGACGGCACTCCCTCGCCGGGGCGAGGGACAGGCTGCGGGCCTTGGGGCGCACCTCGGCGAACTTCCGCTCGCTCTTGAGGAACACGCCCACCCGCACCGCGTCATCATGGATCGGCCCCAGACGCTCGACGAGCCGGTCGTAGATCTCCCGGTAGACGGGAGGGTAGGGCGCGAACGTCTCGTCCACCGTGCAGCCGGGCACGCACACGTGCGACTGCCGCGCGCGGGCGAACTCACGGTCGCACTGCGGGCAGGTCCACCGGCCGGCGGCGGTCACGGGAGATTCGCCGCCCTGGCAGTGTGGCGCAGCAGCAGCGCGGTCGTCACCGGGCCGACGCCGCCGGGCACCGGGGTCAGCGCCCCGGCCACGCCCGCGACCGCCTCGAAGTCGACGTCGCCGGTCAGCCCGCCGTCGTCGGCCGGGTTGGTGCCGACGTCGATCACGACGGCGCCCGGCGCGACGTGTCCGGCACCGATCAGCCCCGCCCGGCCGACGGCCGCGACCAGCACCTCGGCCGTGGAGGTGACGGCTGCCAGGTCGCGGGTGCGCGAGTGGCAGACGGTGACGGTGGCGTGCCGGTCGAGCAGCAGGTGGGCGAGGGGCTTGCCGACCACGGTCGAACGGCCGACCACCACGGCCCGCCGCCCCTCCAGCTCCACCTGGTGGTGGTCGAGCAGCGCCATGACGGCCGCCGCCGTGGCGGGCGCGAAGGCCGGCAGCCCGGCCGCCAGCCGGCCCAGCGAGAGAGGATTGGCGCCGTCGACGTCCTTGCGCGGGTCGATGGCCGCGGCAAGCCACTGCGCCGAGGCGCCCGGGGGCAAGGGGGTCTGCAACATCACGCCGTGCACGCCCGGGTCGCCGCTGAGCCTGGTCAGGGTCTCGTCGATCTGCTCGGGCCGGGCGCCGGGGCCCAGGTCGACCAGGTCGCACGCGATGCCGACGCCGGCCGCCGCCTTGGCGATCGACCGGACGTACCACAGGCTCGCCTCGTCGTCCGTGGCCACCACCACGGCCAGCCGCGGCTGGCCGCCGGCCGCGGCCTCGGCCTGCGCCTGGACGCGGATGGCGGCGGCCAGCTCCTTGCCGGTCAGCGTCTTCACCGGTTGATCTCCTCGCGTACCTCGGCGGTCACCCAGTCTGCCCTGGCGACGGCCGCGTCCACGCCGGAGAGGGTGATGTTCAGCTTCTCGCGTACCGGCTCGTCCTTGATGCCGCCGAGGTTGACCTCGACGTTCACCCTGGCGGTGGTGAGCGCGGCGCGCGCCGCCTCCGCGGCGGCGGCCACGTCGGTGACGACGTTGCGGTTGCCGATCGGCAGCAGCAGCTCGCACAGCTCGACCACGCGGGTGGCGGCCTCGATCACGAGGGCCGGCGGCTCCGCCGCGCCGGCCAGCGCGGCGGCGATCGCGGCGCCGCGCAGCTCGCCCTTGGGCAGCCGGTAGGCGTCGGTGACCGCGGTGAAGGCCGCCGCGTCCTCCTCGGCCAGCTTCAGCGCCCGCGCCCGCAGCGTGTCGGTCTCGGCGATCACCGCGACGATGGCCTCGGCGTGGCCGGCGTACTTCTCGCCGGTGCTGTAGCGGCCGACCATGCCGAGCAGCGCGGCGGCCTGGGCGGCGTGCAGGGCCGCCGTCGCGCCGCCGCCCGGGGCCGGCCGTCGGTCGGCCAGCTCGGCCAGGAAGTCGACGATCTTCAACTCGCGCATGGCGGCATTCTGCCAGCCCACGCGGTGCTCAATCGCGGTACATCGGCCGCGTGGCGTCCTCGGAGCCGCTCCGCGGCGGCAGGTACGGCGACGGCGCCTCGTTGTAGGCGGGCGAGTAGACCGCCGGCTCGGCGGTGGAGCGCCAGCGCGACGGGAAGAGCGACACCATCAGCAGCACCACGCCGAGGACCAGCTGGAGCCCTGTGTAGGCGATGGTGTTGTAGCCGGTCTCCAGGAGGTCGGGCAGCAGGTTCTCCGGCAGCAGCAGCGGCACGCCCAATGTCGCCAGCAGGGGCAGGAGGCCCAGGACGGTGAACGACAGGCCACCGAGGAGCGAGGCGACGGGGGACAGGCGCGAGCCGGCCAGGAACGCCAGGCCGATCCCGGCGGCGACGAGCACGCCGATCGCGGACCAGGAGATCTGGAACGCCTGGGCGGCCGTGAGGCGCAGCTCGCCTACGCCATACCACAGCCCGGCAGCGATCAGGGGAGGAAGGAGCAGCCCGGCGACCACTCCGAGGACATGACGGGCACCATTTGACATGACAAACCCCGTTTGTGTGGTTACGCCCCAACCTACCGTGCGCGATCCCTCAGCGTGGGGTGGTCTTCGAGTCCAGCCAGGTGTCGATGAGCGTGGTGAGGTCCCGGCCGGTGTGCTGGTTGATCCACTTCGTGAACGACGCCCGGTCCTGCGTGGTGTTGCGGTGCTCCTGCGGCCACGCCGTGGTCATCGCGAAGAACTTCTTGTCGCCGAGCCGCTCCCTGATCTCGTGCAGCATGATCGCCGGGCAGTAGTAGACGACGCTCTGCCCGAACGAGTCCGGCCGGTACCGGCCTGGCGGGCCGCTCTCCCTGCGGAGCTCGGCGTCCATGCGGCGGATGTTGTCGATGTACGTGTCGATCGAGCCGCCCTGGTCGTCGGCGTGCCACTGCATCTCGAAGTACATGGCGAAGCCCTCGTTCAGCCACAGGTCACGCCAGGTGCGCGGGGTGACCGTGTCGCCGAACCAGTGGTGCGCCAGCTCGTGCGCCACCACCGACGGCTCCATGTAGCGCGGGCCGAGCGCGATCATCTGCTGCGTCTCCATGCCGGAGTCGCTCGTCGCCACCAGCCCGGCGCTCGGGAACGGGTACGGGCCCAGTTTCTTCTCCAGCCACTTCATGATCTCCGGCATCCGGCGTGCCACGGGGAGGGTCTTGGCCACGTCCTGAGGGCGGATCCAGTACGTGATCGGGATGCCGCGCGGGCCCTTGTCCGTGTACATGCGGAACTTATCGGCCGCGAACACCGTCAGGTAACTGGCCACGGGGTCGGTCGACTTCCAGCGGAAGGTGCTCGTCCGCCCCTTCGTGGCCTTGCCCTTGAACGTGCCGTGCGCCACGCCGGACCAGCCCTTGGGCACCGTGATCGCCACGTCGTACAGCGCCTCGTCCGACGGATGGTCGTTGACCGGGAACCAGGTGAACGCCCCGAACGGCTCCTGCAGCGCCCACGCCCGGCCGCCTTCGCCGGTGTGGAAGCCCAGCATGCTGATGTCCTTGCGCCGCTGCTTGGCGTCGACAGGCCGGGGGCGGCCGTGGTAGCGCACGGTCACGACGGCGCCTTCGCCGGCCTTCATCGGTTTCGCCAGCGGAATGGACAGGTCGTCCACGGTCTGCCGCGGCTTGGCCCCCGTCCCGTTCACCGTGACCTGGTCCACCTTCAGCGAGCGCCCGAAGTCGACGGTGACGTGGCTGACGGGCTTGACGGCGCGGAGCGTCAGCTTCGCGGTGCCGGTGAGGATGCGGCTCGCCGGCTTCCAGTCCAGTGCCAGGTCGTAGTGGAGCACGTCGATCGCCGGGTTGCCGTAGGCGGGGTACAGCGGGTCCTTGACGGGCTGCGACCTGCCCTCCTCGTACGCGTTCAGGTCCGCCTCGGGACGCTGCGCCGCGGCGACGGGCTGCTTGGCGGACTGCGCCTGCCTCACGGCGGGCACGGGTGCGCTACAGCCTTGTACGGCCAGCAAAAGGATCAGAAGTAATAAAAGGGGCCTCCGCATTCGGGCAAAGGTATTACCCACCGGCCCCTTCGATCAATCAGATCGTTTCTGCGAACTCCCTGTGAAGCACGCGGCAGGTCTTCACCCGGGACGGGGGCGCGGGCATCGTGGGCCGCATGAGACCCGCGATCCTGAAGACCGCAATCAGCGCCTTAATCGTGCTCATGCTCGGCACCGTGCCGGCGCAGGCCACATCGAAGCCCGACCAGTTCGCGCTGCCCAACGGGTTCCAGCCGGAGGGGATCGCGATCGGGGGCGGGCCATACGCCTACTTCGGCTCCCGCGCGACCGGCGATATCTACCGCGCCGACCTGCGTACCGGGGAGGGGTCGGTCATCAGCAAGGGACCGGGCACGCCCTCGCTCGGGCTCAAGACCGACGGGCGCGGCCGGCTGTTCGTGGCCGGGGGGACGGGCGGCGACGCCCGCGTGATCGACCTGCGCAGCGGTGAGGTCGTCAAGTCGTACAAGCTGACCACCGACCCGGCGTTCGTCAACGACGTGATCCTCACCCGGGACGCCGCGTACTTCACCGACTCCCGCAACCCCGTCCTGTACAAGCTGCCGCTCGGCCGCGGCGGAGTGCTGCCCGACGAGGCCGTCAAGATCCCGCTCAGCGGGGCCATCCAGTACACGACCGGCAACAACGCCAACGGCATCGCGCCCAGCCCCGACCGCAAGTCGCTGCTGATCGTCCAGTCGAACACCGGCAAACTGTTCGAGGTCGACCCGTCCACGGGCGTCACCACGGAGGTGGACCTGGGCGGCGAGCTGCTCACCAACGGCGACGGGCTGCTGCTGTCCGGCCGCACCCTGTACGCGGTGCTGAACCGGCTCAACACGGTGGCCGCCATCGCCCTGGCCGGCGACGGCTCGTCCGGGAAGATCGTCAAGCGGCTGACCGATCCGCGTTTCGACGTCCCGACGACCGTCGCCCGGTACGGCCACCGCCTCTACCTGCCCAACGCCCGCTTCACCACCACGCCGACGCCCGAAACGCCGTACAACGTGGTGGCGATCAAGCCCTGACCCCGAGGCCCAACCGCGGCCGCGGGCGATCCGGCCTGCCGCTACGCCGGCGGGCGCAGGGCCGCGAGCTGCTCCTCGAACGGCACCACGACCTGCTCCTGCTCCGCCCGCGCGCTGGGCGCGCGGTGCAGGAGCAGGTCGGTCAGCTCCTCGGCGGCGCGCTCGATGCGCTCGCCGAGGCCGTCGGTGAAGGCGTCCCGCCCGCCGCCCCAGTCCTCCGCGGCCGCGTAGACGGCGGTCGGGACGACGACGGCCCGCAGGTACGCGAACAGCGGCCGCACCGCGTGCTCCAGCGCCAGGGAGTGGCGGGCGGTGCCGCCGGTGGCCGCGATGAGCACGGGCTTGCCCGCCAGGGCGGTGTTGTCGAGCACGTCGAAGAACGACTTGAACAGCCCGCTGTAGGAGCCGCTGAAGATCGGTGTGACCGCGATGATGCCGTCGGCCTCCGTGACCGCGTCGATCGCCGCGCGTAGCCGGGAGTTCGGGAACCCGGTCACGAACGCGTTCGCGACGTCCACGGCCAGCTCCCGCAACTCGATCACGCGAGGTGCGACGACTGCCCGTTCGACCGGGCCCGCCGGCGCCTCGGGGTCCGCCAGCCGCCGGGTCACGGCCTCGGTGAGGCGGTCGGCGAGCAGGCGGGTGGAGGAGGGCTGGGTCAGCCCGGCCGTGACGACGACCAGCTTCATGATGTCTACCTTCCTCAGGCCTGTACGGTCTCGGTGGTGGTCTCGGTGGTGGTCTCGGTGGTGGTCGCGGTGGTGGTCGCGGTGGCGTCGGCGGCGGTCTTGGCCGCCAGCAGGGAGGCGTGCGTGGGCGCGTCCGGCACCTCGGCCGGCCGGCCCTTGGCGAACTCCGCACGGAGCACCGGCACGACCTGCTCGCCGAGGATGTCGAGCTGCTCCAGCACGGTCTTCAGCGGCAGGCCCGCGTGGTCCATGAGGAACAGCTGGCGCTGGTAGTCGCCGAAGTGCTCCCGGAACTGCAGGGTCCGGTCGATGACCTGCTGCGGGCTGCCCACGGTGAGCGGTGTCTCGGCCATGAACTCCTCCAGTGACGGCCCGTGGCCGTACACGGGGGCGACGTCGAAGTAGGGGCGGAACTCGCGTACCGCGTCCTGGGAGTTCTTGCGCATGAACACCTGGCCGCCGAGCCCGACGATGGCCTGCTCGGGCGTGCCGTGCCCGTAGTGGGCGTACCGCTGCCGGTACAGGTGGATCAGCCGCTGGTAGTGCTCCTTCGGCCAGAAGATGTTGTTGGCGAAGAAGCCGTCGCCGTAGTAGGCGGCCTGCTCGGCGATCTCCGGGCTGCGGATCGAGCCGTGCCACACGAACGGCGGCACCCCCTCCAGCGGCCGCGGCGTCGAGGTGAAGCCCTGCAGCGGCGTGCGGAAGCGGCCCTCCCAGTCCACCACGTCCTCGCGCCACAGCCGGTGCAGCAGCGCGTAGTTCTCGATGGCGAGCGGGATGCCCTGCCTGATGTCCTGGCCGAACCACGGGTAGACGGGCCCGGTGTTGCCCCGGCCCATCATGACGTCCACCCGCCCGCCCGCCAGGTGCTGCAGCATGGCGAAGTCCTCGGCGATCTTCACCGGGTCGTTGGTGGTGATCAGCGTGGTGGCGGTGGACAGGACGAGCCGCTCGGTCCTGGCCGCGATGTAGCCGAGCAGGGTCGTGGGAGAGGACGGCACGAACGGCGGGTTGTGGTGCTCGCCCGTCGCGAACACGTCGAGCCCGACCTCTTCGGCCTTGAGCGCGATCGTCACCATCGCCTTGATCCGCTCGTGCTCGGTCGGCGTCCTGCCCGTCGTGGGGTCCATGGTCACGTCGCCCACACTGAAGAGTCCGAACTGCACTTTAGTCACCATCCATGACTGTTGAATCTTTGACGGCTACGGTAGCGTCAGGGCCTTCCGAGATATTCCATCATCGCCTGTGGTCAGTCCTGTCGTCGGGCGCGGGCCCGGAACGCCGCCGCCGGGTGCTGGGGCCTGCCGGCCGTCCCGCTCGCGCCCCGCCGACGGGCCGTCAGAGCGCGTTGATGTCGGCGGGCCCGAGGATGCGCTGGGGCGCGCCGCGCTCGGCCACCGTGATCATCGCCTGCCCGATCCGCTCCGTCGTGGTCACCGCGGCAGGGAAGAGCAGCCGGAACAGCGGGTACAACGGCCGGCTCGCGACATAGGCGAGCCGGTAGAGCCGGGTGCGCGACGTGATGCCGTGCATCGGCTGGATGTAGCCGGGCCGGAACATGTACGCCTGGAACGGCAGCGCCAGCAGCGCGTTCTCGGTCTCTCCCTTCACCCTGGCCCACATCGCCCGCCCGTGGGCGTCGGTGCCGGCCCCCGACACGTACACGAAGGTCATGCTCGGGCTGAGCCGGGCCAGGGTGTTCGCCACGGACATCGTGTAGTCGTACGTGATGTGCCGGTAGTCCTTCTCGCTCATCCCGGCGGACGAGACGCCCAGGCAGAAGAAGCACGCGTCGAAGCCCGGCAGGTGCTCCTCGATGGGCGCCAGGTCGAGCAGGTTGGCGTGGACGATGTCCCGCAGTTTGGGGTGGTCGACCCCCGTCGGGGCGCGGCCGACCGCGAGCACCGCCGACACCCGCTCGTCCAGCAGGCACTCCCGGAGCACGCCGCGGCCGACCATGCCGGTCGCCCCAAAGATGATCACGTTCACGCCGGGCTCGCCCCGATCGTCTCGCCTATGCCGTCAGGCAGAGGATACGGCCGCTCGGCGGGCAGCAGCCCGTTCAGGTCCGCGCGGCGCCGGACCGCCGCATGCACCTCCCGGACGCGATCCGTGATGTCGGTGATCGCCAGCGTCCACTCGTCCACATAGCGCCGCACGGCCTCCCCGGACAGACCGATCTGGATGGACCGGTACGCCAACGCCTCGTGGTGCGGCCCGCGCTCGGGATCCCACTGGATCCGCACCGGGCTGCGCCGCACGCGGGGCTTGATCCACGTCATCCGCTCCCGCTTGAACGGCGCCAAGAACCGCTGCGCCGCCACGGCGGCCCGGCGACGGCCGCGACGGCAACTGGTTAAGACCGGCTGATCAGAGACGCTGCATGGCCTTGGTCCGGTGCACGGCCTGAAGCAGCCCGATCGCCAGCAGGCCCGCGACCGTGGCCGAGCCGCCGTACGACACGAACGGCAGCGGCACGCCCACGATCGGCATGAGCCCCACCGTCATGCCCACGTTCACGAACGTCTGGAACGCCAGCCACGACACCACACCGCCGGCCAGCACGGCGCCGTACGGCGAGGCGCTGTGCCGCGCGATCGACAACCCCCGCCACAGCAGCACGCCGATGGCCAGCACGATGGCGGCGGCCCCGGCGAAGCCGAACTCCTCGCCCGCGACCGTGAAGATGAAGTCGGTGTGCTGCTCCGGCACGAAGTGCCCGGCGGTCTGCTCACCGTTGAACAGCCCCTTGCCGGTGAGACCGCCGGAACCGATCGCGATCCGCGCCTGGGCGGCGTTGTACCCGACGCCGCCCGGGTCGGCCCCCGGGTTGGCCAGGACGAGCAGCCGCTCCAGCTGGTACGGCCGCACCAGCCCCAGCTTCCACGCCGCGAACCCGGCGCCCGCCGCGCCGGCGACGAGCACCAGCAACCACCGCTTGGGCGCCCCCGACACCAGCAGCGCCCCGCTCACCATGGCCGCGAACACCAGCATCGTCCCGAGGTCCGGCTGCAACGCGATCAGCCCGATCGGCACCGCGGCCAGCACCAGCGCCAGCAGCACCCCGCCGAACCCGGGCCTGCTCTGCCCGTCGCGCAACTCCCCGAGCGGCACGGCGAACGCCAGTGCCAGGGCCACCTTCGCGAACTCCGACGGCTGGAACTGCACCCCGGGCGCCAGCACGATCCACGAGTGCGCCCCGTTCACCCGCACCCCCAGCGGCGTCAGCACGCCCGCCAGCGACACCAGCGCCAGCACGTACGCCAGCGGCACGTACGCTCGCAGCACCCGCAGATCGCACCGCGACACGAACCACATCAGGACCAGGCCCAGCCCGACGCTCACCGCCTGCCTGATCAGCAGCCCGTAGTCGCCCCCCATCCGGGTGGCCGACCACACCAGCAGCAGCCCCACCACGGACAGGGCCAGCGCCAGCAGCGTCAGCGTCCAGTCCGGCGCGGCCAGCGTGGGCGCCCACACGACCCGCCGTCTCCCCGCCACCGCGATCATCGCCGCTCCTGTGTTGATTGGTCGCGCTCACTCGGCCCTCGCTGGTCACGCGAGCTACCGCTCTCGGGCCTGAACGTTCGCCGCTCCTGTGTTGATTGGTCGCGCTCACTCGGCCCTCGCTGGTCACGCGAGCTACCGCTCTCGGGCCTGAACGTTCGCAGCTCCGCCAACCCGATGATGCCCTCCCAGATGTCGCGGGCCGCCGGGGCCGCGCCCTCGGCGCCCCGGCCGCCCTCCGACAGCACGACCACCACCGTGTACGCGGGATCCGGGGCGAACGACGCGAACCAGGAGGTGTCGCGGTGCCCGAACGACTCCGCCGTGCCCGTCTTCCCGGCCACCGCGACCTTGCCGAACGGGAACCCCTTGAACGCGCCCTCAGCCGTGCCCTCCTTCGGCACCTGGCTCAGCGCGTTCCTGATGAACCGCAACGTCTCCGCCGAGGCCGGCAGCCGCCCGGCCACCGGCGGCGTGATGGTCTTGACCGTGCTCCCGTCCGGCTTGACGACCTTCAGCCCGACGCGCGGGCTGTGCAGCGTCCCGCCGTTGGCGACGGCCGCGTACGCGCGGGCCAGCTGCAGCGGCGTGACCAGCACGCCGCCCTGCCCGATGGAGAAGTTGGCGGCGTCGCCGCCCCGCCACACGCCGCCGCCGCGGCAGTTCTCCTTGGCGATCGCGGTCAGGTACGCGGCCCGGCCCCGATCGGCCATCTCGGGGTAGCCCTTGACGGCCCGGCGGCAGCTCTCCTCGCGGGTGGCCCGCCACAACGCCTTCTTCGCGGCTCGGTCCGGCACCGCCCCGGCCGCCTCGCCCGGCAGGTCCACGCCGGTCGGCTCGCCGAAGCCGAACCCGCGAGCGGTCTTCTCCATGGCTTCGGACCCGCGCTGCCACAGCTGGTCGGCGAGCCGGTAGAAGATCGTGTCGCAGGATTGGACCAGCGCCCCGTGCATGGTCATCAGGCCGAGGTCGGCGCTGGCGAAGTTCCTGAACACCCGGTTGCCCACCGTGTAGCCGCTCGGGCAGTCGTAGGACGCGCCGAGCCCGTACCCGGCGTTCGCGGCCGCCGCGACCGAGGAGACCTTCCACGTGGAGCCCGGCGCCCACTCGCCCTGCACGGCCTGCGACAGCAGGGGCAGCCGCTTGTACTCGCGGGCGGTCACGCCGTCGGTCCACACGGCCGGGTCGTAGGCGGGCAGCCCGGCCAGCGCGACCAGCCGCCCGGTCTGCGACTCCATCACCACGGCCGCGCCCGACTTCGCCCCGCTGGAGGCCAGCGCCCGCGCGACCGCCTGCTCGGCGATCGTCTGGATGCGGGAGTCGAGGCTGGTCACGAGCGTGTTGCCGGGCACGGGCGGGTCCTGGCGGAGCGTCCTGGTGACCTGCCCCGTGTTGTCGACGGCCATGTCGCGCCGGCCCGGGCGGCCGGCCAGCTCGCGGTCGTACACGCCTTCGAGCCCGTCGCGGCCCTTGGCGCCCTGCACGTACCCGAGGGTGTGCGCCGCCGCCGCGCCGAACGGGTAGACCCGCACCGGACGCAGCTCCGTGCGCACGCCGGGGAAGTCCTGCTGCCGCTCGCTGATCTGCAGCGCCACCGGTGCCGAGACGTCCTCGGCGACGGGGATCGGCTCGTACGGCGACCCCTGCCAGCACGGCTGCGCCACTTCGGGCCCGCACAGGCGGACCTTCTCCGCGATCTGCCGGTACGGCTGCCGCAACACCTCGCCGAGGCGCTCCAGCACCGCCCGCCCGCCGTCGGGCTGGTGGGCCAGCGCCACCGCGTCCACGGTGACCACCGGCCTGGTCCGGTTCGTCACCAGCGGGCGCCCGGTCACGTCCACGATCTGCCCGCGCACCGGCGGCACCGGCACGGTCCTGATCCGCACGTCCGTCGCGGCCTGCACGTACTCGGCCTCGCTGATCACCTGCAGGAACCACAGCCGCCCCACCAGCGTGGCCACCATCGCCACGATGACCAGCCGCAACACGAACAACCTGGCTCTAGACACGGCGCATCGCCACCCTGGGCTGCGCCTCCTGGGCCCGCCGGCGGCGCAGCAGCACGACCGCCACCAGCGCCCCGAGCACCACCGTCCACCCGAGCGTCCACGGCAGGTCCGCGACCGCCGACCGCCACGGCTCGTCGCCGAGCGCCACTGCCGCGCCGGCCTGCAGCACCGTGCCCAGCGCGGCGCCCGCCGCGCCGGCGAGCAGCGGCTTGCCCTGCAGCCAGTGGCCGGCCAGCAGCCCGGTCACCGCCAGCACCAGCGCCGTACGCCCCACCGTGCCGTCGGCGGGTGGCGTCACGTCCACGGCCAGCCCGCCGACCAGCCCGGCCACGCAGCCCCAGACCGGTCCCCTGGTCAGCGCCAGCCACACCACGGCCAGCGTCACCAGGTCGGGCCCGCCCCAGGGCGATCTGTTGATCAGCAGCACCTGCAGCAGCGGCGCCGTGATCAGCAACAGCACCAGCCCCACGGCTCACCTCCCAGGGTCGGGCACGACCACCGCGACCAGGTCGAGCGCGGACAGCCGGGCGGCGGGCCGCACCAGCGCCGTACGTGTGGCCGCGCCCGGCACGCGCTCGATCCGCGCGACCGTGCCGATGGGCAACCCGGCCACGTACGGCCGCCCGCCCGCCGAGCCGAGCGTCTCCACCTGGTCGCCGACCTCGAGTGGCGCGTTCGGGTCGAACAGGCTCAGCCGCAGCAGGCCCTCGCCCGGCACCCCCGCCACCACGCCCAGCTCACCGGAGTCCGCCATGCGCGCGCCCACCGAGGAGCCGGGGTCGGTGATGAGCGACACGGACGCGGTGGCCGGTCCCGCCCAGCTGACCTTGCCCACGAGGCCGTCGGCGTTCAGCACCGTCACGTCGCGGGTGACGCCCGCCGCGGATCCCGCGTCGATGGTGACGTTCCTGCCCTGCCCGAACCCGACCACGTGCGCCGAGACGCCGCGATAGGGCGCCGGCACCGTGGCCGGCCGGCTCTTCGTCCCGCCCCCGGCCAGTTCGGCCCGCAGGCGCGCGTTCTCCTGCTCCAGCGCCCGCAGGCGCCCCTCGCCGCCGACCGACCGGGTGACCGTGCCGATCGCGCTCTGGACCGTGCCGTACACGGTGGAGCCCGCCGCGCGCAGCGGCTCCAGCGGCATCAGCGTACGGTCGAGCACGACGAGCACGACCCCGGTGAACAGCACGAGCAGGATGAGCGCCCGCTTCACCGACGGGACCAATCGGGCAGCAGGACGTCACGCATCGCCTGGAAACGCTCGACGCAGCGGCCCGCGCCCAGCGCCACCGAGTACAGCGGCTTGTCCACGACCCTGATCGGCATGCCGGTGGCCTGGCCCATCCGCTCGGCCAGCCCGCGCAGCAGCGCGCCGCCGCCGGTCAGCACGATGCCGTTGTCCAGCAGGTCGCCGGCCAGCTCGGCCGGGCACTGGTCGAGCGTCGTCTGCACGGAGTCGATGATGGTCTGCACCTGGTCCTCGATGGCCTCGCTGATCTCCTCCGCGGTCATCGTCGCCGTCTTGGGCAGCCCGCTGACCAGGTCGCGCCCGCGTACGGGGGCGCTGGCGTCCGGGGAGATCGCCCGTGGCGCGGTGTCCGGCAGTGTGCCGTCCTGCCTGGGCCTGGAGCGGAACGGGTTCCACCGGCGCGTGGCGGACGCCGGCTCGGGCTCCTCGTCCTCCACCACGATCGTCGGCAGGGAGCCCTCGCCGGCGGCGCCCACCCGGTGCCGGCCGCGGGCCATGATCTCGGTGTCCCGGGAGGGAGCGGACCGCACCATGCCCAGGTCCATCTTCAGCCGCTCGGCCGTGCGGTCGCCGAGCAGCAGCGCGTGCTCCTTCTTGGCGTACGTGATGATCGCCTCGTCGAGCTCGTCGCCGCCGACCCGTAACGACTTGGCGACCACGACGCCGCTCATGGAGACGATGGCGACCTCCGTGGTGCCGCCGCCGATGTCGACCACCATGTTGCCGGTGGCCTCGCCGACCTTCAGCCCGGCGCCGATCGCCGCGGCCATCGGCTCCTCGATGATGTGCACCCGCCGCGCGCCCGCCTCGTAGGCGGCCTCCTTGACCGCCCGCTGCTCGATGGAGGTGGTGCCGCTCGGCACCGCCACGACGATCCGGGGCTTGGCGAGGAACCTGCTGGGGTGCGCCTTCTGGATGAACATGCGTAACATGCGCTCCGCCGCGTCCAGGTCCGCGATCACGCCGTCCTTGAGCGGCCTGATCGTGGCGATGTGCGGGGGAGTACGGCCCATCATGCGCTTGGCCGCCTTGCCGACGGCCACGACGGTGTTCTTGTGAAGGTTGATCGCGATGACGGAGGGCTCGTTGAGCACGATGCCCTTCCTGCGGACGTAGACGAGCGTGTTGGCGGTTCCGAGATCGACCGCTATGTCATGACCGAGAAGACCCAATGCGAATGCCATGTGCCGCACAGCCCTTTCGACCCGGTGAGGGCAGGGGGACACTGCCCGCCTTCGCGCTGCCCGGAGGAGTTTCACCACAAACGGAATATCTCTGTAGCCGCCCCTGTCGGAGCAGGTCAGCGGGCGGTGCGCCAGCTCTGCTCCTCGACCAGCTCCGTGCTGCGCCAACCGCCGGGCGTGCGGCTCAGGCGGTGGTGGTACCACCCGCCGCCGTGCA
The DNA here is from genome assembly GCF_005889735.1 of Nonomuraea turkmeniaca. Lineage (GTDB taxonomy): Bacteria > Actinomycetota > Actinomycetes > Streptosporangiales > Streptosporangiaceae > Nonomuraea > Nonomuraea turkmeniaca. The sequence continues at coordinate 18,027 of NZ_VCKY01000206.1, forward strand.
GGAACCCCTCGGTGCCGGCGGCGACCATCTCACGGGTAGGGGCGAGCGTGTCGGTGAAGGGCGCGCTCACCCGCGCCTCCCCGCCGTGGAAGTCGATCACGGGGGCGCCGATCAGGTGCAGGCGGCCCGGCCAGTGCGTGAGCACCTCGGCGAGCCATGCCTTGACCTCGTCCCGCGTGCCCTTGATGCCGCCGGCGGAGGTGTAGTCGATCACCGCGTCCGCGCTGAACACCTCGTCGAGCAGCTCCCACTGGCCGGAGTCGATGGCGCGGGTGTAGCGGGCCAGCAGGTCCGCGATCTCCAACCGGTCGGCGAATTCCTGAGCGTCCATGGTGTGATCGTCGCGCTAAGGGCGCTCCGTGACCAGCCCGGCCAGGCGTTCGCGGGAGGCCCGTACGATGAAGGGCTCGCAGGCGGTGCAGAAGTAGCCGCGGCCGAACGTGAACTCCACCGCGCCCCTGCTCAGGTTCACCAGCAGGCGCTCGTTGTCCGCGCTCACGGTTCGCGGGATCTGCCGGGCCGGCATGAGGGGCCGCAGCGCGGCGGCCAGCCGCCTCCTTCCCGCCGGCGTGAACGCGACCGGGGTGAAGATCTCCCGCACGGTGAGCACCCGGCCGGCGGGCACGTCGTAGTTGACCGCCCGCCACTGCTCGCCCGCCAGCAGGTAGCGCACCGAGATCACCTGCGCGTCGTCGCGTACCAGCACGTGGGTGCCGGTCACGGTCCCGTGGGCGGCCGGGTCCGCGCGGAGGTCGCGCAACGTGTCCTCCACCCGTTCCCTGATCGGCGCGAACAACGCGGCGTTCACCCGCCGCGCGTCCCCGCCCGAGGCCCGCGGGTAGGAGACGTCGATCGTGAGCCGCGGCCGCTGCTCCCGCCAGGTGGCCGAGGTGACCGTGAACGCCTGGGGCGGCGTTCCTCGCACGAGGGGCGCCGCCGCCACGGCGACCAGCACGGCGGCGCCCGCCGGCAGGACCTTCCTCGGTGCCGCCGCCACGGCCAGCCCCGCCACGACGAACGCCCCCGCGGCGAAGCCGGCCTGCAGCCCGGCCACCGGGTCGAGCAGCAGGCTCGCCAGCCCGCCCGCCACCACCGACAACCCCCACACGGCCGCCCACGACCGGGGCCCCTTCGTGTTCGATCGTCCTAGGACGAGGTAGACCAGCCCGGCCAGCAGCACGACGTAGAGGGCGCCGGTGAGGTTCTCCAGCGTCGATTGCGCCACGGACACGGCCGGCGCGGTGAGGAAGAC
>NZ_VCKY01000207.1 GCF_005889735.1 Nonomuraea turkmeniaca
GCCACCGTGCCGTGGAAGAGATAGGTGTCCTGCGCCACGACCGCGACGCCGCCGGTGGGCGGCTGCTGGCCGTATCCTCCGCCGGGTGGCTGCGCGCCGTAACCACCGTTTCCGCCCTGATCCCCGTAGCTCATCCGCCTTGGCTCCTAGTGTTCGTGGCGAGTTGCAACGGCAGCTTATTGAGGAAACGACGGCCAAGCCGACACAGGTTCAGAACAGTGGATAGTTCGTAACATTGGGCCTTGCGGCTACCGGGTGGGGTCGTCTCCCCGGTCGAGCGCGTCCCAGAGTGCCTTGTCATCCTGCGCCGGCGTGGCGTCGTCCTTGCCGGCGCTCCGCTCGTACCGCGCGGACATGCCCGCCCACCTGCCGCCGCGCACGACCGCGACGACTCCTCCGGAGATCATCAGGGCCGCTCCGGCACCCGCCACGACAGGCCACAGCGGCGCGATCTCCCAGGGCACCGCGGTGACGCCGTGCAGGGCGTTGCGCTCGGCCAGCCAGCCGGTCACGGTCGCGCCGTTCAGCGCCGTCCACGTGCCCGCCGCCACGCCGGCGCCGCAGAGGGCGAGCAGGCCGCCGATGACGCGACGTCCGGCTCCTTTGGTGGCCAGCACCGCCACCACGCCGGCCAGGCCGGCCAGCGCCAGCGGCGTCAGCACGGGGCTGAGGTCACTGCCCGCGGGCGCCACGGCCCCGGCCGCCGTGACCCGCGCCCAGGCCCGGCCGGCGGCCAGCAGCACGAGGAGGCAGCCCAGGACGGTCAGCGCCAGCCACCCCCACAGTTCCCCGCGGGCCGTCGCTGTGCTGGTCGCCGTGCTGCTGCTGGAGTCCATGAGTCGCGCCTAGCCGAGCGAGATCTCGAGCCGGTCGGCGTCGAAGCAGGTGCGCTCGCCCGTGTGGCAGGCCGCGCCGACCTGGTCGACCTTGACGAGCACGGTGTCGCCGTCGCAGTCGAGCGCCACCGACTTGACGTGCTGGACGTGGCCGGAGGTGTCGCCCTTGACCCAGAACTCGCCGCGGCTGCGCGACCAGTAGGTGGCCCGGCCGGTGGTGAGCGTCCGATGCAGCGCCTCGTCGTTCATCCAGGCCAGCATGAGCACCTCGCCGGTGTCGTACTGCTGGGCGATGGCGGGGACGAGGCCGTCGGTGGTGCGCTTCAACCGTGCCGCGATCTTGGGGTCCAGGGACATGGCATCCATTCAACCAGCCTGCCCCCGCGCCTCAGTCCAGGGCCTGGGAGAGGGTGTCGTAGATCGGGAAGAGCGGGGCCAGGTTCGTCCTGCGCAGCCGCCGCAGCACCTGGCCGTCCGGCGCGACCAGCGCCATGCTGCCGTCACGCGCGCGCAGGTCGGCCAGCTGGCGCACGAGGACCCCGAGCCCCGTCGTGTCGATGAACGTCAACGCGGTCAGGTCCACCACCAGCCGGGGGCCGTGGATCTCCACCGCCTCGCCGAGGCACTGCCGGACCTGGGACGCGTTGTCCACGTCCACCTCTCCCGCCAGGCTGACCACCACGAGCTCGCCGTGTCGGCGTCGCGTCATCTCCAGCACATCCACGCTCTTGCTCCTCACGCCCCCTGGCCGCGCGGGCCCGCCGCCGGTGCGTGGGCGGCCCCGGCGAAAAGGTATACCGATCAGCGTCGCGTCACGGTGGGTTTTGCAGAGAATGCACTACGTGATGACGTGGCGCGGGGTAGTTTCTTCGGCGACGCGTGCTAGGGGAGGTGCCGACATGCATCTCGTGGGCTCCGTGCTCGATCCCGATCTGGGAGATCACGTCTGCCTGCCGTTCGACGGGGAGCGCGAGCGGATGGCGGCGACGAGGGTGTTCACGATGAACGGCCTGCGCCGCCGGACCAAAGTCGTGCTCATCACGCACGCGGACAGTCCGGAGCGGACGCGGGACTGGCTGGCGCCGCTCGTACCCGGCTTCGCCGACGCCGAGTCGGCGGGGCAGGTGGAGATCCTCGCCTGCGCCGACACCCACTTCACCGACGGCTGCCTCGATCCCGGCCGGGTGCGGTGCGGGCTGAGCGACGCCAACGACCGCGCGCGCAAGCACGGCCAGCACGGCGTGTACGCCCTGATCGACGCCTCATGGGGGATGCGGGACGCGCCGGGGCAGGCGGCGTTCGAGGCCGCGGTCAACGAGCTGTTCGGGCAGCGCTGGCTGGCGGCCGTGTGCCAGTACGACCGCGGCCTGTTCCCCCGCGAGGCCATCGACCGGGCCGCCGCGGTGCATCCGATCGCCCCGGAGCAGGCGCTGCTGCGCTTCGCCAACAACGGCTCGGCTCCTGGGCTGCGGGTGTGGGGCGACATCGACCTGACCAACCGGCAGGCGTTCGCGTCGGTGCTGGCGCCGCTGGAGAAGGAGCCGGGCGAGGTGGTGATCGACGCCTCCGGCCTGGACTTCATCGACGCCGGATCGGCGCAGCTACTGACCGTCACGGCCATGGCCAGGCCGCCCGGGTCCACCACGGTCGTCTGCGGCGACGCCATGGCGCGGGTGCTGCGGCTGATCGGGGCCGACGCGTTCGTCACCGTCCGCCGAGCAGGCGATGTGTAGACAAGTGTGGTACGCGAGCTTCGCCCGCGGGCGGATCACGTTTCTGCGCAGGGCGGTCGCCGAGCACGCCGCCTACGAGGGGATGACGGGGCGGCGCCTGGAGGACTTCGTGCTGGTGGCCAACGAGATCACCACCAACGCGGTGGTGCACGGCGGCGGGCGCGGGCGGCTGCGGTTGTGGGCGCACGGCGGGCGGCTGTGGTGCGAGGTGACCGACCAGGGGCCGGGGTTGCCGCCGGGCTGGCTGGGCGACATGCGCCCGCCCACGGGGTTCGAGTGCCGTGGGCGGGGGTTGTGGCTGACGCGGATGTTGTGCGATCACATCACGATCGTGTCGGGGCCCCGGGGGACGATCGTGACGTTCGCCGCCGTCTGCGAGTGATCGTCAGGAGTGGGCGGCGGAGATCCAGGAGGCATGCAGGTCGGCGTACACGCCTTGCTCGTTCACCAGATCGGCGTGCGGACCGCGTTGCACCAGGCGGCCCGCGTCGAAGACCAGGACCTCGTCGGCGTTCTCGGCCGTGGACAGCCGGTGGGCGATCGAGATGGCGGTACGGCCGCGGGTGACGCCTTCGAGCGCGCGGGCCAGCCGTACCTCCGTGGCCGGGTCCACCGCCGAGGTGGCCTCGTCCAGCAGGAGCAGGTCGGGGTCGGCGAGATAGGCGCGGGCCAGGGCGACGAGCTGGCGCTCGCCGGCCGACAGCGACTCGCCGCGCTGGCCGACGGGTGTGTCCAGGCCGGCCGGAAGTCCCTCGAGCCAGTCGGCCAGGCCCAGCTCGGTCAGCGCGAGCTCGATCTCCTCGCGTGCCGCGGACGGCTTGCCGTAGCGGACGTTCTCCTCCAGCGTCCCGTCGAACAGGAACCCGTCCTGCGGCACCATGACGATGCGCTCGCGAAGTGAGGAGAAACGCACGTGGCGCAGGTCGTGGCCGTCGATCGTGACGCGCCCCGAGCCCGGGTCCATCAGCCTCGTCAGGAGCTTGGCGAACGTGGTCTTGCCCGAGCCGGTCTCCCCCACCACCGCGACGCGGGAGCGGGGCGGGATCACGAGCGTGACCTCGCGCAGCACGGGCGGGCCGCCGGGGTAGGAGAAGTGCACGTCCTCGAACGCGACGGAGATGGGGCCGCGCGGCAGCTCCACGCCCTTCTCGCCGGGGTCGGCCACGTCGGGCGGCGTGTCGAGCACGCCGAGGATGCGCCGCCAGCCGGCGACGGCGTTCTGGGCCTCGTTGAGCACCTCGGTGGCCGTCTGCAGCGGCGACACGAACAGCGTGACGAGGAACAGGAACGCGACCAGCTCCCCCTGCGTGATCTCGCCCGACAGGCCCAGCCGCACGCCGAGCAGCACGATCCCGGCGATCGCGACCGCGGCCACGATCTCGGTCAGCGGGAACACGAAGCCGACGATGGTCTGCGCTCTGACCTGGGCGGACCTGTTGGCGTTCACGGCCGTGCCGATGCGCTCGGCGGTGCGGCGCTCGGACGCGTACGCCCGGATCACGGCGGCGCCGACGACGGACTCGCTGATCGCGGCGAGCATGTCGCCGGTGCGCTCACGCACCACCGTGTACGCCCGCGACAGCAGCCGCTGGAACCGCGGCAGGGCGATCATCAGGGGGATGAAGCAGGCCCACACCAGCAACGTCAGCTGCCAGGAGTAGACGAACATCAGCACGGTCGCCACGAACAGCTGCCCGAACGCCACGATGACCATCAGCCCGCCCCATTGCATGAAGGTGCTGATCTGATCGATGTCGTTGGTGACGCGCGAGACCAGGGCGCCGCGGCGCTCGGTGTTCTGGGTGAGCACCGACAGGTCGTGCACGTGACGGAAGCCGCGCACGCGCAGCGTCGCCAGGGACGACTCGGTGGCCTTGTAGAGGCGGACGTTCATGACGTACCCGGCGATGGCCGTGAGCACGACGGCCGCGGCGCACACCAGGACGGCACTGGTGATGTACGACAGGTCCGGCACGCCGTCCTTGAGCCCGGTGTCGATCGTCTGCTGGACCGCGATCGGCACGATGATCTTGCCGACGGTCGCGACGACCGCCAGGGCCAGCGTGCCCGCCAGGCCCTTGCGGAACTCGGGCGTCAGCGACAGGCCGTGGCGGATGGTGTCCAGCGCCGAACGACCGGAATCGCGCTGGATGCTCTGCGCCGTCATGCGCTGACCCCTTCTTCCTCTCCCGCCAGGACTTCCTCGTCTTCCGCCAGCACGTCGATGGCGGCCCGCTCGGCCTCCTCACGCTCGTAGGCGGTCACCAGGTTGCGGTAGCCCTGGCAGCGGGCCAGGAGCTCCTCGTGCGTGCCGCGGTCCACGACCCGGCCGTGGTCGAGGTAGACGACCTCGTCGGCGAGCGCGATCGTGGCCAGGCGGTAGGCGACGACCACGACGGTGGAGGTCTCGGCGGCGTCGCGGAGCCCGTACAGGATCCTGGCCTCGACCTGGGGGTCCACGCTGGAGGTTGCGTCGTCGAGCACGAGCACGCGCGGCCGGCGCACGATCGCGCGGGCCAGGGCCAGGCGCTGACGCTGCCCGCCGGACAAGGTGGCGCCGCGCTCGCCGACGCGGGCGCCGAGCCCGTCGGACAGCCTGGCGACGAAGCCGTCGGCCTGGGCCAGCCGCAGCGCGTCCCACACGTCCTCGTCGGCGCTCTCCTGGCCGAGCGCGATGTTGCCGCGCACGGTGTCGTCGAACAGGAACGTCTGCTGCGGCACCAGCGCCACCGACTGGGCGACGCCGCCGTAGGCCAGCTCCCGCAGGTCGACGCCGTCGAGCAGCACCTGCCCCGCGTCGGGGTCGACCAGCCGCACGAGCAGCTGGACCAGCGTGGACTTGCCCGATCCGGTGGGCCCGACCAGGGCGACGGTGCGGCCGGCCGGCACGTCGAAGGTGACGTCGTGCAGCACCTCGGCCTCGCCGTAGCGGTACGACACGCCGCGCACCTCCAGCGCGGCGGGCGCGGAGGAGGCGGTGGCGGCCCCGTGATCCACGCTGCCGTACTCCATGGATCCGGTGGCCTCCAGCACGGCCTGCACCCGCTCCCAGCCGACGACGCTGCGCGGCAGCTCGGCCAGCACCCAGCCGAGCGCCCTGATCGGGAAGGCCAGCAGCGTGAACAGGTAGGCCACCTGGATGAGGTCGCCGACGACGATGGACCCGCCGGACAGGCGCAGCGCGCCGACGGCGAGCACCGCCAGCACGCCGATCGTGGGCAGCGCCTCCAGCATCGGGTCGAACAACCCGCGCACCCGGCCGACGGCGATGTTGGCGTCGCGCAGCTCGTGGGCGCGGCGCAGGAACCGCTCGGTCTCCAGGTCCTCCCTGCCGAGGGTCTTGACGACGAGCGCGCCGTCGAAGCTCTCGTGCGCGATCTCGCTGACCTCGGCGCGCAACTGCTGCGCGCGGGTGGCGAGCGGGCTCAGCCTGCGCTGGTAGACGAGGTTGAGCACGGCGATCGCCGGGAAGATCAGGAAGCCCACCACCGCGAGCACGAGATCGGTGAAGATCATCGCGATCGCCGCGGTGACCAGCATGACGACCACGCCCACGGCCATCGGCAGCGGCGCCAGCGGGGCCCAGGCGGCCTCGGCGTCGGCGCTGGCGTTGGACAGCAGCTGCCCGGTGGGGTGGCGATGGTGCCAGGACAGCGGCAGCCGCAGGTACTGCCGGGTGACGTCCCTGCGCGATCTGGCCTGCATGCGGTACTGCATGACCCCGGCCAGGATGCGGCGGCCCGCCACGCCGAACGCCTTGAGCAGCGCCGTGCCGATGATGAGGAACACACCGGTCCACAGCGCGCCCGAGGCAACCCGGCCCTGGGCGAACGACGGCAGCAGCACGTGCTGTGTGGCCCAGCCGAGCGCCCAGGAGGAGGCGACGGTCATGCCGCCGTAGACCGCGCTGGCCAGCACGGCCAGCGCGAAGACCGCCTTCTCGGTGCGAATGGCCACCCCAAGGACCCGCAGTCCTTGACGCATCACGGCCGAGGTGACCTTGCTCGCCACTCGGTAGGCTCCCCTTCAACAGACTTAACTTCGCAAGTCACTACATCACGTCTGATCAACCAGTTATTCCCACAGGTAGGGTTGACCACGTGACTCACGCTCGTGGCGAACGCGCCGCGCTCTGCGACCTCCTCGACCGGCTCGGGCCGGACGCGCCGACGCTCTGTGCGGGCTGGACCACCTACGACCTGGCCGCCCACCTGGTGCTGCGCGAGCGCCGGCCCGACGCGATGGGCGGGATCGCCCTCAAGCCCCTGGCCGGTTACACCGCCTCGGTCCAGAACGGGCTCAAGGCCAAGCACCCCTATCCGGAGCTGGTCGGCATGGTGCGCAAGCCGGGCGGCGTGTACGGGCTGCTGCCCTTCCTCGACGAAGCCGTCAACGCGCTGGAGCTGTTCGTGCACCACGAGGACGTGCGCCGCGCCCAGCCGTCATGGGAGCCGCGCGAGCTGTCCCCCGACCTCGACCGGCTCATCTGGAAGCGGGTGTCGAGCGGCGCCAGGCTGATGCTGCGCAGGTCGCCCGTGGGCGTGGTGCTGCACCGGCTCGGCGGCGGCGTCGCACTCGGCGGCCCCCGTCAGGGCGCCCGGGTGGAGGTGACGGGGACGGCCTCCGAGCTGCTCATGTTCTGCTTCGGCCGCCAGGAGCACGCCCGCGTGGAGCTCGCCGGCGACCCCAGCGCCGTCTCCCGGCTGCGCGAAGCGCACCTGGGCATGTGACTCACGTGTGAGCACGCTCGCCGGCGGTGGCCCGTGCCGGTCGGCGAGGATCGCAGAAACCCCGGCGTAGAAGGTGCTCGCGCACGGAGTCAAGCCTTTACCATGGCATAGGAAAAGGAAGCCCCCCGGTTAGGATCATGAACATCTTCACAGAGGATGCCAGTGATCGCCCAGATCCGGGTATATACGGCTGGGAATGGACTGCAGGAGGCCCCCCATGCAGGTCAAGAAGGTGATCACCTACGTGGCTGTCGCGTTCGTGGTCTTCTACCTGTTCACCCGGCCGGCCCAAGCTGCCGACGCGGTCAACGGAGTGTTCGACGGAATCCTTCAAGGAGCCAATCAGTTGGCGACATTCTTCTCCAGAGTTCTGACGTAGCGACGGTTCTGCCTGCGGTAGATGCTTCCCCGCGCTGCCAGATCGTGCTACGCAGGCAGGATGAGAGATCGCCCTAGCGGCACCAAGATCAATCAGCTTGATCCGAACGTGCGGCGCATCCTCGAGCGCTCCGAGCTCGAGGGCATCGAGCTGATCCGCTTTCTGTACGCCGACCACGGTGGCGTCATTCGTGGCAAAGCGGCTTCTCGATCGCGGTTGGCCGAACGGCTCAGCACGGGCATCGGGCACACGGTGGCCATGATGGCGATGAACATGCTCGACCAGCTCCAGGACGTCGAGCACATGGGTCCGGTGGGCGAGGTGCGCATCGTCCCGGACCCCGCGACGTTCGTCCTCTTGCCCCATGCTCCCGGCGCGGCGGCGATGCTGTCGGACCTGCGGCGGCCGGACGGCACGCCGTGGGAGGCGTGCGCGCGGACGTTTCTCAAGGACGCGATCGCGGATCTGGCCACGGAGGGTTACACGCTCGTCGCGGCGTTCGAGCCGGAGTTCACGCTCGGCCGCCGCCTGCCCGACCACGGGGGCGGCCCGGACCGGCTGATCCCGCTCGACGACTCTCTCTGCTACGCCAACGCCGGGTTCGACACGGCGCACGACTACACCATCAAGCTCATCCACGCCCTGGAGACACAGGGCCTGCACGTCGAGCATTACCACCCGGAGCTGGGGCCCGGCCAGCAGGAGCTCTCGATCAGGCACGCGCCGGCGCTGCGGGCCGCCGACAACCACGTCCTGTTCAGGGAGACCGTGCGCGGCGTGGCCCTGCGCATGCAGATGTGGGCCACGCTGGCCCCCAAGCCGCTGGCCGACCAGGCCGGCAACGGCGCCCACCTGCACCTGTCATTGTGGAACGACACGCACAACGTCTTCGCGGCCGACGGGGAGGTGCGTGACGGCTTCATCGGCGGCCTGCTCGCCCATCTGCCCGCCCTGACCGCGCTCACGTGCGGCAGCGTCAACAGCTTCCGCCGGCTGGCACCCCGCACGTGGTCCAGCGCTTATGCGGTGTACGGGCCCGACAACCGGGAGGCCGCGGTCCGCGTGTGCTCACCGCTCGGCGAGACCGGCGAGCCCAACCTGGAGCTGAAGCCGTCCGACTCCTCCGCCAACCCGTACCTGTCGCTGGGAGCCGTGATCCACGCCGGGCTGGACGGGATCCGGCGCAAGCTCGACCCGGGGGCGCCCGTGGACGTCGACCCCGACACGCGGCCCGGCCAGTTTCCGCGCCTGCCGTCGTCGCTGGACGAGGCGCTGGACGCGCTGGAGGCCGATGAGCTGCTCATGGAGGCGCTCGGGCCGCTGCGGCGCAGCGCGTACCTGGCCGTCAAGCGGTCGGAAGCGGCCGCCTTCGGCGCGAAGGACGTCTCGTACGAGCTGTTCAACCACATGCGGGTGTTCTGACCGTCCATCCGCGCTCCACGGCACAGGCGGCTCGGCCCGGCCACCGGCGCCCTCATCCTTGTGGCCGGCCCGCGCAGGCCGCGCCCTCTGCGCGACCGGTGCGGGCCCACGCCACGGCAGCCGAAGGTGGCCCGCCGGGCCCGGCGCGCCGGAGATGGCGCGCCGGCGAAGGCCGGTCAGCGGACGGGGTGGCCTGCCATGCGGAGCGTGTCCTTGACTTCGGAGATCTTGAGCGTGCCGAAGTGGAACACGGACGCCGCCAGCACGGCGTCCGCGCCCGCCTCCACCGCCGGCGGGAAGTCCTCCAGCCGTCCGGCCCCGCCGCTGGCGATCACCGGGACCCGCACCGCCGCCCGGACCGCCCGCAACATCTCCAGGTCGTACCCGTCGAGCGTGCCGTCACCGTCCATCGAGTTGAGCAGGATCTCTCCCACACCCAGCTCCTCACCGCGCGCCGCCCACTCCACCGCGTCGATCCCGGTGCCGCGCCGCCCGCCGTGCGTGGTCACCTCGAACCCGCTCGGGGTGCCGGGTGCGCGCCGGGCGTCCACGGAGAGCACGACGCACTGGGCGCCGAACCGCCGGGACGCCTCGGTGAGCAGCTCGGGCCGGGCGATGGCGGCCGTGTTGAGCGACACCTTGTCGGCGCCGGCCCGCAGCAGCCGGTTGACGTCCTCGACCGAGCGCACCCCGCCGCCGACGGTGAGCGGGATGAACACCTGCTCGGCGGTCCTGCGAACGACGTCGAGCATGGTCTCGCGCTCGCCGGACGAGGCGGTGATGTCGAGGAAGGTCAGCTCGTCGGCGCCCTCCTCGTCGTAACGCCTGGCCAGCTCGACGGGGTCGCCCGCGTCGCGCAGGTTCTCGAAGTTGACGCCCTTGACCACGCGTCCGGCGTCCACGTCGAGACAGGGAATGACTCTTACCGCTACGGTCATGCTCGCAACGCCTCGATTTCGATCTCGACCAGCATTCTCGGGTCGACCAGCCCGGCCACCCGTACTCCCGTGCAGGCGGGGCGCACCTTCCCGAACACCTCGGCGATGGCCCGCCCGACGAGGTCGAAGTGCCGCTGCTCCACCACGTAGTAGCGGACCATGACGACGTCCTCGCGGGTCAGCCCGCCCGTCACCACAGCTTCGAGCGCGATCTCCATCGCGGTCAGGCTCTGTCTGTACGCGTCGCCGACATGGCATACCTCGCCGTCGACCGTGGCCGTGCAGCCGGAGACGATCACCCGCTCTCCGACGACCACGGCGCGTGCGTAGCCGTACTTCTCCTCCCAGATGCCACCCGAGAACACCCTCGACCCGGTGCAGTGCATGGTGATACTACCGACGCTCATTCCGCCCCCTCCCGGCGAAGCTACCCGCGTACCGCGGCAAGCGCGTTCTCCAACGTGAACGCGTGAGCGTACAGGGCACTGCCCACGATGGCGCCCTCCAGTCCGTCAGGAGCGAGAGAAGCGAGTACGGCCAGGTCATCCAGGCTGGAGACACCCCCACTGGCGATCACCGGCTTGTCGGTGCGGGCGCAGATCCGGCGGTACAGATCCACGTTCGGGCCCTGGAGCATGCCGTCCTTGGTCACGTCGGTGACGACGTAGCGGGGACAGCCGTCGGCCTCCAGCCGGTCGAGCACCTCCCACAGGTCGCCCCCCTCCTCGGTCCAGCCGCGAGCGGCCAGCGTCGTACCGCGCACGTCCAGCCCGACCGCGATCTTGTCGCCGTACTCGGCGATGACCTTCCGGCACCAGTCGGGATTCACCAGCGCGGCGGTGCCGATGTTGACCCGGCGGCAGCCCGTGGCCAGCGCGGCGGCCAGGGACTCATCGTCGCGGATGCCGCCCGACAGCTCCACGTTCACATCCAGCCGGCCGATCACGCCGGCGATCAGCTCCCGGTTGCCGCCCCGGCCGAACGCGGCGTCCAAGTCCACCATGTGGATCCACTCGGCGCCCGCCTCCTGCCAGGCCAGCGCGGCGGCGAGCGGCTCGCCGTAGCCCTTCTCGGTCCCGGCCACACCCTGGACCAGTTGTACGGCCTGGCCGTCGATGACGTCCACGGCGGGCAACAATACGAATGACATTCAGATCCTCCGGTCGAAGGCGAGAGTCACGACAACGGGTACGAGCAACACGGACAGGACAAGAACGGCGAAGCTGGCGAAGAACGACCCCCACAGCAGCCAGGCGATCGCCTGCACGATCAGGAACCCGAACGCCACCAGGACGTTCTGGGTCCGGTGACGGCGGGCCAGCAGGCCGCCCGGGCGGCGGACGCGCACCGGTCGCGGCGTGAGCCGGCCGATCGAGCTCCGGAGGGCCCGCCGGCGGGCCAGGCGCGCCTGCCGGTCCTCATTGGCCCGGATCGCGCGCGCACGCTCGGCCTCGCGCTCGGCCCGCCGCCGGGCCCGCTCCTTGCTCACCGCGCCCGCTCCTCGCCCGAGACCGCCCGCACCGCCTGCTCCTCATTCACCGCGCCTGCTCCTTCACCCGGGAAGGGCACGCCCGGTCCTCACTCAACGGTGTCCAGCCAGTTCTTCAGCAGTGCGGCCCCGGCGTCGCCGGACTTCTCGGGGTGGAACTGGGTCGCCATGAGCGGGCCGTTCTCCACGGCCGCCACGAACGGCACGCCGTGCTCGGCCCACGTCACGATCGGCTCGGCGAACCCCTCGCCGGTGCGCAGCTCCCACTCGCGCACGCCGTAGGAGTGCACGAAGTAGAAGCGCGTGCCGGCGTCCAAGCCGGCGAACAGGACGCTGCCCGCGGGCGCCTTGACGGTGTTCCACCCCATGTGGGGCAGCACGGGCGCGTCGAGCCGCTCGACGGTGCCCGGCCACTCGCCGCAACCCTCGGTCTCCACGCCGTGCTCGACGCCCCTGGCGAACAGGATCTGCATGCCGACGCAGATGCCCAGCACCGGACGGCCGCCGGACAGGCGCCTGCCGATGATCTGGTCGCCGCGGACGCCCGTGAGCCCGCTCATGCACGCCTCGAACGCGCCGACGCCGGGCACGACCAGCCCGTCGGCGTTCAGCGCGGCGTCGAAGTCAGCCGTCACGGTCACCTCGGCGCCGACCCTGGCCAGCGCCCGCTCCGCGGAACGCAGGTTGCCCGACCCGTAGTCGAGGACCACGACGTTCTTCTTGGTCACCACCACAACACCCCCGCCGTGATCGCCATCGCCGCGCCGACCGCGCAGATGACGGCACCGATCTTGAGCCCCTGCTTGGCCAGGGAGAACACGCCACCGATCAGGAACAACCCGATGAACACCATCACGCCGGCGATGAGGTTTTCCGTCATAGGACGCCCTTGGTGCTCGGCACCCCGGTCGCGCGCGGGTCGAGCTCGGACGCCTCGCGCAGCGCCCGGGCCAGGGCCTTGAACTGGGCCTCGACGATGTGGTGCGCGTTGCGCCCGTAGGGGACGTGCACGTGCAGGCAGATCGCGGCCTGGGCGACGAGCGACTCCAGGATGTGGCGCGTCATCGTCGTGTCGTAGTCGGGGCCGATCATCGGCGCCATGCCCTCGGGCTCGGTGTGCACGAGGTACGGCCGCCCGGACAGGTCCACGGTCACCTGGGCGAGCGACTCGTCCAGGGGGCACGACGCGCTGCCGAACCGCCTGATGCCTGACTTGTCGCCCAGCGCCTCGCGGAACGCCGCACCCAGCGCGAGCGCGGTGTCCTCGATCGTGTGGTGGGAGTCGATGTGCAGGTCGCCCTCGGTCTTGACGGTCAGGTCGAACAGCCCGTGCTTGCCGAGCTGGGCCAGCATGTGGTCGAAGAAGCCGACCCCGGTGGCCACCTCCACCCGCCCGGTGCCGTCGAGACCGACCTCCACCAGGACCGAGGTCTCCTTCGTAACGCGCTCGACGCGGCCTACGCGGTTCACAGGCCCTCCTTCGTCGGTCCTGTGAACCGCAGAAGCGCCGTGTTCATTGGTTCGCTCGCTCACAGCAGGACCCCTTCCAGGGCGGCGCGGAAGGCCGCCATCTCCTCGCCCGTGCCGATCGTGACACGCAGCCATTCTGGCGGGCCGACCTCGCGGATGAGCACGCCGCGCTCCAGCAATCCCTCCCACACCTTGCGCCGGTCGGGGAAGCGCCCGAACAGCACGAAGTTGGCGTCCGAGTCGGCCACGGCCAGGCCCTTGGCCCGCAGCCAGGTCACCGTCGCGTCGCGTTCGCGCCGCAGCGCGTCCACCGTGCCGAGCAGCTCCGCGCGGTGGCGCAGCGCCACGCGCGCCGCCGTCTGGGTGAGCGTCGACAGGTGGTACGGCAGCCGCACCAGCAGCAGCGCCTCCACCACGGCCGGGTGCGCGGCCAGGTAGCCCAGCCGCGTCCCCGCCATGGCGAACGCCTTGGACATCGTCCTGGTGACGATCAGCCTCGGGTGGCCGGGCAACAAGGTGAGCGCCGACGGCGTGCCCTCGCGGGCGAACTCGGCGTAGGCCTCGTCCACCACGACCATGCCGGGCGCGGCGGCCAGAATCGCCGCGATCGTCTCCAGCGGCTGGGCGGTGCCGGTCGGGTTGTTGGGCGAGGCCAGGAAGACGATGTCGGGCCGGTGCTCCTCGATCGCGGTGACGGCCTTGCCGGGGTCGAGCGAGAAGTCCTCCTCCCGGCTGGCCTGGATCCACTCGGTGTTGGTGCCGCTGGTGATGATCGGGTGCATCGAGTAGGACGGCTCGAACCCGATGGCGGTGCGGCCATGGCCGCCGAACGCCTGCAGGATCTGCTGCAGCACCTCGTTGGAGCCGTTGGCCGCCCACACCTGCTCGGTGCGCAGCCCGTGCCCGAGGTAGCCGGCCAGGTCGGCGCGCAGGGCGGTGGCGTCCCTGTCGGGGTAGCGGTTGAGCTCGCCCGCCTGCGCCCGGACCGCCTCGGCCAGGTCGGCGACCAGCGCCGCGGAGGGCGGGTAGGGGTTTTCGTTGGTGTTGAGCCGGACCGGGACGTCGATCTGAGGCGCGCCGTACGGCGTCTTACCCCTGAGGTCGTCGCGGATGGGCAGGTCGTCCAGGTTCACTCGGGGGTCTCCGTGGGCACTCGCCAGTCGAAACGGGCGCGGATCGCGGCGCCGTGTGCGGGCAGGTCTTCGGCGTCGGCCAGGACCGACACGTGCGCGGCGGCGCCCGCGAGGGCCTCGCGCGTGTAGTCGATCACGTGGATGCCACGCAGGAACGACTGCACCGACAGGCCGCTGGAGTGGCAGGCGCAGCCGCCCGTGGGCAGCACGTGGTTGGAGCCGGCGAGGTAGTCGCCGAGCGAGACGGGCGCGTACGTGCCGACGAAGATCGCCCCCGCGTTGCGGACCCGCGCGGCGACGGCCGCGGCGTCGGCGGTGTGGATCTCCAGGTGCTCGGCGGCGTAGGCGTCCACCACCTTGAGCCCGTCGTCGAGCGAGCCGACCAGCACGATGCCGGACTGCCGGCCGCCCAGAGCCTCGGCGATGCGCGCGGAGTGCCTGGTCGCCGAGACCTGGCCCGGCAGCTCCTTCTCCACGGCGTCGGCCAGCTCGGGGCTGGTGGTGACCAGGACGGCGGCGGCGATCGTGTCGTGCTCGGCCTGGCTGATCAGGTCGGCGGCCACGTGGACCGGGTCGGCCGTCTCATCGGCCAGGATCGCGATCTCGGTCGGGCCGGCCTCGGAGTCGATGCCGATGCGGCCCTTGAGCAGCCGCTTGGCCGCCGCCACCCAGATGTTGCCAGGCCCGGTCACCATGGTGGCGGGCGCGCACTCCTCGGTGCCGTAGGCGAACATGGCCACCGCCTGCGCACCGCCGACGTTGTACACCTCGTCCACGCCGAGCAGCGCGCACGCGGCCAGGATCGTCGGGTGCGGCAGCCCGCCGAACTCCTTCTGCGCCGGGCTGGTCACGGCCAGCGACGCGACGCCTGCCTCCTGGGCGGGGACGACGTTCATGACCACGCTCGACGGATAGACCGCGCGGCCGCCGGGGACGTAGAGGCCCACGCGGTCGACCGGCACCCACCGCTCGGTCACGGTGCCGCCGGGCACGACCTCGGTGGTGGCGTCGGCGCGCCGCTGGTCGCGGTGGACCAGCCTGGCCCGCCTGATCGACTCCTCCAGCGCGGCCCTGACCTTGGGATCGAGCTCGCGCAGCGCGCGCTCGATCTCCCCGGCCGGCACGCGGGTGGTGGCGATCTCGACGCCGTCGAACCTGGCGGTCAGCTCCCGTACCGCTGCCACGCCGCGATGGCGCACGTCATCGCAGATGGGCCGCACCTTCTCCAGGGCGGCCTCGACGTCGAGCTCGGCGCGTGGCAGCACGTCGCGCAGGTTGTCCGGCAGGGAACCGCGCATGTCAATACGGGAAATCACCCCATCAGTCTACGGAGTCCGGCCCCTGAATCTCGTTCTGTCCACACTGCGGGACACGTTCGCGGGACGCCCCCCGGACACTCGACGGCCGCGGGAGCGGCGATCGACTTCGCCGCTCCTGCGGCCGTCGTCGCCCCGGACCGGGCCTGCCGGGGCGGACGCCGTGGCCGCCACGGGGGCGCGGCCACGGCCGTGAAAAGCTTCCGGACCCTCTGCCCATCGGGCGTGTCCGCCTAACATCGAACAACCAAGCACTTTATGCAGTCAAATCTTACTCTAAGTTATCTTTGCAGGTGAGCACTCCGAAACGCCCCTTACCCTTACGCCATGGCACGCTGGCGTAGCCCTGACGGCATCCTGGTCGAGGCGATCATCCTGGGCGATCGCCCGATGTTGCGCGTCTCCTGCCGCGTCAACGGCCGCACCTACCTGCGCGGCTACTGCGCCACCGTCGCCGAGCTCGGCGACCACGGCGTCGACCTGGCCGAGCTCGTGGAAGACACGCGGCTTGACCATCTGTAGACCCCCGTCCACCACTGTCGATCAAGCGGACGGGGTATGGCGTGCACCATGGTGCGGCTGCCCGCGTACGCCCCGATGCTGGCCCAGCTCGGCACCCTGGCCTCCGTGCAGGGCGCGGGCTGGGCGGTGGAGATGAAATGGGACGGCGTGCGCGCTCTCGCCTACCTCGAGGACGGCGCCGTCCGCCTGATGTCGCGCAACGGCAAGAACATCACCCCCGCCTACCCCGAGCTGCAGCTCATGGCCGGCGCCACCGGCGGGCGGGCCACCGTCGTCGACGGGGAGATCGTGGCGTTCGACGAGGCCGGGCGGCCCAGCTTCGAGGCGCTGCAGCCCCGCATGCACCAGCGCAACCCGGCCGTCGTGGCCGGGCTGGCCAGGACGGTGCCGGTGACGTTCATGGCGTTCGACATCCTGCACCTGGAGGAGGCCACCACGGCCCCCCTGCCCTACACCGAGCGCAGGAAGCTGCTGGAGGGCACGTTCACGCCCGGTTACCGGTGGCAGGTGCCCACCTGGTTCGCCGACGACGCCGGGCACGCCTTCGACTCCTCGCGACAGCTCGGGCTCGAAGGGGTCGTGTGCAAGCGGATGGGCTCGCCGTACCGGCCGGGCAAGCGCAGCGGCGAATGGACCAAGGTCAAGAACGTCAGCACCGTCGAGGTCGTGATCGGCGGCTGGCGGCCCGGCGCCGGGGGGCGCTCGGGGACGATCGGGTCGCTGCTGCTCGGCGCGTACGACGAGGGCGGGCGGCTCCTGTACGTCGGGCACGTCGGCACCGGGTTCACCCAGGCCATGCTGCGTGACCTGCGGGAGCGGCTGGCCCCGCTGGAGCGGCCCGACCCGCCGTTCGACGAGCCGGTGCCGCGCGAGCACGCCCGCGACGCGCTGTGGGTCGAGCCGCTCGTGGTCGGCGAGGTCCAGTACGCCGAGGTCACCGGCGACGGGATGCTGCGCCACCTGTCCTGGCGCGGGCTCCGCCCGGACCGCGAGCCGGCCGAGGCCAGCGCCACCGAGATCCGCCGCCAGGGCCACACCGGCAACGCCGCAGCCGGCTGACCGCACCCCTCAAACCCCCTCCACCGGCCCTTCGCGCCCGCTCATGGCCATCCCCGGCTCATCCCGGCACAGAGCTCCTGAACGTCCCTTCGCACCCGATCCCCCGACCGAGGTGCACCCATCACGACACGAGCCCGCTAACAACACTTCGCCTCATATTGGTGACTTACAGTGACCAGAGCTCGACTATCCGATCTTCTTCTCTGGGGGACACTGTGTGGAGAACCCTGGTCACAACCCTGACCACGCTGGCCGGCGTCGCGTTCGCGCTGCCCGCGGCGGCCGACCGGCCACCGCACGCCGCTCCGGCGCAGCCGCCCCTCATCCCGGCGCACGAGGGCGGCTGGGGCGCCGAGTCCTCCCCGCTGATGCGCCCTGGACAAGCCGTGCGTTATTGGACGCCGGGCAAGCAAGCCAAGGCCAACGCCGCCGACCTGCCGGCGAGCCTGCCGAGCCCGGCGGCGGCACAGCGGCGCAGCGTGCCCACGACCAAACGGCTCACGCCCGGCGGGGACACCAACGGGTACGCGCGCGTGCGCCGCCCGTACACGGATACGGACCGCAGCAGGATCACCGGCCGGCTGTTCTTCGTCAACGCCGGCGGGCGCGGCGACTCCTGCAGCGCCTCCGTCGTGCGCTCGGCCGCCGAACTGCTCATCATCACCGCCGCCCACTGCGTGTACAGCATCCCCGCGGGCGCCACGAGCGGCCGCTGGCACAGCAGCTTCGCGTTCGTGCCCGCCTACGACGGGCGGGCCGCCGGGGAGCGGCAGCGCGAGCCGTACGGGCGATGGGGCGGGCGGCGCGCCTGGAAGCCCGACGGATACACCGGGACGACCGGCGGCGACTGGAACTCCATCTATGACGTCGCACTCATCGAAGTGGGCAACAAGAACCGCACCCTCCAGGACGCCGTCGGCGCCTTCACGCCGGTGCGCAGCCAGGGCGGCAGGCACACCATCGCCACCGCGGGCTACCCGGGGGTGCTCGGCAGGAAGCCGTACGACGGCAAGGACCAGCTCTGGTGCCTGGCCAAGACCCAGCCCGCCCGCTCGATCGCCGCCGCGCCGTCGAAACTGGAGACCAACAACTGCCACCTGTCCAAAGGGCACAGCGGCGGGCCGTGGGTGCTCGAGGGCACCAACGACTTGATCGGCGTGTTGTCGGCGGGCGCGGAGGACGGCGAGGCCGACGGCTTCTCCGTCGCCAACACCCTCACCACCGACAGCTACGGCGCGATCGTCACGAAAGCCGACCCGCGCGGCGTCTACGACGCGCTGTCGGTCAACCTCGTGGGCCGGGCGCGGCCGGTCCGGCCCGGCCGCACCGCCACCGTCACCGCCACCGTCGCCATGCGCGGCCTGATGGCCGCGGCCCAGGTGCCCGTCACCCTTACCGCGCCGGCCGGGGCCGGCTTCAGCGCGATCCGCGGGGCCACGTGCGAGCGCGGTGACCGCAAGGCCACCTGCGTGATCGGCACCGTCCGGCCGGGCAGGCCGGTCCGGATCTCGGCCCGGGTCCGCGTCGCCCGCGATGCCAAGGCATGGCTGCCCATCAGCGCACACGTCACCTCCACTCCCCTGGACCCGACCCAGCGCGACAACACGTCCGTCTTCAGCCTCGCAACCCGGCGATGACCCCTCCCTAGGCTCGCGACCGCTCGGCCGTCGGCGCCCGCCGAGCATGCTCCCCCGGCACGAGGCCACGGGTGTGCCGCCGTGACGTCGCGTGCCTGCCCGCCCGCGTGCTCACGGGGCCGGCTCGAGCGCGGGCTCCTTCAGCGTGCGAGCCAGCAGCCAGGCCAGCAACGGGAACACGATCAAGCACGCCAGCGCCGTCCTGAGCGTGGCGGCCTCCGCGACGGCGCCCACCAGCGGGCTGGCCAGACCGCCCACGCTCACCGCCAACCCCAAGGTCACCCCGCTTGCCGTGCCGACCCGCCGCGGCAGGAAGTCCTGGCCCAGCGTCACGTGCAGGGAGAACGGGGCGTAGAGGGCGATCGAGGAAGCGGCGATGAAGACGTACGCGGCGGGGCCTGGCGCGAGCACCACGCCCGCGACCGCGGGGACGGCCGCCGCGTACGCCAGCCGCATCGTGCGCACCCGGCCCCAGCGCGCCGCCAGCCTGCCGCCCAGCACGGTCCCGACGGCCCCGCCGGCGAACAGCACGAACAGGGCCACCGCCCCCG
>NZ_VCKY01000208.1 GCF_005889735.1 Nonomuraea turkmeniaca
CCGCCCCACCGCCACCGGCTCCATCCACGGCCTCACCCTGGCCACCTCAACCCCCGCCCACCTGGCACGGGCAGCGATCGAGGGCATGTTGTGCGGCCTGGCCGACGCCCTCGACGCGCTGGCCATGCGCCCGGAACGGGTCCTCCTGATCGGCGGCGCCGCCCGCTCGGAGGCCGTCCGCCGCATCGCCCCCACGATCTTCGGCGTCCCGATCACGGTGCCGCCACCTGCCGAGTACGTCGCCAACGGCGCCGCGTACCAGGCCGCCACCCTCCTCACCACCCCGGACTGGCAAATGGAGGACACGGCGACGTACGAAGGCGAGGCCGTCCCGGAAATCCGCCACCGCTACGCCCGCGCCACCGACCACATCCTCGACTGACCGGCGAGGGTCCGGGTACGAGTGCGGACATGGGCCGCATCCTGGTAGGGACCGCCTCGTGGACCGACAAGACGCTGCTGGCCTCGGGGTGGTATCCCGACGATGTCACCTCCGCCCAGGAGAGACTGAGCTACTACGCGAGCCGGTTTCCCCTGGTGGAGGTGGATTCGTCCTACTACTCACCGCCCGCGGAAAGCACGGTCGCCCTGTGGCGTGACCGGACCCCTGCCGGCTTCACCTTCGGCATCAAGGCATTCTCCCTGCTGACCCAGCACCCGACCAAGCCGACGGCGCTGTACAAGGACGTACGTGAACGGCTCGGAGAGGCGACGAAACCGAACCTCTACCTACGCGACCTGGACCCACAGCTGGTCGATCACGTGTGGGACCGCTTCCTGGCGGCGCTGTCACCGCTCCACGAATCGAACCGGCTGGGCGCGATCCTCTTCCAGTTCCCCCGCTGGTTCCCCATCGGCAAGGGCAACAAGCAGTACATCCTGGAATGCAAGGCGCGCTGCGCTCCCCTGCGGATCTGCGTCGAGTTCCGCAACCACACCTGGATGAGCGAGGAGAACCAGGCCGAGACGCTGGATTTCCTCACCTCGTACGGCGTGCCGTACGTGAGTGTGGACATGCCGCAGGGATACCCCGACTCCATCCCGCCCGTACTCGCCGCCACGGCGGACCTGGCCGTGGTGCGTTTCCACGGGCATTCGGATAAATGGACGAGCAAGGACATCCACGAGCGGTTCGGCTACCTCTACAAGGAGGAGGAACTACGGGAGTGGGCGCCCAGAATACGGCGCCTCGCCGAGGACGCCGAGTCGACCCACGTTCTCATGAACAACTGCTACCGCGACTACGCCCAGATCAACGCCGCCCAGCTGGCTCGCCTGATCCGACACGACTGACGCCTCCGTCATCGGTACGGCCTTGCCTTGAAGCGCGCTCGGCTCCGGGCGCCGGCCGATCGGCGGCGAGATCATCCAGAACGGCCGCTCGGTCGGCTGGGGCGCGGCGGACGACGCCGAAGGCCGCTGCTGAGCGACGCCTTCGATGGGTACCGCGATCGCGGTACGCGATCCCCTACCCGAGGATGATGCGCCTTTGACCTGCGGCGCATACGCTGGCGCGGTGGAGCGGGCGGAGTGGGCGACCGACGTCTGGCTCGGTCTGGCGCTGTGTGCGATGGCGGCGGGCGGCCTGGTCAGCGGACATGCCTGGCACGTGACGTGGCCACTTCTGGTGGTGGTCCTCCTGGCGGCTGTCGCGCTGCTCGCACGATCGACATCGCCCAGGGTCTCACTCGCCCTCGCGACGGTCGGTGCCGTGGTGGCCATGCGGGTGGACCTCGACACGTCCGCGGCCGATGCGCTGCTCGGCGCGGCATTGCTGGTCATCGGCGAGGTGCGCCGGCGCCGTATGCCGCATGGCGTGGCGTTCCTGGCATGGCGGCGCGCCCTTGCCGCGACCCTGCCGGTGGTGGTCGTGGTGGTGGCCGTGCCGGTTGATCTCAAGGAGTCCGTGGGCACGGCGATCGCGCTGGCCGGGTACGCCGTTGCGGTGTCGAGCAATCGAGTGGCGACCCTGGTGTGGGGGGTCGGCGCGGCGGTGGTGATCGCTGGAGTCTCGCTGATCGTGGTGCCGACGGCATGGACGGGGCTGGACACGCCCGTGCCTTTGATCGCCGCCGTACTGGTGGGGGCGGCGGCTGGAGATGCGGCGCGCAGCCGGCGGCAGCTGCTGGCGGCGTGGGAGGACCGGGCCCGCCACGGGGTCGTCCAGGAGCGTCTGCGCATCGCCCGGGAGGTTCACGATCTGGTCGCTCACCACATCGCCGTGATCAGCATGCAGGCGGGCGTGGCCGGACACTCCTTGCATCGGGAGCCGGAGGCCGCCGCGAAGGCGATCGGTCACGTGCAGGCCGCCAGCCGTACCGCACTCGACCAGCTGGGAACGTTGCTGAGCGTGCTGCGTGACGGCGAGCCGCCGCCGATGGAGCCACCGGCGGGCCTCACCGACCTGCCACGCCTGCTCGATCGGTTCGCGGCGGTCGGGCTGCGGGTGGACTGCGCGGACCTGCCGCTGGACCTCCCCACCGCCGTGGACCTGTCGGCCTACTGGGTGATCCAGGAAGCCCTGACGAACGCCCACAAACATGGGGACGGGCATGCCGGCCTGCGGGTGTGGGCGGAAGGCGGCACCCTCGACATCGAGGTACGCAACCGCATCGCCGCAGCGCGGGAGCCATCGTCCGGACACGGGCTGACAGGAGTGACCGAGCGCGTCCACGCTCTCGGAGGCTCGCTCACGGCCGGACTCGACCGGCATGACGAGTTCGTGTTCCGTGCGAGCCTGCCGATCCGCGCCGCCGCCGAGTCGGTCGCCGACGGGATCGGAGCAGCCGGATGACGGTGCGGGTCGTGCTGGCCGACGACCAGCCACTGATCCGGCAGGGCGCGCGGTATCTGATCGACTCCTCCGATGATCTGGAAGTGGTCGGCGAAGCCGCCGACGGCGCGCAGGCCGTGGAGCTGGCCCGCGCGTACCACCCTGACGTGGTGGTGATGGACATCCGCATGCCGGGGATGGACGGCCTGGCCGCCACCAGGGCGATCACCTCCGACGCCGCGCTCGCCGGCATCCGCGTGCTGGTGCTGACGACCTTCGAGATCGACGAGTACGTGTTCGAGGCGTTGCGTGCGGGCGCAAGCGGCTTCATCGGCAAGGGCGTGCAACCGCACGAGCTCCTCGACGCCATCCGGGTGGTCGCCCGCGGGGAGGCGCTGCTGTCACCACAGGCGACCAAGCGGCTGATCACCCACTTCCTCCAGCAGCCCGGCCATGCCAGACCTTCGGCCGGGCGGTCACCCTTGACCGAGCGCGAGCTCGAGATCGTGGCCTTGGTCGCCTCGGGCCTGACCAACGCCGACATCGCCGAGCGGTTGCATCTGTCGCCGGCGACGGTGAAGACGCACGTCAATCGGTCCATGATGAAGTTGTCCGCACGCGACCGCGCGCAGCTGGTGGTCTTCGCGTACCAGAGCGGGCTGGTCGGCATCAGCGCGAACGTACCGCGCTCGCAGTAGTCACGAGACGCCGCGCCGGGCGGATGCGGATGACAGAGATCAGCCGTCAGCCTGGCGACCATGACACGCATATGGTCGTGGACGGTTGGGGTCGGATTCGTGGTCGTCGGGGTGATGCGCTTCATGGCGCTTCCTGGCCTGCCAGGGTGGGAGACACGGGAGCCGGTCCACGGGGTCCTGCACCTGGTCACCGGCGCGCTGTGGCTGGCGGCGGCGGCGCTCCGCCACGGGTGCCACGCCGGGCTGGCCACCAGATGGCTGGGAGCGTTCTGGCTGGCCGTCGGCGTCGCCGGCGAGGCGGGCTGGCTGGACGGGGTGGAAGCGCTGGCGTTCGACGACGCCGTCGTGCACCTCGTGGTCGGCCTGGGAGCGGTCGTCGTGGGCTGGGCCCCGGTCGGGAAGCGCTCCCCTACATGATCGGTCCACGAGTGATCGCCGGAGTGGTGATCGTCAATGCCGCGTGCTCGCTGACGCTCTGGCCGCCGGACACCGTGCCGCATGTACGGCAGATCGCGGCGGAGCTGTTCGCGACCACGGCGGTCATCCTGTTCGCGGCCGCGCTGGTCCTGGCTACTCGGGCCAGATTCCTGGAGCCGTGCTTCGGTGGCCTGGACCGGATGTACGTCGCGCACCGGCGAGTGGGCAAAGCCGGGTTCCTCCTGCTCGCCGCCCACGTCGCGACGATCCCATGGATCTTGGGCTCGCCCGGTGGAACGCCCTCCGGCCTGATCGCCTTCGCCGGGATCTCGTTCTTGGTGGCGCTGGCCGTCGGCCCTTCGCGCTACAGCACCTGGCGCCGCTCCCACTGGCTCATCGGCGTGTTCTTCGCCATCAGCCTCGCCCACACGCTGCTGGTCGACCATGTGACGCGCACAGCGGCAGCACCGTTCGTCATCCTGATCGGCGCGTACGTGGTGGGCATCGCCGCGTTCCTCTACAACCTCCTCTTCGCCCGGTTCGGCCGTCCCAGGTTCGCCTACGAGGTGCAAACCGTGCGCCGGCCGACGCCGACCACCGTCGAGATCATCCTGCGGCCGCGCAAGCAGCGGCGGCTGACGTTCACCGCAGGGCAGTTCGTGTTCGTGACGTTCCACCAGCACGGCCTGCGTGAGCCGCACCCGTTCACGGTCTCCAGCGCCCCAGCCGAGCGTGCCATCCGCCTGACCATCAAAGCCGGCGGCGACTACACCTCAAAGCTGCGCCTGGCCCTGCGAGCCGGCTGCAGGGCCACTGTGGAGGGCGGCTACGGCATGCTGGACTACCGCACCGGCGGCCGGTGCCAGGTCTGGATCGCCGGCGGGATCGGCATCACCCCGTTCCTCAGCTGGCTACGCGACGTACCAGACGACCGACAAATCACCCTGTTCTACACCGTCAGGCACGCCGACGAGGCGCTCTATTGGGAGGACATCCGCGCCCGTGCCGACGCCCACCCAGGGTTGCGCGTACACCTCAACGTGTCCTCGAAATCGGGCACCCTGACCACAGGCCAAGTCCTGGAGGCCGGCGGACGAGACTCCATCACCGATGTCTACATGTGCGGCCCGCTGCCCATGCTCGAGTCATTCGTGCGCGGCTTCCGAGCCGCCGGCTTGCCGGCCTCGTCCATCCATTTCGAGCGATTCAACTTCAGATGATCGGTAGACCCGATCCGCATCAGCTTGAGATATGCACAGGGGTGTGGGCAAGTCGTCCCCCGATCGGTCCGCGACGTCGTCCGGCGCCGGGGGCGACCAGACTCGTTCGCGGCGTGCGCGACCTGGTGCAGCGCGCCAGAACTTGAAACGCCTGGTTCGACCTACCCGCGGTGCGGAATCATTTCGCCGCACCGCGGCGGGCTCTGCAGCCGTCTGCCCGGGGCGGTGCGGTGGCGAGCAGGATGACCGGGCTTCCACCCCGGCCGCCAGGGCCTACTGGTTCCCGCCGGGTGATCGCCGCGCCGAGACCGGGTCGCGCACCATGAACACGTCCACCGCGTCCTCGGTCTCGACCATGAACCCGTGCCGCTCGTACAGCCGGCGGGCCGAACTGCCCTGCAGCACATTCAGCCGGACCACGGCGTCTTCGCGGTCGCACCGCTCCAGCAGCCGGCTCAGCACGGCGGAACCGATGCCCCTGCCCTGCAAATCCGGATCCAGATAGAAGTGCTCCACCCAGTAAGCGTCCTTCGCCGGCCGCAGTGCCACGCAGCCGGCGAACGCACCACCCACCTCGATCATCCAGGTGTGCGCCGGCGTGAACCCGTCCCGCAACCGCTGCCGCACACGCAGCTCGTCGTACCGGCCGAGCCGCTCGAGATCCGGCCTCAGCACCACGGCCCGCAACTCGGCCACCATCTCGACGTCCGCCACCAAAGCCGGACGAAGCTCCCAATCCGCCATGATCGCGATGTTATCCCCCCGGGTTCCGCCAACCTCAGGAGGCTCCACCTCTCGCGGTGGACGCTATGGCTGACCGTGCTCCACCGCCCAGGCGCAGATCGCCGACAGCGGCTCCTGCAGCGTCTTGCCGAGAGGGGTCAGGGAGTACTCGACATGCTGGGGAGCGGTGTCCTTGAGCACCCGTCGTTCGACCAGCCCGTCGCTTTCCATGCCCCGAAGTGTCTCGGTCAAGACTTTCTGCGTGATGCCGGGCAGCCTGCGGCGCAGCTCGGCATGTCGCTGAGGCCCCGCCAGGAGCGCATAGATCAGCAGGACACGCCACTTGGCGGCCAGCCGCTCCAGCGCCTGCCGGGTCGTGCAACTTTCTTCCAGCACGTCAGGTATCACCAGTGCCATGGGGCTCCCGCTCGCAGGGGCACTTCGAAGTGCCTTCTGGTCGATGAAGATCGGGGCGCCTAGTGTCCCGTTCGTGACAAAGCTTATGGTTCACACGTACACAGCGGCAGAGCCCGGAATCTTCGTCAACAGCTATCTTCTCGAGACGGTGGACGGTGTGGTGCTCGTTGATGCCGGATTGCTGGTGTCGGACGCGCGAGCGCTGGCCGCACGGATCGCGGCGCTGCGCAAGCCACTGGTGGCGGCGTTCGTGACACACCCGCACCCGGACCACTACAACGGCCTGCCGTACGTGGCCGGCGACGAGGTGCCGGTTTACGCCACCGCACCGGTCGCCAAGACGATCGAGCAGACCGCGATCGCCAAACGGGAGCAGTGGCAGCCCGTCTACGGCGCGGAATGGCCGGACCGGTTCCGGGTGCCGGATCGGACGGTGAACGATGGCGACACGGTGGACGTCGCCGGCCTGCGCATCCGGGTCCACGACCTCGGACCCGCCGAGAGTCATGCCGACTCGTACCTGCTCGTCGAATCCGACGACCAGCGGATCGCCTTCATCGGGGATCTGGCCTTCGAGGGCGTGCACTCCTACACCGCGGACGGTCACTCGGGCGCGTGGCTGGCCGCACTCGATCGCCTGGCAGACGAGCTGGCGGGTGTCCCGCTGTACCCCGGCCACGGCGCGCCTGCCGATGTCGGCCTGCTCACCCGGCAGCGACAGTATCTGCTCATGTACCGCGAGGCGGTCCGGCGCCTGGCCGCGGGGGAGCCGAGGCTGAGCGACGCGCAGAAGCTGGAGTTGGAGCAGATCATGGCACGCTTTGTGCCCGACGCCCCTCTCGGGTGGCTGGTCGGCCTGGGCGCTGACGCCGTAGCCGCCGAACTCGCCGCGTGACCACAATGCGGAACCTGGAGATGCCATGACACCCGTCAAAGCCGAGCGGATCACCTTCTGCAGCGAAGGCATAGAGCTGGTGGGCGAGCTCCGCATTCCGGAAGGGGACGGCGCTCTGCCCGCAGTGGCGCTCACCGGCCCCTTCACCGGAGTAAAAGAACAGGTCGTCGGCACCTACGCCAAGCTGCTCGCCCAGGCCGGGCTGGTCACCCTCGCCTTCGACCACCGGGGATTCGGGGAAAGCGGCGGACGCCGCCAGCATGAGGACAGCCAGGGAAAACTGGCCGACCTGAGGGCCGCAGTGGGTGCACTGGCCGACCGGCGCGAGGTGAACGCCGACCGGATCGGTGTCGTCGGAGTATGCCTCGGTGGCGGCTACGCGGTGCGGGCCGCCGCCGGCGACCCTCGGGTCAGGGCGGTGGCCGGCATCGCAGGCGCGTACAACAGCCCGGTTCACATGGCGCGGAGCATGGGGATCGACGCCTACCGGTCCGCGCTCGCCGGCTTCCTGGTCCGATACGACGAGTGCCTCCCCGCCGTGTCGCCCGACAACGGCGAGGCCGCCATGGGAGGCGACGAACCGTACGCCTACTACGGCACTGCCCGGTCCGCCTCGCCGTACTGGCGCAACGAAGTCACCAGAGGATCCCTCTTCTCGCTGATGACCTTCGATGCCCTCGGCGCGGCCGACCTCCTGGCCGCCACCCCGCTCCTGGTCGTCCACGGCAGGACCGACGACTACTGCTCACCGGACTTGGCCCGGGAGCTTTACGAACGCGCACCCGGCCGCAAAGAGATCCTCTGGCTGGACGCCAACCAGCACATCGATCTGTATGACGTGGAACCGTACGTCACCCAAGCCGCTCAGGCCACCGCCGCCTTCCTCCACCGCAGCCTCGACTCCTGAGCGCCTGAGCCCCACCAAGGGCCCATCAGTCCCCAAGCCGAGACCCAATAGCGCTACCCCACATGTCGGAGGTTCGTCTGCTACACCTGGCGAAGTAGCCGGAAAATCTCCCCTTCGGTCGACGACGGCGGGAACGCGCCGCAGGAGTATCACCACCAACGATCCTCTTCGGAAGGACTTCGAGGATGCTGTTCATTGAGCTCCTGGCGCCCAATGGTGTCCTCGCCTCATGATCTGAATCATGCCGGGTGATTGAGGGCTACTCGGCAGCCAGGGCCTCTCGCATCGCCTTTACGGCGGCAGTCGGTTCGTAGTCCTCGGGGACGCCTTCGACCATGATGATGTCGCCCTCGATGTGTCGCGAGCGCAGCGGTGCGATCTCCTGGTACGCGGGAGAGTCCCACCAGGCCCGCGCCTCGGCGATCCCAGGGAAGCCGATCATCACGACGTGCCCGGGCCAGCTGCCCTCCTTCACCTCGTGCTGCTTGGCGTGTACGAGGTAGCGGCCGCCGTACGGCTTGAAGGTGGCAGGGAGGCGCTCGATGTACTCGATGATCTCCGGGTGCGGGGCGGCCTCTTGCAGGTGAGCTATGACGTAGGCGGGCATGGCATCCTTCCGGTCGGCCGGCTCCGTACGCCGCCGATCATGGCATGCCCGCGCGCCAGGGTCGATGACCTGGCGAGTAAGCGACCCGGCCCCCAGCGCGGACCTGGCGAACCTGCTTTTGGTCGAGTCGGCGACCAAGGAGGACGGCGATCGGGAGGGCCGTCCGCATCTACAGTTACAGAGGTTAATAGGACCTTCAAACTCGATGAAAGAGGACCGCGAGGCAAGCCCT
This sequence comes from Nonomuraea turkmeniaca, assembly GCF_005889735.1. GTDB lineage: Bacteria > Actinomycetota > Actinomycetes > Streptosporangiales > Streptosporangiaceae > Nonomuraea > Nonomuraea turkmeniaca. The sequence continues at coordinate 8,890 of NZ_VCKY01000208.1, forward strand.
ACGACGACGCTACGGCCGGCTGCGTGAACTTCCGATCTGCTTGATCATGGAGATCCGGTCCACGTACGGACTCGCTGCGCCATCGCCTCACGTGCTTCACCCCGGAGCCGTCGCCGGAGCCGTCGCCGGAGGCATGAAAGGGGTTCGCGTGCGCTTGTTGAGACTGCTTGAGAACTGGTTCTGGCGAGTCGATGCGTCATCTGGCGGCGACGCTGAACCGCATCGCGGTCAGCGGTTCTCTGCGGCCCATCCGGTGCGCCTCGGGCTGATCGCCGGCGCTGCCGTCGGCGGCTTCTTCGGCATCCTTTCGTTGATCGGTGCCGCAACTGGATGGGAGTACGCCTTCGCCCTGTCTACCTTGCTCTTTTACCTCTGCGTAGCAGCCTTCGCTGGGATGAGCATGATGGGCATCGGCTACTTCGAGCGCTGGCGTCAACGACACTACGGGCACTATCCGCACGAGGCCGGGGATGAGCCCGACAGGCGTGCGTAGCGGCCCGCGAGCGTCGCGCGGTACAACAACGACCCATGTTCACCTTCGGAATTCCCGGCTACCGGCCAGACTGGCTGAGCAGGCGTAAAGAGATCACCGCTGCTCACGGGCCGAGGCTGGCCCACCTCGTCGGCCGACAGCTGACCCGCGCGCTGGTGGTGTGGGATCTCGACGAGGACGAGTGGTTCGCCGACTGCCCGGTCCTCCTGGACTTCGAGGGTGAACAGGTTGAGATCAACCACTGGAAGTTCGACGAGATCTCCATCACCTGGAACACCATCGATCCGGCGCGCGCACTGGACTGGCCGGACTTTCACCTGGCGTGGCGAGACGACGTGCCCGACGGACTCACCGCACTGGTCGGACAGCCTTGTTCGGCAGTGGAACTGCTGATGTTGAGGAACAGGAACCTCGTGGAGGGGACGATCGTGTCCCTGGGCTTCGGTTTCCCGAACGGCCAAGTGACGATCTACAACGCGCTCGATGAGAACGGCATGGAGTTCACCCCTCCTGGTGATCGCTATGCGCGGTACAAGATTGGAACATCTGACGATCCGTAGGGTCCCTAACAATCTCCAGGGTCGTTTCGTACAGATTGGTTTGCCGAGCAGGTCGGTGACGTCCCTGCTGTTCAGGCGTATCCTCCTCGACCCAAAGCCGTCCATCCCGGCGGCTGCCCAGAAACGGCCTTTCGTAGACGCCAACGACGTGGAGCCAGGACAAGGGCGAACAGACACGATGGGCGGAAGCATGCCCTCCGAGGGCCCGGACCTTTGGCCTGTCTCGTGGGACTTATCGGCTGAATGAACCGCTCTGCCCGGCCGATGGGAAGATCTGAAGGTCGTACCCGCTCAACGGAAGAGAATCCTCGGCATGGCCGTCATCCACCACACCACCCTCAAGCCGAGCAAGCTGGAGCTGCTCACCTCCTGGCTACCCTCCCGGCCGTGGTACTTCGGCGGCGCGAGCCAACCAGAATTGGCCAAGGCCGGCGGCTTCCGGCTGGACGACCCGCAGGGTGAGGTCGGGATCGAGTTCATGGTGGTCACCGACACCTCCGGCACTCACCCGACCACGTACCTGGTGCCGCTCACCTATCGCGGTGCCCCGCTCGACGGGGCGGAGCACGCCCTCGTCGGCACCATGGAGCACGGGGTGCTGGGGCAGCGCTGGGCCTACGACGGCTGCCACGACCGGGTGCTGGTCGCCCAGTTGCTGGCCCTGATCGAGGGCCGGGTCCAGGCCCAGGACCAGAACACCAGCGACACCCCCGACCCGGAGGTCACCCGCTCCTACATCGGTGACGGCCTCGCCCCCACAGACTTCACCACCACCGCAACCGACGACCAAGAGGGCACCGAGCTGCCTGCACCACATGGAACGGCCCTCCGCTTGCACCGGGTCCTGCGCCCCGCCCCCGACAGCGAACCTCTCCTTCCACCGGAAGCGACTGGCCACGTCGCCGGCTCCTGGCACATGCCGGATGGCGCCCGCGCGCGGGGGCTGTTCGTTGTCATGCACACCGGCCCTCGTGCCTAGATCTCAGCGAGCGCGAGCCCCTGGGCCAGATGATGGACGACCTCGTCGAGGCCCTCCAAGGCGGCGGCCGGGAATGAGCGTGCCCCACGAGAGTCGCGACCCCTGAATCCCCTCGCCCCCGGTCCTGCGCGTCCGCGATCATCCGCAGAAGGGCCGTCTTCCGCCAGCGCAAGGGCAAGAGCAAGCTCACGCTCCAGTGTCCATCCGAGCTCCTCGCCCGACTCAAGACACACCGCGAGATGCAAGACGTCGAGCGGGAAAGGCGGGAGACCAAGGGGAGCCCATGATTTGGCGTTCGCGACGAAGCACCGCACGCCCATTGACCGCACCGGTCCCCTCCGCTCTCTGGGAATCCCCAGTAGTGTGACCGGAAAAGATCACCCGGGATGGTGTTCGCGAGGGACATCGGCCGGCCAGCCCCGCCGGTCAGTCGACAGAGGGAATGCCCACCTTGGCCGCGAACTCGGCGGTGAAGATGACCATGACATCGTCGGTACCCAGGTGGTAGACCTCGGCTGGCGTCCATTCCGCCGGGCTCCCGACGGCTATCCACACGGCCTTCTCCCGCGAGCACAACCTGATCGCGTTCGGCGTCCGGAGCTCGCTCTCAGAGCCTTGGGACCAGGCGATATCGACGCTGGTGAGTTTTCTGCCGACGAGGCTCGACCAGTGTGGGTGATCGGTCACGTCCACCGCCGCCGACCCGCCTGGCTCCCCGATCATCCGCAGGTGAGCGGTCATCGGCTCAGGGAAGACTTCAAGCCCGAAGTGGTCGAAGCTGCTCCCCCACACAGCCGAGAAGCAAGCACCATCGTCGGTGGACAGTTCCACCCCCATGGTGGGCTGGTGCCACGTCCCGAAGTCCCACTCCTCGATGTCGCAACCGTCCTCCCCGCCCATCAAGGGGTAGTAGACGACCCTGTGGATACGCCTGCCTCGCAACATGGCAGCCGTACGTTCATACTCCACAGCGGTCAGCAACGACGACACCGGGACAGCATCCCCCGAGACAGACATGCCGGGCTATCGCATTTCTGCTGTCCACGACTCGGCCGACCGGTCACAGCACGAGCCGTTGCAACTAGCACCGCAACTATGACGTCCTCGAAGATCAAAAGGCCCTCTCCCCAAGATCGGGGAGAGGGCCTTTCACGTGCGGAGGATCGGGGATTTGAACCCCGGATGGTGTTGCCACCAAACCGCATTAGCAGTGCGGCGCCATAGACCTGACTAGGCGAATCCTCCCGGAAGCCACCGCGGCTCAGCACAGCGTACCGGCCTTCTGGCGAGGCGGCAAAGCGATTCCGCTCCCCACCTATCCACAGCGTTCGCCAAGAGTTATCAACAGGCTGTGGGTAACTGGCTGTGGATGAAGCCCGCCCAGAGCGTGGGCGGGCTTCATGGGCTGTGGATAACCCTAGTGGCCTCAGGCGGCCGGGTTGGCCTCGCCCTCGATCTCGATCTTGACCTTCTTGCCTACCAGCACGCCGCCGGTCTCCAGGGCCTGGTTCCAGGTCAGGCCGAAGTCCTCGCGGTCGAACTCCGCGTGGATCGAGAAGCCCCACACCTGGGCGCCCCAGGGGTTCGTGCCGACGCCGCCGTACTCGACCGTCAGCTCGATCTCCTTGGTGACGTCACGGACGGTGAGGTCGCCGGCCACGGTGAACTCGTCGCCGGCGTGGCCCACCACACGGGTGCTCTTGAAGGTGATCTCCGGGAACTTCTCGGTGGCCAGGAAGTCGTCGCTGCGCAGGTGGCCGTCACGGTCGGGCATGCCGGTCGAGATGCTGTCCGTCTTGATCGTGAGCTCGGCGGTGGACTCAAGGGGGTTCTCGGCGATCGTGACCGAGCCCGTGAAGGTGTCGAAGTGGCCGCGGACCTTGCTGACCATCATGTGCTTGACCACGAAACCGATGCGGGTGTGGGCCACGTCCAGGTTGTAGGTGCCGGCGGCGGGAACGGTCAGGGACTCCCAGGTGCGGGTGGTGGTCATCGGGGTTCTCCTCAGATTTAGGAAGGTTGCTGTGCGGATGTCTGCGGCAACAAATGTCTACCCGAGGAATATTCCTCCCGTCAACTATCGTCGTCTAAGGTATGAGCGTGATGAACTTTGACGACCCCCGGCTGACCGCCATCGGGCTGCTGACTGAGGCGTACGCCGGTCTCATGGCCCGGTTCCAGCCGGTGCTGGCGGCGGCGAAGTTGTCTGAGATCGATTTTGAGACCGTCATCCGGCTGGCCCGGTCCCCCGAGCAGCGGCTGCGGATGAGCGATCTCGCGGCGCAGACCGGACTGTCCACGAGTGGCGTGACCCGCGTCGTCGACCGACTCGAGCGCCAAGGGATGGTGACGAGGCAGGCGTGTCCCAGTGATCGGCGGGCGTCCTATGCCGCGTTGACCGATGCCGGGCGTGAGCGGCTGCAGTCCGTGCTCCCACAGCACATCCAGGACATCGAGGACAGTTTTACGAGCCTGCTGGACGCGGAGGAGTTGGAGGCGTTCCTGCGGACCCTGCGGAAGATCAGGGATGTGGTGCGGCCCTGTGCCACAGCCGGAGCGGTGGAGCCGGGGAGGACATGCCCGCCAGGTGACACAGCCCCAGACGTCGTGACTACCGTTTCCGCTCCGTCCGCGTGACCTCGCCCTGCCGGCTTCCGCGGTCCCATGCTGCCGCCGCCCGGCCGGCGGCGATCATCCCCCGAGCCCCAAGGCAGCTCTCAGCTTGGCCATCGCCCGCGACACCGTGCTCTTCACCGTCCCGACACTGATCCCCAGCGTCCTGGCGATCTCCGGCTCGGTCATGTCCTCGTAATACCGCAGCACGATCGCCGCCCGCATCCGCTCCGGCAACTCCTCCAGCGCCTGCTCGAGCCGCTCGTGAACATCCCCCCACGCCACGGTGTCGGTGACGATCTCGGGCAAGTCGTCGGACGGGTACTCCTCCAGCTTGCGCCGCCGCCACTGCGAGATGTTGATGTTCACCATGGCCCGCCGCACGTACCCGTCCAGCGCACGCCGGTCCTCGATGCGCTCCCACGCCAGGTACGTCTTGGTCAGCGCGTTCTGCAGCAGATCCTCCGCGTCCAGCGGGTGCCCGGTCAGCTGGTGAGCGGCGCGCAGCAGTGCAGGACCGCGCGTCCTGACGTACTCGCGGAACTCCTCTTCCCACCCGGTTGTCTGCATCGTGGCCAGAATCGCAGCCTGATGCCCTATTCGGCCTGAACCAGAATTCAGGTTTCGGTCCACCCACGATAAAGGTCAGTCAAGGTCGGTGGCAGATTCTCCGCCGAGGGAGGTCAACTCCTTCACCAGGGGATGCGTATTTTGCTCTCTTCTGCGGCACCCGGCCTGAGCGACCCTCGAGTCGTGTGAACCTAGTATCCGAGCGAGGGAGGGCGGATGGGGTATCCGAGCGTTGAGCGCCGGCGGGTGCTCGCCGCGGCCGCGCTCGGCCGCGAGTCGGGCATTCCGGGTCCTGATCCAGGCGATGGAGAGCCCATCAACGCGGTCGCCGGCGAGATCCTGGACGTCAGCCCGCACCTCATCATCATCGAGACCCCGGACGGCACGGAGGAGCGGCTGGTCATCGCGCCGTGGGCCAAGGCCTGGCACGGCGGCGACACTCCGCCCGCCGATCTGCCCGTGGGTTCCATGGTCATGATGCGCACCCTGCGCGACGGGCGGGTGGTCGAGCGCATCTGGGCGGACACCACGCGCATCACCGGGGCCATCCTGTCGATCAGCGGGCGCAAGGACCTGACGGTGGAGCTCGACTGCGGGCCGCATCGCGGGCACCGCTCGGTCGTCATCCCCTACCGGGCGACGGGGCGGCTGCAGGTGCGGCATCCCAAGTTCGAGCCCGGTTACCTCTTCGACGCGATCGGCATCAGGCGCGACGGCGCGGGCCTGGCCCTCCTGCCGGCCACCTCGCAGCCGCCGTACCCGGCGCGCGCCGTGCCGGACCCGCCGCCCGCGTACGCCGGCCTGCAGCCGCGGATCTCCGGCACCGCGACGTGGTCGGACACGTTCGACGAGGAAGAGCGTGGCGCGGCCTATCCCATGCTGGAACGTGTCGACACCGGCTGCCCGGACGTCGGCGCGTCGTGCGCGGGCCTACCGTACCTCGCCCTCGGCTCCCTCCTGCAGATCAGGAACGTCTGCTCCAACCGCTCCGCCAACGTGCCAGTGGTGGCGTGCGGGTGCATGGCGGGGCGGTTCTGCGACCGCTGCGTCGAGTGCGACACCTCGCCGCGCGGGCGCATCGCCGAGTTGTCGCCGTTCTCCTATGTGGAACTCGGCGGCGATTTGGTGAAAGGCTGCTTCAACGCTCAGATCGGATTGGGGTGACACGCGTGCTGGAATCGCAGCTGCCGATCCTGGTCGTGCTGCTCGTCCTGGGCACTGTGGCCAAGGTGAGCACAGTACGGTCGGGGGGCGAGCCAGGGGCGCTGGCCAGGCTCGGGCCGGCGGTGCTGGTGCCGGGCCACATGCAGGGACCCGCGCTGCTGTTCTGTGCGGCCGGTGAGCTGGTGCTGGCCGCCGGGCTGCTGCTGAGCACGCATACGATCTTCCGGTGGGGGACGCTCGCGTTCTTCACGATGTCCACGTACGTGCTGCTGGAGCTGCGCAGGCGGCGGCCCGACGCGGGCTGCGGCTGCTTCGGCGAGGTGAGCTCGGCGCCGGTCGGATTGCGCTCGATCGGGCGGACGGCGCTGCTGGCCGGGATGGCCGCGCTCTCGTTGTGGGCGCCGGTGACCGGCTGGGAGGCGGCGACCCGGCCGTCGTGGCTGATGGCCGCGGGGGTGATCGCCCTGCTCGCGCTGTCGCCGGAGATCGAGGAGATGATCGACCGGGTACGCTACCGCGCGCCGTGCGAGCAGCGCCGCGGCCCCGCCGAATCGGTCACGCTGGCCCGGCTCCGGGAGAGCGGCTCCTGGCGGGCGCACCGGGACGAGCTGACCTCGGCCGAGCCGTACGACAGCTGGCGCGAGCTGTGCTGGCGTTTCTTCGCCTTCCGCAACCACGAGCAGGACGACGTCGTGTTCGCGGTCTATCTCAGCGGGCGGCGCCCGGCGGTGCGGAGGGCCGTGGTGAGCGTGGAGGACAGCGGCAGTCTGCCGGAATATACGCCAGTATCGGCCTCACGCTAGAGAGTCGTAGATTTCCCTCGACAAGCACAGCAGGCATCACGATATTGCTCTATTGGGCTGTCTAGCTTCCCCACTAGACAGCCCAATAGAGGTCTAGGGGCGCCGCTCAGACCGGTTGAGCGCGCAGGAACTTCCCGAAGTGCGGCACGGTGAACGCGATCAGCCCGCGCTCGGCGCTGTAGATGAGCCCTTTCTTGATGAGGCTGTCACGGGCGGGAGAGAGGCTGGAGGGCTTACGACCGAGGGCGTCCGCCACCTCGGCGGTGGCGACCGGCTCGTCGCCGATCTGCGCCATGGCGTGCATGTAGTCACGCTCGGCCGGGGTCGCCCGCTCGTAGCGGCTGCCGAAGAAGCCGACCGCGAGCTCTTCCTCAGCCTCGGGCGCCGAGACCTTGACGTCATCGAGGGTGATCGGGCTGCGGGGCGCGAGGTCCCAGGCGACCTTGCCGTACGCCTGCACGAAGTAGGGGTAGCCGTCGGCCGCCTCGTACAGCGCGTCGAGAGCGTCCGGCGTGAACTCCACGTCTTCCTCGCGCGCCGGCAGGATCAGCGCGAGATCGGCCGCGTCCCGGTCGAGCTTGTCGATGCGCGCGTAGCGGAAGAGGCGTTCGGAATAGCTCTTGCTGGCCGACAACACGCTCGGCAAGTGCGGCAGCCCGGCTCCTACCACGATCAGCGGCCCGCCGGTCTGCGAGAGCTCGTGGCAGGCGGCGCAGAGCGCGGAGACGTCGGCGGCCGGCACGTCCTGCATCTCGTCGATGAACAACGCGATGCCGACGGCCAGGTCGGTCGCCACACCCGCGGCGTCGACGAACAGCTCAGTGAGGTCGATCTCCAGGTCGCCCGAGTCGGCGCGCCCGCGGCTGGCGGGCACCTCGATGCCGGGCGACCAGTGCGAGGTGCCCTTGGCCGCCGCGGGATCACGCATCGCGAACGCCTTGAGCACGCCGAGGAACTCCTCGATCCGCTCGGGCGCGCGGTGCCGCGGGGCCAGCTCCCTGATCGCCATGTGCAGCGCGGCCGCGACGGGCCGCCTGATCGACTGGTCAGGCCGGGCCTCGATCTTGCCCGTGCCCCACAGCCGCTGCATCGCCATGGACTTGAACGTGTTGAGCAGGACGGTCTTGCCGACGCCCCGGAGGCCGGTGACGACCATGCTCCGCTCGGGGCGGCCACGGGCGACGCGCTCGAGCACGACCTCGAACTGCTGCAGCTCTCGATCACGCCCGGCGAGCTCCGGGGGACGCTGTCCGGCTCCGGGGGCGTAGGGGTTTCGCACAGGGTCCACGCTCTCGGACTTTATTGCCGGATATAGCGGCCGTCTTAGATTTGGGAAGAAAGTGCTACGGCGTGTCCGAGCAGGGGCGGGCGCGAGCACCGTCATCGGACACACCCCCTCTCACCAGGCCGAACCTCTGTTCGATTGCGATACCTAAGACTGTAGCGCGGACTCGAACACCTATGCGATGGTTTCAAGTAAAAGATCTTTGCAACAGTACGGACCCTCTCGTGCGTCTCGGTGATGTGGAGTTCGAGGATTTCGTCCGGGCACGCGGCCCGGCTCTGCTCCGGTACGGCTACGTGCTCGCCGGCAACGCCGACGACGCGGCCGACCTCGTACAGGAGGCGCTGCTCAAGCTGAGCGACTCCTGGCGCAGGGTCCGCAACAAGGACAACCCCGAGTCCTACGTACGCACGACCATGGCCCGCCAGCACATCAGCTGGTGGCGCCGGCGGCGCAGGGAACACGTGACGGACGAGGTCCCCGAGGGCTCGTACACCGACCACCACTCCTTCGGCGAGTTGTGGAAAGAGCTGGCCGCACTACCGCGCAAGCAGCGGGTCGTCCTGGTGCTGCGCTACTACGAGGACCTGTCGGACAAGGAGATCGCCGAGATCCTCGGCATCTCCCGCGGAACCGTACGAAGCCAGGCATTCCACGCGCTCAACACACTGCGCGTCAAGCCGTCGGTGCTCGAAAGGGGACGGGCATGAGGACAGAAGACGAACTGACGGGCGCGCTGCGCGCGGCGGCTGAGCGTGCCCCCGGCGAAGGCGACCTGCTCTCCGGCGTCGAAACGCTCAGACGCCGCCGCACCAGGCGGCGCGTGCGCATGCTGGCGGCCGCGTCCGCCGTGGTGGTGCTGGGCATGGCGGTCAGGAGCGTCGTCCCCTCCGGCGGGGGCGAGGTCGAGGTGGCCACGACCCCGAACCCCACCGCGACCCTCGGCATGAACGCCGTGCCGGCAGATGGGCTCTGGCCGACGGCGGTCCTCACAGTGCCCACCACCAACGCCGACGGCATGCGGTACCAGCCGATCACCGGCATCAGCGCCACTGAGGTGCTGCTCCTGGCGGCGTCCCTGGAGGAGGGAACGAGGATCGAGCTGTACGACGCCGCCACCAAGCGAGCCCGTGTGGTGACCGAGGTGCCCATGAAGCCCACCGCCGTCCCGCCGATCGTGACCGCCGACGGCGAGAACGTCGCCTGGATCTCCTACGGCAGGAAGAACGGCGTGTCGGTGCGAGGGATCTGGACGGCTCCGCTGTCCGGCGGCAAGGCGAGGCTGATCACCACGATCAGCGGCCGCCGGGCCGACATCGACTCCCTCGCCGTCAACGGGGACCGGGTCTTCTGGTCGGAACGCCGCGGTGACGTGTGGGGCGTCCCCCTCTCGGGCGGCGCCTCAGAGCGGATCCCGGCCGGTCGCGGCCTGCGGCTGCTGAGATGGCCGTGGGCCAGTGACGCGCCCGCGGGGCCTGACGACAGCGTCCGCAGCCAGAGCAGGGTCGTCGACCTGACGAACGGGTCCACGATCGAGGTCGTCACGCCGTCCGGGGCTCGGGGCCTGCGCTGCGGACCGTTCTGGTGCTTGGGACACGACGAGACGGGGAGTTTCCTGCAACGGATCGACGGCAGCAGCATACGACGCCTCGATGATCGCGGCTCCTGGGGGCGGCTGGCGATGGCGCCGGTCCTCAACCGGTTCGCGGTGAGCGACGACGGTATCTACGACATCGCGACCGGCCAGTGGGTCGCCACTGAGGGCAGGTGGACGGCCTTGTCCGCCGGGCAGCCCACGATCGTCTAC
>NZ_VCKY01000209.1 GCF_005889735.1 Nonomuraea turkmeniaca
GTCGAGCCCCACCCCGAAGAAGACCCCGACCCCGAAGAAGACCACCGGCACCAACCCGGCCAAGGGCCTCACGGAGGGTTGCGGCGGGACGCTCTGACCGGCCGAGGACTCTTACCGGCCGTGCGGCGGGGCGCTCTGACCGGCGGGGACTCCTCCTTGCCGTGTGGCGGGGTGTCCTGGGTCAGGTCAGCCTGGTGGCGATCCGGCCCACGGGGACGCCGCCGCCCAGCACGTCCACGTGCTCGAACGCGGCGGCAGGCGTGACGTCGCAGCCCATCCCCCGGAGCACCCCCAGCGCGATGGCGGTGGTGGCGCGCGGACTGCCGTCGATGACCTTCACCGCCACCGCGTGTCCCGACGCCAGCGCCACCACCATCACGCCTTCCGCGCCGCCCTTGGCCACGGCGCCGGGCAGGGCGCGCATCAGCTCGGTGTTCTGGTGTCCGGTGCCGCCGACGTACTCGGGATGGGCGCGCATCGCGTCGGCGACCTGCCGCGGCCCGCTGCCCGGCGCGGCCAGCACCAGGGCCTGCACGGCCCGTGCCAGCCCGGTCAGCGACAGCCCGAACAGCGGCGCCCCGCACCCGTCCACCGCCACGTGCGCGGCCTTCTCCCCGGCCAGCTCCTCGGTGACCGACCGCACTCGCTGCTGCAGGGGATGCTCGAAGGACAGGTAGCCGGGCACGTCCCAGCCGTTCGCGACGGCGGCGGCCAGCATGGCGGCGTGCTTGCCCGAGCAGTTCATCCGCTCGCGGGAGGCGCCGGCGCCCTGCCTGATCAGCTCGTGCATCGTCGGCTGATCCTCGGGCCACGACTCCGGGCAGCGCAGCGCCCCGGTGTCCAGGCCGTGGTCCGCGAGCAGCTCACGTACCAGCCGCACGTGGAAGTCCTCACCCGTGTGGCTGCCCGCGGCGATCGCCAGCCGCGGGCCCGCCAGCGCGCGAGCTCCGGTGCCTGCCGTGAGGCAGGCCAGAGCCTGGAACGGCTTCGCCGACGAGCGCGGCAACACCGGCGCGTCCACCAGGCCCAGCGCGACCTCGGCCCGCCCCGACGGGTCGAGGCCGACGGCGCTGCCGTAGTGCACGCTCTCCACGAAACCAGACCGGATCACCTCGGCCAGCAGGGCGAGTTCAGGCACGTGCGATCTTCCTTCTCAGCGTGACGGAGCTCGCGGGCTGGCGGGCCTCCAGTGCGCGGGCCAGCTTGGACAACGACGCGTTGACCACCAGGTAGATCAGCGCGACGACCAGGTACGTCTGGATGAGCAGGCCGTTGTAGGCGGCCAGGACCTTGCCGCTGTAGAGCAGCTCGCCGTAGCTGACGACGAAGCCGAGCGAGGTGTCCTTGAGCAGCCCGACCGACTGGCTGACCAGCGACGGCAGCACCCGGCGGGCGGCCTGCGGCAACACGATCAGCCGCACCGTCTGCAGTCGCGTGAGGCCGACGGCCAGGCCCGCCTCGGTCTGGCCGCGCTCGATCGAATGGATCCCGGCGCGGAAGATCTCCGCGTACGCCGCGGCGTTCGACACCGTCAGCGGCACGACCAGCTTCCAGAACAGCGGCAGGTCCATCCCATAACGCGGCAAGGCGAACAACACCACGTACACCAGCAACAACGCCGGAATCGTCCGGACCACCTCGACGTAGGCGGCGGCCGGGCCGCGTACCCAGGACCGCGGCGACACCCGCCCCAGCGCGAGGAGCAGCCCGAACGCCATCGACAGCGCCGCCGACACGACGGCCGCCAGGAACGTCGACCACAGCCCGTCCAGGAGATACCGCCACATGGGCCAGGTCCCGTACGGCTGCCAGCGGGCGGCGTCGAGCTGCCCGTTCGCGGCGAACTGCCGCACCGCCAGCGCCACCAGCGCCACGGCCGCCAGGGTGCCGAGCACGGTCGCGACCCGGATCCGCCGGCGTGCCTTGGGCCCCGGCTCGTCGAACAGGACGGTGCTCATCGGAGGATCACCAGCCGGCGCTCCAGCCTTCCGGTGACGAACCCGGCCGCGGCCGCGATCAGCCCGTACGCCACGCCCGCGCCCACGAAGATCGGGATGGGCTGGGCCTCGACCAGGTTCACCCGGTTGGCGGCGGCGGTGAGGTCGACGACCCCGACGGCGGCGGCCAGCGCCGTGTTCATGGTGGTGGCGATGAAGATGTTGCCGATCGGCTGCACCACCGTACGCAGCGCCTGCGGCAGGACGACGTGCCGCAACGACTGGCCGAACGTCAGCCCGATGGCCCGCGCGGCCTCGCCCTGCCCCTTCGACACCGCGTTCACGCCGGAGCGCAGCGCCTCGCCGATGTAGGCGGCCTCGTACACGGCGATCACCACGATGGCGGTCACCATCAGGTTGGCCTGGACGCCGATCTCCGGCAGGCCGAAGACGGCCAGGACGAGCAGCACCAGCAGCGGCAGGTTCTGCAGCGTCTCGACGTACGCCGTGCCGAGGGTGCGCAGCACCCGTACCGGGCTGACGCGCAGGGCGCATACCAGTACGCCCAGCACCGCCGCGCCCGCGAAGGACACGGCGGTGAGCTGGACCGTCACGATCAGCCCTTGCCACAGCTCGGGCAGGTGCTCGAGAAGGACCTCCATCAGGACCCCGGCACGGAGCCGATCTGCGGCGGCGCCGGCGCGTCACCGGTCACGACGGTGCCGATGGACGTCTTCCAGATCTCCTGCCAGACGCCCGCGTCCTGCATCTTCTTGAGCCAGTCGTTGACGAACTTCTTCATCTGGTCGTCGCCGTGCTCGAGCCCGATGCCGTACGGGTCCGTGGTGAACGGCTTCGTCACGATCTCGATCGACGGGTCCTTCTTGGCGTCGGCGATGAGGATCGTCTCGTCCTGCACGTACGCCACGCCCCGGTCCTGCTTGAGCGCCTGGATGCACTCGGGGTCGCTGCCGAAGGTGATGATCTCGGCCTGCGGCGCCAGCTTCTTGATCGCCGGGATGGCCGGGGTGTTCGCCCCCGCCAGGACCTTCTTGCCGTTCAGGTCCTCCGGCTTGGTGATGCCCGTCGTGCCCTTCTTCACCGCGATCGTCAGACCGGAGGTGTAGTACGGGCCCGCGAACGCGACCTGCCTCGCTCGCTCCTCCGTGATCGTGTACGTCTGGAACACCACGTCAACGGTACCGTTGGCGAGCAGCGCCTCCCTGGTCTCCGACGCCGAGTTGACGATCTTCACCTTGGGCTCGCCCAGGATGTACTTCGCCAGGGCCTTGCCCATCTGCGCGTCGAAGCCCTCCACCTCGCCGGTGGCCGGGTTCTGCTGGGACAGCAGGGGCGCGTCCAGCGAGCCGCCCACGAGGAGCTCGCCGCGCTGCTTGATCTTCTCCATGGTGGAGCCGGGCAGGATCTCGGCCGCCGTCGCGACCGGCGCCTTGGCCAGGACGTCGCTCTGGGGGGACGCGGCCCCGGGAACGGCGGGGCTGCTCGACTCACCGCAGGCCGACAGGGCTAACAGGGAGATGGCCGCGGCAGCGACAAACCTCTTCATGAACGGTCACTTCCTTCGATTTCGAAGATAGTCCGGACCGTAGTGGGAGATTTCGTAGCAAGTCAATACGTTGTCGGCGGAAGTCGTACATGGTAGGTATCTCACATGAATGAGCGGCTGCCCGTGCAGGGGGCACAGGGCGACCTGCTGCGACTCGTCGCCACCGGCAAAGCGGAGTCCCGCGCCGACCTGGCGCGCTTATCGGGCCTCGCCGCCTCCAGCGTGTCACTCCGCGTCGAGGAGCTCATCGACGCGGGCCTGCTCGCCGAGGAAGGCTCCGGCGCCTCCCGGGGCGGCCGCCGCCCCCGCCGCCTCCGCCTCTCCCCCACGGCCGGCGTGCTGGCCGTCGCCGACCTGGGCGCTCACCACGTACGCCTCGGGCTGCTCGACCTGAGCGGCACCCCGCTCGTGGTGGAGGAGCGCTCGTGCGAGATCGCCGACGGCCCGCGGGCCACGCTCGACCGCATCGCCGACGCCTTCGACGAACTGGTGGCGGCGCACGTACCGGCCGGAGTCCCCATCCGCGGGGTCGGCACCGGCATCCCGGGCCCGGTGGACCCCGCCACCCGCCGCGTCGTCACCCCGTCCCGCATGCCCGGCTGGAACGACTTCCTCGTCGCCGACCATCTCGCCTCCCGCTACGACCTGCCCATCTTGGTGGAGAACGACGCGAACCTGATGGCGGCCGGCGAGGCCCGCTGGTGGCCGGACCACGAGAACCTCATGGTCGTCAAGGCCGGCACCGGCATAGGCTGCGGCGTGATCGTCAACGGCCGCCTCCACCGGGGACGCGGCGCCGCCGGCGACATCAGCCACGTCCGGGTCCGCTCCGACTCCTCGGTGATCTGCGCCTGCGGCCACCCGGACTGCCTGGAGGCGTACGCGAGCGGCGCCGCCCTGATGACGGCGCTCTCGGAGGCCGGCATCAAGGTGACCCGCCCGGCCGACATCGTCGGCCTGGTGCATGACGCCGTCCCGGAGGCGACAAGCCTGGTCCGCAACGCCGGCCGCCGCATCGGCGAGGTCCTGACGGTCTTGGTGAACTTCTTCAACCCGGACGTGATCGCGGTAGGCGGCAGCCTGTCAGCAGCCGAGCCCTTGATCACCTCGATCCGCGCGGCCGTCTGGGAACGCTGCCTCCCCTTGGCCACCAGGGACCTCGAAATCGCCCCAGCACGAGCAGGCCGCGATGCCGCCCTCCTCGGCGCCGGCGCCCTCCTCCTCGAGGCCGCCCTCACCGAGACGTAACCGCGGTCAGAGCCGCGTTGAGCACGCTGCCTCATCGCTCTCAAAAGTCGTCCGGCGTCGCCCCTTCGCCCGACTCCTCGAACGCCTCACATCCGTCCCGATAGCCGGGATCCTCGGTCCGCCGGTTCCGGTCCCTTACCCACCGTTCGTGGATCGCGCTCCGTTCGTCGGCGTCGCTGCCCGGGTGACCGGAAATTCTCATCGTCTCCCCATGATGATCCTCAAGATCGAGGCGCCCGCACCGTTAATCGCCGCGAGCACCGGCTGCGCCACTGCCTCTCCTGTCTCGGGATGAGTAGCGATGACTTTGTCGCCGCTTGCCGTGTGGTCTTCGCCGCCTGCAGCTTGTCCTTGGCGTTCAACCCATTCTTGAAGGCGCCTATCGCGTCCCCAGCGTGCGTCCAGATCTTCTTATCGAGCTCGTAGGCCTTAATTACCGGCCAAAAAGAGCGATATGATATGCATCACGCCCAAGATCCGTGCGATGCTCGGCGGCATGCCTTTATCGACTCGGCGAACCTACGTGGTGGGATTCCTCGGCACGGCAAGCATGCTTCTCGGTGCCCTCGCGCTGTCCGCCTCCGGCGGCCAGAGCCACTACCTGACGTTCGGCGCGTCCCTGTGCACGGGCGGAGTGGCGCTCGCCTGGCTCGGTTTCACCGGCCGCCGCGCCGGCAGGGCGGCCTGGGCCGTCACGTTGACACTGGGGGCGGCTGGATTGTTCCTGAGCTTGCTGGTGGTGCGCGAGACCGTGTGCTGCATGTTCGGCTATCACCGCGGGATGGGCTACCCGTGGGGCTGGCTGGACAGTGCCGCCTCCGCGGAGACCATGGAGCAGATCGAGGCGCTGCGGGCGGATCCGGGACGGCTGGAGAAGACGGTCGACTGGCCCAAGGTCGTACTCGACGGCCTGTTCTGGTGGCACATCGCGGCTGCGGCCGTTCTCCCCCTCTCCCAGGCCCTCGGTAAGGCCCGGCCGTAGCGTGCGCCGGCACGGGAGCTGCCGGCTGGGTGACGACAACCGCCCGGCAGCGGTCCGGGGCGGGAGGCGTGCGTGGCATCCTAGGAGGTCGGCGATCACGAGGAGATCATCAATGTCCCACCCCTTCAGCACGCAACCCGCCCCCAAGCGCACCCCTCTCAACGCTGAGGAGCGGGTACGGGCCGAGGAGTCCTTCTCTGCTCTCGTCACCCAGCACCTCATCGACAACGGGCGGTTCCGGGTGAGCGCCGACACCCCGGAGATGGTGGAGCTGTTCCAGACGGTCGCCCGCAGGGTGGGGGACACGCTCGGGCGACCTGTGGTCAGTTACGCCAACGGCAGGTACATCGTGATCACCTTCGGCCAGGACGAGGTCCCCGGCCTCACCGGCTGAGGCCGCCGGGCTCCTCGCCGAGACTGCCGCCCCGCCGCTTCGGCCCCGGCCCCTTTGAAACCGCGTCGGTATGGAATCGGCGGACATCGTGGTATTTCAGCTCCAGCGCCTTGCCATGTTTCCAAGGGTTCGGCTCGAATACGATCCAAAGCCCGAGCGCGCCCTCATCCGTCAGCTCAGCCCGGTGAACCTTCTGGTCCTTGAGGAAGATAGGGCGGTAATTGCGGTAACACCTCGAGAGATATAGCCCGGATCGCTGAAGAACCCGTACACATTGGTAAGGCGTTCCGCTTTGTCGTATCTCATTCATTTCTCATTGGCATGTAAAGAACGCGCCTTGCCATCGTGGCACCGACACCGCACGAAAGGCGATCGTGATCTCCTGAGCGGGTTGTCGCCGTACGCCGCTCCTGGAGGTTCATGATGCGCCGCCGCCTCGCCCCCCTGCTCACCATCGCCGCCTTCGCCTCGATGGTCGTCGCCGCCGGCCCGGCCGACCCGATTCGAGCGCTCCAGGGCGCCGTCATGGGCATTACCCGCCACATGCCCGACGTCCTGACCAGGGTCCTCTCGAGCGACCCCAGCCGTCTGATCGTCCTCGCCCTCAAGGATGGCCGCTGAGGTCACGCGGGGCGGTGGAAGGTGGCCCGCCAGCGGTGCCGCTCCCCGTCTCGGAGGTCCTCGATCGTCCCCTTCTCCAGCCCGTCCGTCGCGAACGCCGCGATCTCGGACGGGCTCAGGGGCCACGGCGGCGCGAACACCGGCCCGCCTTCCTCCCGTCCCGAGGCGATCACCAGCAATGTGCCCGCGGGCCGGACGAATTCAGCGATCCGGGTGATGGCCGCGGCGTGCAGCTCTTCGGGTAGCGCCTGCACGGTCATGATCTCGACGACCAGGTCGAAGGCATGGCGCCACTCGGCGGGCGGGTTCAGCAGGTCCGCGGCCTCATACCGCACCGGGCTCGCGGGGAAACGTTCCTTCGCCAAGCGGACGGCCGACTCGCTGACGTCGAAGGCCACCGTCTCGTAGCCGAGACCCGCCACGTATTCGGCGTCGTCGCCGAGCCCGGCCCCGACGACCACCGCCCGTCCCGTCCCGGCGATGCCCCATTCGGTCAGCAGGAGGTGCGGGGACCGGGAGTCCCACGGCACGATCGCGTCCCCCGTCGCCGACTCGGCGTAGAGCCGCTCGAACCAGCCCACCGGATCACCGGAGGCCAGCGACTCTGCGGCCAGCCTGATGGCGTCCTCGTCCGGATCTCTCCCCGTCATCCATGCCCCCGGCAAGATCTCATAGGGTTCGCCGCGCTCCGCTTCCGTCGCCAGTTCTACCAGATTGACCCGATCGCCCAGCGGGCCGACCAGCTCGCGCTGCGCGAACAGGTGATCGTGCACGTGCCCCTTGCGCCGCAGTGCCACGTCAAAGCCGGCGACGGCCCAGCCGCCCACGCGCACAAGATGATCAGGTAGGAACCTTACGCGTGGAATGACTCCTTCACCATCCGCCGCAGCCGCGTCTCGTCGATGTCGTGGCCGAGCCCGGACTGGGTCAGGGGGACGGCGATGACGCCGGCGTTGGCGCCCACGATCGGGGTGACGATCTGGTTCTGGCGGGGTGGTTGCGTCACGTCGCACGGCAGGGTGCAGCCGGGCAGGCTGGCGACGGCCACCGTCGCCGCCCGGGCCAGGCCCGCGCCCTGGCCGCCCGTGCACTGGATGTCCCAGCCCGCGGCCGCGGCGCGGTCATGCGCCCGGCGGGCCTCGGTCAGTGACGGGAACGCCGCCGGCCGCAGCAGCAGGACGCGGGCGGCGCGCAGCGTCAGGTAGTCGTCGAGCTCGAAGGTCGAGCCGAGCTCGACGGCGACCGACGCCGCCACCTGGTCCTGCAGCGCGGCGTGCGTGTAGACGTCGCCGGCGGCGAAGGGCCGCTCGATCACCTCCAGGCCGTAGGAGTCGAGCGCGACGAGCTGGCCGAGGTCGGTGTAGGCGTTGCCGCAATCGACGGCGAGGGTCAGCGCGGGGTACGCCTGCCGCACCGCCCGCACCGGCTCGACGTCCCAGCCGGGCCTGATGTCGAGCGTGACGTGCCCGTACCCAGCGCAGACCTGCTGGTTGACCCGGGCGACGAGGCTCTCGGGCGACGGGTCGGGCGTCAGGCGCACGGTGGCCATGAGCGAGGTGCGGGTGCCGCCGATCGCCTCGGCGAGCGGCACCCCTCGCATCCTGGTCCACAGGTCCCAGCAGGCCATGTCGACCGCCGAGTCGCCGGTCGGCAAGGTGTCTGGGTGCTCCCAGTCGACCCCGATCAGCAGGGCGGCCAGCGTCTCCTCGAGTCTCGACCAGGTCTTGGGCTGAGGGGAGATCGCCTCGCCCCAGCCGGTCATGCCGCCGTGGTCGGTGAGCTTCACGAGCAGGCTCTCCGACCGCTTGCCGAACGGCAGGACCAGCCGGAAGACCTCAAGCTCCCGCACTCGCGGCATGTACCCCCCTTTTATGACGCGGTTCTCTCCATAGTGCCTGCTCGCGCGGAACGCACCAAACGCGGGGCCAGGAGGAAGGCCAGAAACGCGAGCACGACGGTGGAGGCGAGGCCGATGGCGTAGTTCTCGGCGGCGGCGGTGAACAGGGCGCCGCTGCCCGCGACGGCCACCACGGTGAACACCGACTCGCCCACGCCCACGGCCGCGCTGTTCTGACCTTCCTCGCCCTCCGCCGACATCTGCAGGACGAGGACGGACACCGTCGGGTGCAACGCGCCGATACCGAGCCCGGCCAGAGCCATGGCCACGTACGCGACCGCGATCGGCACCCCGTCCACCAGCACGAGCGTCACCAGCGCGAGCCCGGTGGCGAGCAGGCCGGCGCCGCCGCGGATGGCGGTCATGTGCCCGATCCGGCCGCGACCCTTGATCCAGGAGCCGGTGGACCAGCCGAGCGCGCCGATGGTGAGGACGACACCGGCCCCCGTGGCGCTGAGCCCCCGCTCGTTCATCAGCATGAGCGGGATGAGCACCTGGGCCGCGGTGAGCGAGCCGAACGCGAGACCGCGCAGCACGGGCGCGGTCGGCAGGCCGGGCGCGGCCCTGAGCGAGCCGGGCAGCAGCAGCTTGGGCAGGACCACGGCCAGCAGGACGACGCCTGCGGCGAGGAGGGGCAGTCCCGCGAGCTTCAGCGCGCTGCCGTACTGGATGAGCGCGGCGGCGACAGCGGTCAGCGAGGCCCAGAGGAGCTTGCGGCCGAGGCCGGGGGCGGGCTCGGCGATGCCGCCTCCCAGCTCGCGGCCGACGGTGCCGCGCCAGAGCAGCAGCGCCGACGGGACGACGATCAGCGAGACGCCGAGGAAGATCCACCGCCAGTCGGCGTTCTCGACCACGAAGCCGGCGATCGCGGGCCCGATCATGGACGGCACCACCCATGCCGCCGAGAACAGGGCGAACACCTTCGGATGCAGGGCTCCCGGATAGACCCGGGCGACCAGCACGTACAACGCGACCTGCGTCGCCCCGGCCCCGAGTCCCTGCACGAACCGGCCGGCGACGAACATCTCCATGTTCGGCGCGAACCCGGCCAGCAGCAGCCCGGCCACGAAGGTCGCCACACCGGCCGCGATCGGCTCCAGCGGGCCCCGCCGGTCGCTCCACCGCCCGCCCAGCACTGTCGCGATCACGCTGGCCGCCAGGGTGGCGCTGAAGGCCAGGTTGTACAGGTGCATCCCGCGCAGTTCGCGGGCCACCACAGGCATGGCCGTGGCCACCGCCATCGCCTCGAACGCCAGCAACGTCACGATCGCGACGAGCCCGAAGCTCAGCGCCCGGTACGGGGCGGACACCACGCCCGCCGTTTCCGATCTCTCCATAGTCGTCGTCATGGCGGGCACGCTATGGCCTGACCGGCGGCAGGCACATCGGGCGCGGGGCCTAGGCGGTCCTGGGCCCTTCGCCCTAAGGCATGCGGGCCTCGATGCCGTCGAGCAGGAGTTCGAGCCCGTACAGGAAGCGGTCTTCGCCGTCGTCGGCGATCAGCTCGTCGATGAACTTGCTGACCATCGGGAACCGATCCGGCGGCAGCTCCCGGTAGTAGGCGGCGATCTGCCCGGCGAAGTGTTCGAAGTACTCCCCCTGGTCCGAAAGACCGGACGCCCGCATCCGCGCGTAGTGGACAGAGCCCTCGTAGGCGTCGCCGACGACGTACAGGGAGAGCCGGTCCATCGCCATGGACGCCTGGCGCGGCGCCATGCCGGCCTCGATGAGCAGCCCGAAGACGAACTCGCCGATGCGGATCGAATTCTCTCCCGTGGGGATGTTGGCCAGGGCCGCCCTGGCCACGTCGGTGTGGCGGGCCAACACCCGGTGCACCTCCACGGCGTAGGCGCGAAGTTGTTCCTTCCACCGGGCCGGATCGCGTCCGGGCAACTGGATCTCGCCGAGCACCTGGTCGTAGACCAGCTCAAGCAGTTCCTCTTTGTTGGCCACGTGTGCGTAGAGCGAGGCCGGGCCGGTGTCGAGCTCCTGGGCGACGCGTCTCATGCTGAGCGCGTCGAGCCCTTCGGCGTCCAGGATCCGGAGCCCGGTCTCGACGATCAGCTCCTGGCTCAGCTGCCGCTTGGGCGGCGCCGGCTTGCGCGACTTGCGCCACGGCGGCGCCGGCACGCCTTCTGTCCTCTCGCGATCCATACGAACAGCGTACTTGACACGAACGGCGTTCGTCACTAAAACGGTGTTCGTAACGAACAGCGTTCGTCGCTAGAACACCGTTCATGACGAAGGAGTCCCGATGACGACCACCGCCTCCGCGGCGGCCACCGAGGTCCAGCCGTATCGCTGGCGCTGGGTCGCGCTCTTCGTGATCCTGGCCGCCGAGGTCATGGATCTGCTGGACGCGCTCGTGACCACGATCGCCGCCCCCACCATCCAGAAGGAGCTCGGCGGCTCCGACAGCCTCGTGCAGTGGCTGGGCGCCGGTTACACGCTGGCCATGGCCGTCGGCCTGATCACCGGCGGCCGGCTCGGCGACCTGTACGGCAGGAAGCGCATGTTCCTGATCGGCGCCTTCGGCTTCACCGCCGCCTCGCTGCTGTGCGGGGTCGCGGTCAGCCCGGCGATGCTGGTCGGCAGCCGGGTGTTGCAGGGCCTGTTCGGGGCCGTGATGATCCCGCAGGGCCTGGGCCTGATCAAGGAGATGTTCCCGCCGCGCGAGCTGGGCAAGGCGTTCGGCCTGTTCGGCCCGGTCATGGCCATCTCGTCGGTCGGCGGCCCCATCCTGGCCGGCTGGCTGGTCGACGCCGACTTCTTCGGCACCGGCTGGCGCATGATCTTCCTCATCAACCTGCCGATCGGACTGGCCGCCGCGCTGGCCGCGATGCGGTTCCTGCCGGAGTTCCGCCTCTCGAACGCCACCAGGCTCGACCTCGGCGGCGTGGCCCTGGTGTCGGTGGCCGCGTTCCTGCTGATCTACCCGCTCATCCAGGGCCGCGAGCTGGGCTGGCCCGCGTGGACGTTCGCCTCGATAGCGGCCTCGATCGTGTCGTTCGCGGTGTTCGGCCGCTACGAGTCCCGCCGTGCCAAGGCGGGCAAGGACCCGCTGGTCACGCCGGGCCTGTTCGGCAAGCGGGCCTTCACCGGCGGACTGGTGGCCGGTCTGGCGTTCTTCTCCGGCATGATGGGCTTCGGCCTGGTCTTCAGCCTTTACACCCAGGTGGGACTCGGGTTCACGCCGCTGCAGGCCGGTCTCGCCGGGCTGCCGCAGGCCGTGGGCGGCGTGCTCGGCTTCGGCCTGGCGATGTCCGGCCTGCAGGAAAAGCTCGGCCGGGGCCTGTTGCAGATCGGCACCGTCGTCATGGCCGCCGGCGCGGCCGTGCTCGCCCTGACCATCCACCTGGCCGGGGTCGACGTCACCGGCTGGCAGCTCGCCCCCGGTCTCGGCCTCGTCGGCATCGGGATGGGCCTGACCATGGCGCCGTTCTTCGACATCGTGCTCGCCGGGGTCGAACCGCACGAATCCGGCTCCGCCTCCGGCACGCTGACCGCGGTCCAGCAGCTGGGCGGCGCGCTCGGCACCGCCGTCCTGGGGACGCTGTTCTTCAACCTGCTCGCCAGTGGGTGGAGCTTCGGGGCGTCGATGCAGGTCACGGTATGGGTCGAGGTCGGGCTGCTGGTACTGACGCTGGCGCTGTCGTTCCTGCTGCCCCGCCGGGCCCGGCCGGAACA
Organism: Nonomuraea turkmeniaca; assembly: GCF_005889735.1. Classification (GTDB taxonomy): domain Bacteria; phylum Actinomycetota; class Actinomycetes; order Streptosporangiales; family Streptosporangiaceae; genus Nonomuraea; species Nonomuraea turkmeniaca. The sequence goes on from NZ_VCKY01000209.1 coordinate 12,334, forward strand.
GGCCGGCCACTGAGCGTCATGAGACCGCGGCCCCGATGCGGGGGCCGTGGTCTCACGCGCTCATGTGCCGCTCGGCCCACTGGGCGATGTCGCGCCGCTCGATCGCCGCCGCCATCAGGTCGGGGAACGCGTCCGGCGTGCACGCGAACGCGGGCACCCCCATCGCCGCCAGCGCCGCCGCGTTGTCGTGGTCGTAGAACGGAGCGCCTTCGTCCGACAGCGCGAGCAGCACGATGACCTGCACGCCGGCCTGCGTCATCGCGGCCACCCTGCGCAACATCTCCTGCCTGACGCCGCCCTCGTACAGGTCGCTGATCAGAATGAAGATCGAGTTCGTCGGTCTCGTGATGAGCCCCTGGCCGTAGGCGATGGCCCGGTTGATGTCGGTGCCGCCGCCGAGCTGCGTGCCGAACAGCAGCTCCACCGGATCGTGCAACCGTTCGGTGAGATCCACCACCGCCGTGTCGAACACCACCAGCGACGTCTTGAGCGAGCGCATCGACGCCAGCACCGCCCCGAACACGCTCGAATACACCACCGAGGCCGCCATCGACCCGCTCTGGTCGATGCACAACACCACCTCGCGCTGCACCGACCGCTGCCTGCGGGCGTAGCCGACGAGCCGCGACGGGACGACGGTGTTGCGCTCCGGCAGGTAATTCTTGAGGTTCGCCCTGATCGTCCGGTCCCAGTCGATGTCGGCCACCCGCTTGGGGCGGTGTGTCCTCGCCGCGCGGTCGAGCGCGCCCGTCACGGCCGCCCTGGTCTTCTGCGCGAGCCTGCGTTCGAGCTCCGCCACCACCTTGCGCACGACCGCCCTGGCCGACTCGCGGGCCTGGTCGGGCATGATCTTGTTGAGCGCCAGCAGGGTGCCGACCAGGTGCACGTCGGGCTCCACCGCCTCGAGCATCTCGGGCTCCAGCAGGAGCCTGGTGAGATTGAGCTTCTCGATCGCGTCCTTCTGCATGACCTGGACGACCGTGGACGGGAAGTAGGTCCTGATGTCACCCAGCCAGCGCGCCACCCGCGGCGCCGACGCGCCCAGCCCGCCCTCTTTGCCGCCCTGGTCGTAGACGGCGGCCAGGGCCGCGTCCATCCGCACGTCCGCGCCCTGCAGCCCGCACCCGGTGCCGTCGGCGTCCCCGCCGCCCAGCACCAGCCGCCACCTGCGCATCCGCTCATCGTCGCTCATCCGCCCGCCTTCCCGAGGATCGCCCGCACGGTGGCGACGGCCGCCGCCGCGCGGCGTTCGTCCACGTCCTGCTCCTCTTCCGCTTCCGCGCGCCCGGCCGAGCGGACGCGCTCCCCGATGGCCCGGCGCTCCGGTGGGGCGAAGCTCCCGAACGTACGGCGCAACAACGGCAGCACGTCGGTGAACTGGTCACCGGACAGCCCGGTGACCCAGCCGTCGACCAGGGCCAGCAGGCGCGGGTCGTGCACCAGCAGCAGCCCGCCCCCGGCCAGGAACCCCTCGACCCAGGCCGCCGCCCTGGCCGGTGTCTGACCCCTGGACATGGCCCGGGACATGCGGTCACCTGCGTCCTGGAGCTCGCCCGAGTCGAGCAGGATCCTGGTCAGCCGCCCTTCGATCAGCCCGTGCAGGTCCGGCCGGTCGCTGATGCCACGCAAGGTGGCCAGCCACCGGTCTCTCGGCGCCGCGACGGCCCCTCCTGGAACCTCGGTGAGGAGGGCGACGGCCACGTGCACCGCGTCCATGTGCTTGAGCAGGCCGGCGGCCGCCTCGTCGTCCAGAGCCGTCACCGCCACCGGCAGCCCGACGCAGATCCGGTCCAGCATCGAGCGCACGATCACCGCCAGCCCCTCGGCCGAGGTGCCGCGCACGTCGCCGTACCGGTGAGCGCGCACCATCGCGGGCAAGGCCGCCATCAGGTGGGTGACGTCGGTGTCGAGCGCCGCCTTGGCCGACAGCGCCGCCAGCACCTCGGGCAGTGCCTCCGGCAGGTCGGCGAGCAGGCACTGCTCGACCAGCGACGTCAGATCCGCCAGCGCCGCCGCCGGCGCGCCCGCCAGGTCCCTGGCCCGCCGCGCGGCGGCGGTGTTGACGGTGGTGCCCAGGGCGGCGTGCTCGATGAGGGCGAGATCGTGCTCCGGCCGCCACCGCAGCGTCCACGTCTCCCTGAACGTCCCCTTGCCCCGCGCCTGCCCCGGCGTGCCCCAGCCGACGCCGAGCAGCCGCAACCGGTGCAGCAGATGGCTGCGATCGAGGTCGAGGGGCTTGCGCAGGTCGAGGTCGATCTCACGGTCGAGCGCCTCCGGCTTGAGCCTCAGCCGCCGCTGCTGCTCGCGCAGGTCACGCTGGAGTGGCACCATCGGCGTGCCGTCGGAGACGTGGCCCAGCCGGTCGCCCACGACCATGCGCCGCTGGATCAGCTCCACGGCCAGGTCGTCGCCTTCGCACAACACGGCCCTGGCCGCCTCGGTGACCTCACTCAACCCCGCCAGCGGGCGTCCGCGTAGCGTGGCGAGGCTGCCGGCGAGGCGTACGGACTCGATGACGTGGGCGGACGACACCGCCAGCCCTTCGTCGCGCAGCACCGCCGCGGCCTCGCCCAGCCACCGCTCCACGGGCCGGTCGGGTGCGGTGAACAGGTGGTGGTACCAGCCCGGCGACGTGATCCCCGCACCGTAGCCGCTCCACGAGGCCAGCCGCCCGTACGTCCACGGCACCCAGGTCAGCTCGGCCTTCACCTTCGGCAGCCCGCGCAGCAGCGCGCTGTCCGCCGTCGCGGACGGCAGCGGCCCGGCGAGCGCCGGCACGTGCCACGCCCCGCAGACCACCGCGATCCTGCCGTAGCCCTGCTTGAGCGTGGCGCGGAGAGTCTTGCGCATGTGCGCCTCGCGCCTGGCCTCCCGCTCGTCCGGCTCATACCCCTCGCGCACGGCGGCCATGGCCTCGGCGATCACTTCGAACCAGGGGGCCTGGTGGGATGGGCTGGAAAAGGTGTCGCCGCGGTGCTCGACGACGTCCTCCCACCAGCGTTCGGGGTCGTCGTATCCGGCGGCCGCGGCGAGCGAGCCGATCGGGTCGGCTCTCATGTCCGGGACCTCGTCATCGGCCCGGTCGGCCAGCGAATGAGCCGCGGGCAGGTCGCAGAAGCGGACGGGGACGCCGGCGGACGTGCCGTACATGATGGCCTGCCACTCCGGCGAGAACCCCGCGAACGGCCAGAAGGCGGCGTTGGCGGGCGCGCCCGGCACGTGGGCGAGCAGCGCGACGGGCGGCTCCAGGTCCGGGGCGAGCGAGACGAGCGAGTCGGCCTCGGGCGGGCCCTCGATGAGGATCGCGTCAGGCTGGATCCGCTCCAGCTCGGCCCGCACGGCCCGCGCCGACCCCGGCCCGTGGTGCCGCACCCCGAGCACGAACACGGACGTGCCGCTCATGAGATCTCGCGGCACGCACGGTAGAAGTCCCGCCAGTCCGAGCGCTCCCGCACCACGGTCTCCAGGTATTCGCGCCACACCACGCGGTCCGACACCGGCTCCTGCACCACGGCCCCCACGATCCCGGCGGCCACGTCGGACGGGCGCAGGACGCCGTCGCCGAAGTGGGCGGCCAACGCGATGCCGCTGGTGAGGACCGAGATCGCCTCGGCCGTGGACAGGGTCCCGCTGGGCGACTTCACCTTGGTGCGGCCGTCCTCGGTGACTCCCATGCGCAGCTCCCTGAACACCGTCACCACCCGCCGGATCTCCTCCAGGCCAGTCGTGGTCTGGGGCAGCTCCAGCGCCCGGCCGAGCTGGGTGACGCGGCGGGCCACGATGTCCAGCTCCTCCTCGGCGGTGGCCGGGACCGGCAGCACCACGGTGTTGAAGCGGCGGCGCAGCGCGCTGGACAGCTCGTTGACGCCCCGATCGCGGTCGTTGGCGGTGGCGATGACGTTGAAGCCGCGCTCGGCCTGCACCTCGCGGTTGAGCTCGGGGATCGGCAGCGTCTTCTCCGACAGGACGGTGATCAGGGCGTCCTGTACGTCGGACGGCATGCGGGTCAGCTCCTCGACGCGGGCGATGCGGCCCTCGGCCATCGCCCGCATCACCGGCGACGGCGTCAGCGCCTCGATCGAGGGGCCCTCGGCCAGCAGTCTGGCGTAGTTCCAGCCGTACCTGATGGCCTCCTCGGCGGTGCCGGCGGTGCCCTGCACGAGCAGCGTCGAGTCGCCGCTGATGGCGGCGGCCAAGTGCTCCGACAACCACGTCTTGGCGGTGCCGGGCACGCCGAGCAGCAACAGCGCGCGGTCGGTCGCCAGCGTGGCGACGGCGACCTCGACGATGCGGCGCGCACCGACGTATTTGGGGGTGACGCGGTCGCCGTCGCCCAGGATGTACGTGGTGACGGCCCACGGCGACAACTTCCACCCCGGCGGCCGGTGCCGGTCGTCGTCCTTGGCCAGGAGGGCCAGCTCCTCGGCGTATTGGTCCTCCGCGTGCGGGCGCAGAACGGTCACGGGGTCTCCTTCAATTCTCGGTACATGTCGGCACGGAACCGCAGCAGCGCGGCGACCTGCTGGATCGACTCGACCGGCGAGTAGCTCTCGGCCAGCGGGAACAGGGCCGGGTCGATGTGCTCGCCGGCCAGCTTGACCAGCTCGCCGAGGTTCCACGGCTGGGTGGCGGCCACCTTCACGATCTTGCGGAGGACGGCCGTGGCCAGCCCCTCACGCCAATGGGACGACACCCCGCCCAGGACCATGATGAGCTGGCTGTCCAGGTCGTGCTCGCGGACGAAATCGGCGGCGAGCTCCTGCTGCTCGTCGGGCGGCAGCGACTCCAGGAGGTCCGCGATCGGGTCCCACCCGAACATCGCCCGCGCCCACTCGGGGTCCTTCTGCAGCACGGCGGCGCGTACCCAGGCGGCCTTGACGTCGGCGTCCCAGTCGGGGATCTTCATCCGGAGCAGCCGGCCGGGCGGGTGGCCCCACACCGCGAGCGGCGCGCGGGCGATGACCTGCTGGAGCCACCACGCTCGCTCCCCCAGGCCCCGGGGCGGTTTGGCACGGACGCCGTCGCGTTCCATGGCCTTGTCGCATGCGCGGGGGGCCTCGATGGTGATGACATTTCCGGCGATGGTCACGCACGCCCGCACCCGCTCGGCCATGCGCCGGGACAGGCGCGAGCCGGGGAGACGGGCGAGGAGGTTGGCAGCGGATTGACGCACCTCCCTGCGGCGGTCGTCCAGGGCCGACTCCAGGAACGGCTCGTCGTCCATGCTCAGCCCGTCGGCCAGCACCTCCACGAACTCGGCCCGGTCGTCGGGCGTCTCACGCTCCCACGTGCTCTCCAGCAGCCGCCTGGCCTCGGCCGGGTCGGCCGCCCTGAGCGCGCGCAGGTGCGCGCGCCGGTCGGCCGCGCCACCCAGCTCCCACGTCTCGCCCGTCGGCTCCTCCAGCAGGTAGGCCCACGCGGAGTTGTGCCCGGCCAGCCACCTGCCGCGCTGCCCGGCGAGCACACCGAGGTGAACGCGGATGGAGCGGTCACGGCGGCCGCGTTCGAGCAGCTCGGGCAGCACGTAAGGAGGCACCCTGCGACCGGTCCCCGCCGCCGCGGCCAGCCATTCGGGCAGCAACCTCTCGTGCTCGCCGCCCATGATCCTGACGAGGCGCTCGGCCGCGCGCCTGGCGACAGCGGGGCGCTCTTCGCGCTCGGCCGGGCGCCGGAGTGCTGCGGCAGCATGGCGTTGGTCACTATGATCGCCGGCCGGGCCCTCCTCCTCGGATGTGAGCGCCGGCGGCATCACCTCGGCCGGTCGCCGCCCGGCCCGCCGCCCGGCCCGCCGCCTGGCCACTTCGACGGCCGCGTCCTCGAGCAGGACGCCGTCGTATGGCCTGCGGTCGGTGCCCACGAGCGCCGCCGACGCCAGCTCCTCCCACGTGCTCATCACAAGATCACCGCAGCTCCGTCGTCGTCCCACGCGGTCAGGGGGCGCAGGCATTGTGGCGTCCATTCGGCGGCCACCGTGAGCGGGTGTCCGCCCGAGACGGCGATCAGCCGCCATGGGTCACGGGACCTGGGGTGCAGCGGGAGCCCGCCGAGCGAGGTCCGTTCGGGGACCACCCCTGTCAGCACGAGCGGCCAGGACTCCGTCCACGGATCCTCGGCGAGCGCCCTGGCCACCTCGTCCAGCGCCTCCTCCGGCGACAACCCCGCGGGTCCGGCGCCACGCCCGGCGGCGAGCTGGGTCGCCGGGACGGTGCCGTAGCGGGTGGCGACCAGGGCGCGCAGCGGGGCCGCGCCGGGATAGAAGGTCACGTCGGCGTCGATGGTGGTGCCCGTGACGAGGGAGGCGTCCAAGGGCTGGCCCTGGGGGGCGAAGGAGAGGATCAGGGCCGGTCGGCCGGTGCGGCGGCCACGCAGCCAGACGCGGCGGGCCGTCAGCCGGTCCTGTGGCTCGTCGCGCCCGCCCAGCACGTCCCACTGGTCGCGCACCGCGGGCCCGGCCAGCACCTCTTCCCTGGTGACGGGGAAGCCGGTGCGGATCAGGACCGTCTGGGCCAGTGGACCGGGCAGCCCGGCTCGCCGCCGGTACGCGACGGCGAGCAGGTTGATCAGGGCGTACTCCTCCAGGAGCCGCCCCGGCCAGTCGTCCTCCGCCCGCACCCGCGCGAGCCTGGAGACGATGCCCGCCACCCCTGGGGCCTGGGCGTCGACGAGGCGCTTGGCCAGGCCGTCCCAGTCATGCTCGGCGGCCCCCGCCAAACCTTGGCGCACCTGGTCTGCCAGCCAGCGCTCCACCTCGGCCAGCCCGGATGCGACCCGCGCG